>OOHM01000004.1 GCA_900320405.1 uncultured Pseudomonadota bacterium
AGCAGTGCTCACGATGCTGCGGCGAACAAGACGGTGTTAAGCATATCTGGGTGTGGTCAATCCACCACTACGGTAGATATACCGGATGGACAGGAAGGTGTTGGTGTGTGTGATGGTGTTACGTCGGCCAACCTTAACAAAACCGTTAAGAATACGACCAGTGTTTATACGGCGGGTACCGCGACAAAGGTCGGGTATTTGACAAACACACGTACAATGTGTGATGAAACCACCGTGACAACCGACAAAGTGGAAGATTCCTGTGTTCAGGTCAAAGATGCACGAACCAGTGGTGCATGCAATGGCGCGTATTTGGTATGTAAAAATCAAACCACGGATGCCACATATAATGTTTGCTTGGCGATTACTGGTCAAAACGTTAGTTCTTTAACTTCGGCAATCAGTGCGGCACAATCTGCGGCGGAAAATGCATCAACTGCGGCCGGTGCGGCCCAACAAACAGCGGCCAGTGCATTAAGTACCGCTAATGAGAATAAGGACAAAATTAATAATAATAGCACTGGTCTTGCGGCGGCACATAACGCGGCGGCAAATGCACTGAGTGTGGCACAAAGAGCACAAAGTACAGCCGATACGGCCGCCCAGAATGCATCTGATGCGTTAGATGCGGCACAAAGGGCCCAAACCACGGCCAGTGGCCATACGTCACAAATTAACACTTTGAACACTACGGTTGGTATAGGTACGGCCGGTGCCAACAGTGTTCTGGGGCGTTTAGGCAGCGTTGAAACGACCGTCAATGGCACGTGTGGTGGCGGTGCTTCGGATAGTGGTGGGTGCACACAAGGGTTGCAGGCGCAAATTACATCACTGCAATCCAATTACAGTGCGTTGCAACGCAGTTACAATACATTGTCTCAGAACTATACGGCATTACAAACCCGTGTGGCGGCAATGGAGGCATGTTCAACGTGTGCTGCGCCAAAGGCCGATAACTAAAGTTGCTAAAATGAAACGCCGGCCGGTTGGCCGGTGTTTTTTTGCGCAATATAGTATATTAAAAACACCGCCGAATGGCGGTGTTGAATTTCATCTTTGTGTACCCTATTCTGTGGTGCCGGCCATACTTTTTAATAAACCCATCAATGCGGCGCGTTGTGCATCGGTGTTCAGGCGCCAATAAAGTCGAACCAATTCCAAACTTTCCGTGCGCAACATTGGGTCGTCCACATCCGGTTGATGCAGGTGCATTGAACGCGTTGCCTTGGTTTCGTCCGGCATATTCCCCGGCAGACCGGTAAAGAAAAACGACACAGGTGTCTGCATTGCCGTGCCAATTTCAAACAGGCGTGACGCAGAAATACGGTTGTCCGCCGTTTCATATTTTTGAATTTGTTGAAATGTGACACCACATATGTTGGCCAAGTCTTTTAGGGATAATCCCAACATTGTGCGGCGCAATTGCATACGCCGACCGATGTGTTGATCAACTATTCCCGGTGTATATGTTTTTCCCGCCATATTTTTTCCTTTTGGGTCCAAGGACGTACTTCCTATGAAGGTGTTATACAATTTTTCTTTTTGTTTTGCAATCAAAAAAGCGGTATGATATGCTCTGGGTATATAAAAAATTCAAAGGGGAAAAGATATGAAAAGTCCGGTCGTTTTATGTATTTTGGATGGTGTCGGGGTTGCCAAGAATCGTACGCATAATGCCGTCGAGATGGCCAAAATGCCGTTTTTTCGTGGTTTGATTAAGAAATATCCAAATTCTTTGTTGCGCGCATCGGGTACCGCCGTTGGATTGCCGGGAAATTTGATGGGAAATTCCGAAGTTGGCCACATCTGTATCGGCGCGGGACGCGTTGTGATGCAATACCTGTTGCGGTTTGCACGTGAAGATTGGGCGGATAATAAACCACTGAATAAATTTATTGCGGATGTGAAACGCGACGGTGGAATTGTACACTTGGCGGGATTGATGTCCGATGGGCGCGTTCATTCTGATGTTCGTGACGAAATGAAGATTGCAAAGTATGTTTTAGATTCGGGTCTGCGCGTGTGTATTCACTTTATTGGCGATGGACGCGATACACCACCGAAATCTGCATTAAAATATGTGCGCACAATTAAGCGTATATTGGCCCCGTATTTCGCCAACGGACGCGCATTTTTTGGAACCCTGTCGGGGCGTTATTATACAATGGACCGCAATAAGAATATGGACCGCACCGAATTGGCGTTTAATGCATTGGCGCGGGCCAAGGCAAATGCGCACGCGGATACCATAGAAGACGCAATAAAAGATTCCTATGCCGCGGGTGTGACAGATGAATTTTTTAAACCCACCATTATAAATGCAACACCAATTACAAAGCGCGACGGTTTTATTTTTGGAAACTATCGCAGCGACCGCGCGCGCCAGATTGTGCGCGAAATGTTAAAGACCGGTGCGCATATTTTATGCTTTTCGCAATATGGCGAAGGATTAAATGAAAAATGTCCTGCGCTGCTTTCTGATATTCCGGTAAAAAATACATTGGGTGATGTTGTTGCGGCGGCGGGATTATCACAACTTCGCATCGCCGAAACAGAAAAGTACAATCATGTGACTTACTTTATGGACGCGGAAAGGACTGTGGATTTCAAGGGCGAAGAAAAAGTGCTTATAGATTCGCCGTCCGTTGCGACTTTTGATATGAAGCCGGAAATGTCCGCACCGGAAATCACGCGGGCATTGTTACCGCGGCTTGGTAAATTTGATGTTGTAATGATGAACTTTGCCAATGGCGATATGGTTGGTCATACCGGGAACGAGGCGGCGACGATTAAAGCAATGGAATGTCTGGATAAACAATTGTCACAGATTGTTCCCGCGGTATTGGAATTGGACGGGAAAATGCTGATTATTGCGGACCACGGTAATGCAGAAAAAATGTGGGATGACAAGGCAGATGCGCCATGGACGGCACACACCAACAATAAAGTGCGTGCAATTTTGGTGTCGAAACCCAAATACAAAAAAATTAAAAATGGTGGACTGGCGGACGTTGCACCAACAATATTAAAATTGTTGGGGTTGTCGCAACCGACGGATATGACCGGTAAATCGTTGATATAAAAATAAAAAACCGCATTGTGCGGTTTTTTTATTTATCTTTGCCGTTGGCTTTCAAAGAACGCTGTTATCATCTTTTCAGTTGTAAAATTACGCAATATTTTATATTCGTTATTTGGATTACTTTGTTGTGGTTGCACCAATACAATATCGCCGCGCTTGGTATCAAAGAACTTTTGTTCCCACAATTGTGTAAATTCTTTTGATAAATACATTGATAAAGATCCAAATTTTTTACCCATCAATGTCAATGTTCTTACAGTTTCTGTGGCATCATATGCGCCGGTGACCAACATAATATCGCATTTGCGCAAATCATATTGAATTGGTCTGATTGTCCCTTTTTGGGTTAATGCGACCAATCCCCCAGGCCAGAAAGCATCGGTATTGAATTTGGCCAAACCCGCGCAGTTTACAGAAAGTTTTTCTGGTAAATCATTGAGATAGGTAGGAACAAGTGTAAAATCTATTCTCCCGTTGTTGTACATTTTTCTGTCTGCGATTACATATTCATGTAAGATATGTCTGTCTGAAAGTGAGATTTTTTCTTTATTCATCGTTATTCCTTTTTGTTTAATCTTTCTTGCGCCGGTCGGCAAAGAATTCGCGTAATAATTCGGCGGATGCGTCCGCGTATTCCGGCAATTGCGTAATATTTGGATGCCACAGGTGCCGGTCATTGTCAAACACGCGGGCGTTTGCGGTTATGCCGCCGCCCTTGTCGTCCCGTGCCGCAAAGTATATATTGCGGATTCGCGCAAAAGATATTGCGGTCGCACACATCGCGCACGGTTCCAATGAAACATAGATGTCGCAATCATCAAGAAATTTTGTTCCCAGTTTTTTGCATGCGCGGTTTATCGCAACAATTTCTGCGTGCAGTGTCGGGTTTTGTTTTCGTTGAACCAGGTTTTCGCCACGGGCAATAATTTTCCCGTCGCGGACAATCGCCGCGCCAATGGGCACATCCCCATTTTCGCCGGCATGTCGTGCCAAATTTAAAACTTGCTTCATTATGTTCATGATTGTAGAATTTACCATATGGATTCTAAATTGCAAATTATTTCTGGTGCATATCGCGGACGGAAACTGGTTCTGCCCGATGGCGCGCGACCGACACAGAACCTGGCGCGTGGTGCAATATTTAATATGTTGGCCGAGATTTTGTCGATTGGTGATAAAATTGTTGTGTGGGATGCGTTTGCCGGTTCGGGGGCATTGGGAATGGAAATATTGTCCCGTTACCCGGATTCCACGGCCGTTTTTACCGATGTTTCGGTTGAAGCAATCAAAACCATAAGAAAAAATACCGATGGTATTGCGGCAAATCGTATCCGTATTGTAAATACTGATGCGGCCAAGGTAATCAAAAATTATGCCAATGATATAAATTTGGTTTTTGTTGATCCGCCGTATGCGGATTCTGGGCTTGGAATAAAATTTGTGACAAAATTGGCGGAATCTGTGCGCCCCGGCACCATTGTTGTTCAAGAAATTGAAACAAATGTGCCCTATTCGCCCGATGAAACCAAATGGAATGTGTTGCGGGACAAGAAATATGGTCGCGCGCGTTTCTTGATTTTACGCCGAAATGGCAATAAATAACTTGCATTTTTAATAATTTTATTACATAATATGCCGCGCACAACACCCTTGGAGGTTGTGCAAAGTTAAAAATTGCAAGTAAAAAAGGATTAAAAAATGGCAATTGAATTAAAAGCAGAAATTCGCAATGTTGCCGGCAAGGGGGCCGCACGTGCAATTCGTAACAATAAAAACATCCCCGCCGTTATCTATGGTGAAAAGAAAGAACCGGTTGCAATCGAAATTTCCGGTCGTGATTTTGCACCAATCGTTATGATTCCGGCATTACGAACAAAACTTTTTAATATTGTAACCAAAAACGGCAAAGAAGACGCGATGTTGATGGATATCCAATATCATCCGGTGTCCGATAAAATCGTTCATATTGATTTCAAGCGCATCGATGTCAAAAAGCCGGTTTGTGTGTCTGTTCCGGTTGAAATTATCAATGCCGATACGTCCAAAGGTTTGAAATTGGGCGGTGTTTTGAACTTTGCGGTTCGTAAAGTTTCGGTTGTGGCATTGGTTGATAAATTACCAGAAAAAATCGTTTTGGATTTGGCCGATTTGACCATTGGCGACACGGTTCACGGTTCCGATTTGGTTTTGCCGGACGGTGTGTCATTGGGTCTGCACCAGGCGGAATTGGCGTTTGCCACAATTGGTGGTAAAATGCCGGAAGAAGTCGACACCAAGAAAGCGGCCGCACCTGCGGCGGCACCTGCGGCACCCGCCAAGAAATAATTGGTGTTGTCGATATAAATATGTTTGCGGGGCATTTGCCCCGCATTTTTAATTACTAATACCAACCATTAAATTTTATTCCTATGGTCTTGAAATGGTGTTGTGTGGCACTATATTTGTGTCATACAAGAATGATTCAAACAGGAGTGAACATTATGGCAAAAGTATTAGGTATCGATTTGGGAACAACAAATTCCGCAATGGCCTTTATGGACGGGAGTGACCCAAAAATTATTGAAAATGCCGAGGGTGGTCGTACAACACCGTCTGTCGTCGCAATTACATCAAATGGCGAACAATTGGTTGGTATAACCGCCAAAAACCAGGCGGTGACAAACCCAGAAAACACTATTTATGAAATCAAACGTCTTATGGGTTTGCGTTTTGACAGCCCGGCGGTTAAAGAAATTATGGCGCGCGTGCCCTATAAAATTGTTGCCGGCGAAAATGGCGACGCGTGGGTTGAAATTGATGGCAAAAAATATGCACCTTCACAGATTTCGGCTATGATTTTAGCCAAGTTAAAGAAAGATGCAGAAAATTATTTGGGCGAAACGGTGACCGATGCGGTTATTACCGTTCCGGCATACTTTAATGATTCTCAACGCCAGGCAACCAAGGACGCGGGACGCATTGCGGGTTTGAATGTGTTGCGTATTGTAAACGAACCGACGGCCGCCGCGTTGGCGTATGGTTTGGATAAAAACAAAGATGGAACCATTGTTGTATACGACCTTGGGGGTGGAACATTCGATGTGTCCGTTTTGGAAATCGTTGACGGCGTGTTTGAAGTAAAATCAACAAATGGCGATACGGCATTGGGTGGTTCGGATTTTGATGCGCGCGTTTTGAAATATTTAATTGAAGAATTTAAATCGCAAACCGGAATTGATTTGTCGGGTGATAAATTGGCGTTACAACGCTTAAAGGAAGCCGCCGAAAAGGCAAAGATTGAATTGTCGTCCAAGACATCAACCGATATTAACCTGCCCTTCCTTACGGCCGATGCGTCGGGTCCAAAACATTTCAATACAACATTGACCCGCGCGAAATTGGAATCTTTGGTTGACGATTTGATTCAGCGTACAATCGAACCGTGCAAGAAGGCATTAAAAGACGCGGGTATCGAAAAATCACAAATCAACGAAGTTATCTTGGTTGGTGGTCAAACCCGTATGCCAAAGGTTGTCGAAACGGTTAAAGAATTCTTTGGTCGCGAACCACACAAAGGCGTGAATCCGGACGAAGTTGTCGCAATGGGTGCCGCAATTCAGGGTGGTGTATTAAAGGGCGATGTCAAAGATGTATTATTGTTGGATGTTACCCCGTTGTCTTTGGGTATTGAAACATTGGGTGGTGTGTTCACGCGCCTTATTGACCGTAACACAACGATTCCAACCAAAAAGTCCCAGGTCTTTTCAACCGCCGAAGACAATCAATCGGCCGTGACAATTCGTGTCTTCCAAGGCGAACGCGATATGGCCGCGGACAACAAATTATTGGGTCAGTTTAATTTGGAAGGTATCGCACCGGCACCGCGTGGTATGCCACAAATCGAGGTGTCTTTTGATATTGATGCAAACGGTATTGTTCATGTGTCGGCCAAAGATAAAGGTACCGGCAAAGAACAGGCGATTTCGATTAAATCTGATGGCGGACTGAGTGAAGAAGAAATCAAACGTATGGTTGATGAAGCCGCACAAAATGCCGAGGCCGACAAGAAAAAACGCGAATTGGCCGAAGCAAAGAATACCGCGGAAACCGCAATCTTTGCAATTGAAAAATCCTTAAAAGAACACGGGGATAAAGTCAGTGCCGAAGAACGCGATGCAATTGAATCGGCCAAAAAAGATTTGGCAGATGAATTGGCAAAATCAGACGCAACGGCAGAAAGTTTGAAATCGAAAACCGATGCGTTAAGCGAAAAAGCAATGAAATTGGGCGAAGCCGTGTACAAGGCACAACAGGCGGCACAAAATACCGCCGGTGGTGCGGAATCGGGTGACAATAAATCCGATGGCACACGCGACGCGGACTTTTCTGAAAAGAAATAACGATTGCTTGTGAAAAAAACGGGGCGTTTGCCCCGCTTTTTTTATTTCATTTCGCCGATATAGATGTCCATTGCACATGCCGCGTCCAACAATGGGTCGTCGGGTTCGACATATGCATTTGATGTACATAAATCTGGAATATTCGGGTCGCGCGAAATATCACCCGCCGCATAAAATTCCGCCAATGGAACCGTCACACATTCGCCCCCGCGCAGTGCCGTCATAACATTTGTTTCGCGGTTTTCAATTGCATCCAGTGCGCACGCAACCATTTTGGTTGCAGTAATGCGGTCCGCCGCGGTTGTATCGCCGGAACGCTGAATATAGTCTGGGAATGCCGCGCGGTTTGTAATCCCCGCCGCCGTCAATGCACGCGAAATCATATCCGCCGGGCGACCCGAATGTCCCCGCAAAGTGATGCCTTCGGAAACCATAATAATTCCATAATCGCGATGTACACATCTAATGTGTTTTACCAAATCATCAATGTTGAATTTTATTTCTGGAATAATTATTGCGTCTGCGCCAATTGCAACGCCCGCATTCAGTGCGAGACGCCCACATTCGCGCCCCATTGTTTGAACAACAAACCAACGATGATGACTGCGCGCAGTTAATAAAACCTGGTCGCAATATTTTACCAATTCATTTACCGCGGTATCAAAACCAATTGTTCGGTCGGTCAGTGGTATGTCAAAGTCTATGGTTTTTGGAATGCATATCAAAGACAAATTAGAATAAATATCATTATTCTTGTACGCAAGTGAGAAACTGCCGTTGCCGCCAACCAAAATCAGTGCGTCCAATTTTAATGTCGACAAAGAACGTTTCAAATTCCTGTTAAACTGGGCAATTTTTCCCATTTTAACCGCAATTTCAAAATTCATTATACCGGAATTTCCGTTGTGCAGGAAACTGCCGGCCAGGCGCGCATTTTCAATTGGTATTGATTCCGGTGTTAATTCAATCGCGTTTGCCGGCATATGACACAAACCGTCTGTGCCATCAATTATTCCAAATGTGCGCCATCCGCGGGCACAGGCACCCAAAACAATGCGATTTATCACGGTGTTCAGGCCACTGCAATCACCGCCCGTTGTCATAATTCCTATCTTTTTCATCTTTTCCCCGTTGTTTTAACAAATTATATCATAAATAAGTTGACAAAGAAAACTTTTTTATGCTATTTTGTCCATTAGAAAAACTATCCTTAGGAGATAACGATTATGGCAAACACCAACACCGCCGTTATGGGAAAAACAAAACGTTCCACCGACAATATGATTGACGAGGCAATTGCGCAACAAAACAGTTGGCTTAATCGTCGTCGCAATTTTACGCGCCGTTTCTTAAAGTCTGTTAATGTGTTTTCGCACAGAGATGACGAAAATGAAAAAGTTGTCGTTAAACGCGAACGCGCACCGCGCGATAACAATGACGACAAGAAATCCGTATTGCGCGAATATTGGTTCCCTATTCTGTGCGCACTGATTGTGTTGTTCGTTGCAATTTGGGTTATATTTATTCGGATTGGCACACCGCAACGCGTGGTTGTTTTGAATGCGAATCCTGTGCCTGTTGAAACCGTGTCACGCGACACGGTTAAAAACATTTCTGAACCGGCCGACATCCCGACATTTGATATTGTGCGTATCAAAGAAAATGGAATTGTTGTTGCCGGTCGTTGGCAACCGAATAAAAATATTTCTGTTTTAATTAATAATAAAATTGTTGCAACAGAACGCACAAACGAAAACGGGGAATTCGTTTACGCGCCGGCGAATGGTTTGAAACCCGGAAATTATACTTTGTCGTTGATGGGGGTGGAACCGAAAATGAAATCCGCGGACAAAGTTTTCCTTTATATATCAGATGCGGACTATCGCAATTCTGTATCTTTGCTGATGACCCGTGATGGCAGTCGTGTTTTGCAATCGCCATCTATTTTGAAAGACGGTGATTTGGTTGTGTCAAAAATTGATTACCTGGATACTGGTCGTATAATTGTGACAGGTGATGCATTGCCACGGTTGCGCGTCTCACTATCGTTGGATGATAAATACATTGGTTTCGCACGTGTGTCGGATTATAAACACTTTGGTTTGGGTGCGGATGCCGGCGAATTAAAACCGGGTCAAGAATACAATCTTACCGTGCGTCTGCACGATGGTGACGGGCAAACAATTGCGACCGTAAATCATAACTTTGTTATGCCGGAAATGACGGGCGATAACGACACATTCTATACCGTGCGTCGTGGCGATTGTTTGTGGATTATCGCGCGCAATTTTCTGCGTCGCGGGGTGTTGTTCAGTATTATTGCCGAACGCAACAGCATACAAAATCCTGATTTAATCTTTACGGATCAATTATTGCAAATTCCAACAAAACAGTAATGACAAAGTGGTATACGGATATGACAGAAAATGAGGTTCAGGCCATATTGGCGGGTATATTAAAATACTGGAAATCTTTGACCCCGGCAGAAGTCAAAGGTTTGTTAAAAATTCTTATCGTGCGTGGTGAATTGCCCAAATGTGCGGCGTGCGGTGGCCCGATATTAAGTGTCGATGATTTTTCATGGGATCACGGTATCCCGGAATCCAAAGGCGGGCCAACATTGATTGGAAACCTGCAACCTATGCACACATGGTGCAATGTTGCCAAGGGCGATGATATCGATGAACAATATTTTTGCCATATTGATCCGGAATTGTTGGAACAGATGATGAAAAATCACAAGAAGCGCGGTTCGCGTTCGGGCGGGAAATCAAAAAAGAAATACGCCAATTCTACCGACAAACGCCGCAAACACCTTCGTATAAACGGTGGATCGGGTGTGGATATGTCTACATATAACAGGGGTGGTCGCGGCAGATAATTTTTATTCTGGACAATCTGGGTCATTAGGTATAATATGCTGGGGCATATGCGAGTGTAGTACAATGGTAGAACGAAAGCTTCCCAAGCTTTAGACGAGGGTTCGATTCCCTTCACTCGCACCAAAAATAGAATTGGTCTTGCGCCAATTGTATTTTTGGGTTGTGGTGACGGAAGCGAACCCGGCAAGTCGCGCAGCGACGGGGGTTCGGGACAAGCGCGAAAGCGCGCAGTGAAAGGGGCCCGCGAACATACGTGAGTGGGAATTTACATTCCCTTCACTCGCACCATCCGTCTTTGCCGGTGCAAAGCCGCGATTTGTAAAAACGATTGGCGGTTAAAATGACCGCTTTTTTAATAGGAGTAAATAATGTCTGTTGAAAATTTGAATCCGTTGGTTGCCGCCCAGGCGCGTGTTAAGTCCGCCTGTGATAAATTGGGGATGGAACCAAATGTATATGAAATTCTTAAAAATCCGGCACGCATTGTCGAAGTGCAAATTCCGGTTAAAATGGACGACGGTTCCATTAAAACATTTACCGGATTCCGTGCGCAACACAATACCGCATTGGGCCCATCCAAGGGCGGAATTCGATTCCACCCAATGGTGTCGCGTGACGAAGTTTCCGCACTTTCAATTTGGATGACATTCAAATGTGCGGTGACGGGTTTGCCATACGGCGGTGGTAAAGGCGGCATTATCGTTGACCCAAAAACACTGTCAACGGGCGAATTAGAAAGATTATGTCGCGGGTATGTTGACGCCATTTATCCTATTTTGGGCGAAAAGTGCGATGTTCCGGCACCAGATGTCAATACCAATGGACAAATTATGTCTTGGATGATTGACGAGTATATTAAATTATCTGGCGATAATTCGTTTGGCACATTTACCGGCAAACCGGTGGAATTAAACGGTTCTTTGGGGCGTACACGCGCGACGGGTTTGGGTATTGCGATTACAATCGCATCTGCGTTAAAGACCCAAAATAAAGATATTCGTGGTGCAAAACTTGCAATCCAAGGTTTCGGTAATGTGGGCAGCTTTACCGCCAAGTGCGCGGCGGACATGGGCGCGAAAATTGTCGCGATTGCGGAATGGAACACAATTCTGTTTAACGAAAGCGGTTTGGATATTGATGCGTTGATGGAATATAAAAACAAAAACGCGGGTTCAATCAAAGATTTTCCGGATGCACGGGTAATTTCCGCCGATGAGTTTTGGGGATTGGATGTTGATGTGTTGTCGCCATGCGCGATGGAAAACACCATCAACAAAGATACCGCGCCATTGATTAAAACCAATTTGATTGTCGAAGGTGCAAATGGTCCAACCACACTGGAAGCGGAAGAAATATTGGCATCGCGCGGTGTGATGATTGTGCCGGATATTTTGGCGAACGCCGGCGGGGTGACGGTTTCATACTTTGAATGGGTGCAAAATCGTTATGGATATTATTGGCCCGAAAGTGAAGTTGAAGACAAAGAACGCCATGCGATGATTACTGCATTTGACGCGATTTATAAAATCAAATGTGAATATAATGTTTCCATGCGCGAAGCCGCATATATGTATTCCATTAAACGCATAGCGGCCGCGATGAAACTGCGTGGATGGTGTTAGTTAGTGGTTGGTACGGGCGCAAATCGCGCCCGTTTTTTATTATAAGACTTGACTTTTGTGGATTTTCGGTACATAATCACGAACGCAAATCCCAAAGATTGCCATTTGAATCAATCCTGTGTGCGGTTGGCACAAGGTACATCATCCGATGAGTTTTCATCCTTGATGGCGGTTTTCTTTGTGGATAAAAACAGTTTTCCCACTTCGCCAAGGCTATGTGGGATGAAATAACAAACCCAAAAGGAGTAAATAATATGGCAACTGTTATTCGTTTGGCACGTCATGGTGCAAAAAAACGCCCTTATTACCACATCGTTGTGGTTGATTCCCGCGTCGCGCGTAATTCTGGTAATGTGTTAGAGGTCGTTGGTAAATATGACCCGATGTTGGCACGCGATAATGAAAAACGCGTTATTTTGAAAATCGATGAAATCAAGGCTTGGATGGCCAAAGGCGCAAAACCGTCCGATCGCGTGTATCGTTTCTTGGCAAACGCCGGATTGGTTGCGAAACGCGTTGTGCCAAACCAAACAAAGAAAAATCTGCAATCGGAAAAGACTTTGCAGAAAATTAAAGACAAAGCCGACAAATTGGCCAAAATAGCTGAAGAGAAAGCCGCAGCCAAGGCCGCAGCCGAAACACCGGCGGAAACACCGGCCGAAGCACCGGCAAGTGACGCCGCCGCAGAATAATGGGTTTGAAAATGTCGACTATCGCGCAGAAACAACCTTATCACGAATATCCGCCCAAGATACGTCAAAAGGCATTGGGGTTCGTGTTTGATTCCGTCAAATTTGATGATGTGGATTTTGGTCGTATTATGCGCGATAGTTATTTTATAAACCTTTGGCCTATGATGCAATATGCACACAAGGAACGCATTGATGAACTGGATTACTTGCTGGACATACGGGAAACACTGTTAAAAATGCCCGGTGTGCACGAACGCGAAAGATAAAGGATACACACAATATGCCGGACCCAACCCCAGAACAAATTCGCGACCATATTTGCCCGTATGATCGGGCGCATTGTTGGGAATTCCAATACGAATTGGATGCACGCAAAAAATTGGCCGAAAGTTTGGGCATTCGTTTTCGGGAAAATATGTTTGTATATCCCGGGGAAGATTTCTTTGCCGAATGCCCAAATATTAACAAAGATGGCTTTAACTGTGCGCGATACAATATGTGGGCACGCAAACACAAACATGAAAAATAATAAACACATCTTGGTTGGAAAAATTGTCGCACCCCAGGGCATTCGGGGTGAAGTACGTGTTCAAACATTTACCGATTCGCCAGATGATATGAAAAAACTGGCCGTGTTTGGTAAAAACATCGCCGCGGACGCGTTTCACTTTGTGCGTGGCGTTCCAAACACCAATGTTATTATTGCGCGTATTGACGGAATTACCGACCGAGATGCGGCGGAAACACTGCGCGGAATCGAATTGTTCATCGAACGCGATTCTTTGCCCGCCACAAAGACAGGCGAATATTACCAGACGGATTTAATCGGTATGATGGTTGTGCGTGATGGTGTGGAATTGGGGCGTGTCGCCTGTTTTCAAAACTTTGGTGCCGGTGACATAATGGAATTGGAAAACGGGGATATGGTCACATTTCGTGGCGCAACCGTTGACTTTGATAAAAACATAATTTATACGGAGTAAAAAATGGGCATTTTCAAAGACTTTATTTATTCAATAATTACCAGTTGTAATAAAAAATGTTTGCAGTTAGACCAGTGTCCGGCGGTGACGGCAGAAATGGAAGACAAACCCGCAACAGAAGTATGCAAAATATGCGAAAAATGTTGGAACCAAATACAACAAAAACAAAGATAAAATGCACTTTCATATACTGACCGTTTTTCCAGAAATGTTTCCGGGTACGCTTGGTGCCGGGGTGGTTGGGCGCGCCTTGGCGGATGGTATTTGGTCGTATGATGTGATAAATATTCGCGATTTTGCCATAAACGATTACGGCAGTGTCGATGACGCGCAATTCGGTGGTGGTGCCGGTATGGTTATGCGCCCCGATGTGTTGGGTGATGCATTAGATTCCATTAAAAACCCAGGCAAAATCATATACTTTTCACCGCGTGGGCCGCGTTTAGATCAAAAAATGGTACGCGGGTTTGCCGAAAACCCGGCGGATGCGGTTTATACCCTGCTCTGTGGTCGGTACGAAGGAATTGACCAACGGGTCATTGACGCGTATAATATTATAGAATTATCAATCGGTGATTATATCCTGTCGGGGGGCGAAGTTGCCGCACAAGTTTTTATTGACAGTTGCATTCGCTTGGTTGATAATGTCGTCGGCGGTGGCGCAGAATCCACCGCAAATGAAAGTTTCGAAATCGGGGGGCTGGAATGGCCGTTATACACCCGCCCGTCAGTATGGCGTGGACAAAGTGTCCCAGAAGTCCTGCTGTCCGGTCACCACGGCAATATAGAACGGTGGCGGAAACAACAATCGGACGAGATAACCAGAGAGCGTCGTCCGGACTTAATAAAGGAAAATAAAAAATGAACATTGTTAAAAAAATAGAACAACAAAATGTTGAAAAATTGAAAGCAGGAAAAAATATTCCTAATTTCAAGGCTGGTGATACACTGCGCGTACATGTGAAAATTAAAGATGGCGACAAATTCCGTATTCAATTGTTTGAAGGTGTCGTTATCGCACGTGATGGTGGTGAATCAAATACGGCATCGTTCACGGTTCGTCGTGAATCATACGGTGTTGGTGTGGAACGCAAATTCCCATTGTACAGCCCGGCAATCGAAAAGATTGAAAAGGTTCGTATTGGTCGCGTGCGTCGCGCAAAATTGTTCTTCTTGCGCAAACTGTCTGGGAAAAAGGCACGTATTGTGGAAGATTTGTCTGCGACCGCAAACGAAAAGACCGCAAAAGAAGCAAAATAATTTTTGTGAATTCAAAAATCCCCGCAATCGCGGGGATTTTTTTTAGTGCTAGCATCTTTTTTTACGTTTGTTGTGTTTTTGATAATATGCGGTTAGCAAGAATACGGTCACAATAAATACCAAATCCAGTGTGGCGATAAATATCACACCAACCTCTGGTGTTTCCAACAGAACATACCCCAAATAAGACAAATCGGTTGTGATCCACACGAACCAAGATGTTAAACTTAAATCATCGGCATGCCGGGTCTTTAATATCTTGATAATCTGGGGAATATAGGCAACAAATTCCAAAATGGTATAAACAGATAAAAATGCATAAGCAATTATTTCTTTCATAAAAAATCCCCCTGCGATAACAGGGGAATTATATCATAAAATCGGTGTAAAGAATAGGATTTCCTTTATAACACCCTAACGGCCCTGTGTTTTCAGGGTTTTAGCACGTTTTAGAAATTCTTTTTCATAGACAATACAACGCATACTTGGACACAAATTGTCTTCACCTTGCAAAAACATTCTGTCGTCACCGGTTTCAGACAACTGTCTTATAAATGCACGATATTCACGAAAATGTTTGCTGACACTTTCGCATACTTTACCTGTGACCGAACAAACATATGTGTCTTGGGGTAAATTATAATCCCGCTCGTAAAAAGGTCCACATTCATACAAAATTCCGTTTTCAATTTTATCTGCCATTTTTATCTTCCTTATTTTTACCGATCATTTGTTTGTGCTTTTTTACCAAAGTGCGCCAACTGATGAAACACAGCATAGATCCCGTCTTGAAATTTTCTGATACGAATGTCTTTGTTCCTTTGCTGCATAAACGCCTTGATCACCATTTTTTTAGTATCTGCATCCATACTATAATTGCCTGGTTGAATGGTGTGATGTTGCAGTAATTCTGATGCAACATCTGATTTAGTTAAAGATGTCATTATATTGATTTCATCTTTACAACGTTGACACGTGTCAAGCATATTAAAAGACAGTTTTATTTTTTTACCTAAATGCAAAACGCTATCATTATACCTAAATGGATACGCGATATCGAAAAGTTCGGCTCTTGATACTTTTTTTCCTAAATATTCTATGCGCAGACGAAACTTTGGTGGCTTATGTTCTAATATATAACGAATAAGTTTATTTACTTCATTATCGTTCATTTTAATACCTTTTTATTTTTTACCGCAATTTGCCCATATATTTATCGAGGCAAAGGTTTTTGGCAAACGCTTTCACGAAGACATATCACGCGACATTTGTTGCCTTTTTATTATCGCGAAATTTCGGTTGGTTTTTCACCAAAAAATCTTTTTGTTCTTTCGTATACAGACAGCGTTTCTTCCGGTTTTTCTGACCTGCTTGGCGATATCACAGGAAGAAACTGATGGGAATAGCGGGCATCATCCGCACAAATATATGCGCAAATTCGTGCACAACTTGGGCCACTGCCTTGTGAGGAAAGAAAAACCCAATCAGATGTTCCATCATTAAACTTTACACGATACCACGCGTTTTCGCCAGGTTCAGCACTTGGTTTTCCAGTTTGCCCACGACGCCCCCTGGTTTGAGATGACAAAACATGTAATTCTTGAACATTTGGATTGATTTCTCTTTGTATGGAACCAAAAATGCTAATTGCCAACTCCGAGGACTTTATTTTTTCACCACGATAATGTGTCGATGGTTTACCACCAACAAAGATACCATTGGCGTTTATTGTTATGTATTCTGTATTTGGAATATCAGATTTACGAACATCATTGTTGAACTTTTCGGCGGTTTCCATAATTTCGTTCATTAAATCGGGCATTTTACCGTCCAGGAATGCCGCAACATACTCCTGTTGAAAATCCGACATCGTGCTTTCTTCATCCCAAAACCAAGATGACATCTTTTATCCTTTTTTATTTTGACCGGCCTTTGGCGTGCATTAAACTGTCGCGATAGTGTTCGACCGCCTGTTTATATTCCAAGTACTCTGCCGGCAAAGTTTTTTCAAATGCTTCAACCTGTTTTTTCACGCGTTGCGTTTTTTTAAAGTCTACATAGTCTATTATACCTATAGCTATAATAAACAATCCCCACGACATAAATAAAATACCGGTTCGTTGTCCGGAGGTCAGGGGTTTCCTGCCTGTCTTTTCTTCTTTTTTTAATGCCTGTTCATTATATTTGGCAACACACAATCTATACAGTTCTTCCAGATCTGGTCTTTTCTTGTAAAAAAACCAATCCTTAAAATCTATGCCTATCTGGTATTCGTCAAACTCATCATATTTATGAAATGAAAACTGGTATTCGTCACCGATATAAACACGAAAAAAGCCCGTACCACTCGAATCTTTAACTATGACATTTTTATTGCGGATAATATCCAAACATTTTTGAATTATTTGGTCATCAGATTGTATTTTTTCTTTTTCAAAATTATCGTTATTCGCCATTCTAATATCCTTTGGTTTTATGGGTATGATACTATAAAATCAAGGCAAGTCAACGATAAATACCCCCACCAACACTAACACCCGTCACGACATGTCGTGCCGCGGTTACATTTTTTTAATTTGACTTGTCGGCGATATGGCGGTAGTATTTAACCATGATGAAAATTTCAAGATTTTTTTTAATTTTACTCTGTGGCGCGGTTTTGGCGACGGGCGCGAACGCATATACAAATCGCAATACTGCCACAATTCAAATACTGGACAAGGCCGCCGGAAAAACCCAAACATTAACAATACCTGTTGGGCAAGAAATTGTGTTTGAAAAATTAACAATTGTTGCACGTGCGTGTAAGCAATCTGACCCATTCAAAGCAGAAAACTTTTATGCGTTTGTCGAGATTGTTGAATCTGGCAATAACAAAATTTATGCAAATTGGTTTGACAGAAACAACCCGGGTAAAAATCCGGTGCAAAATCCGGATTATGACGCATGGTTGGTAAAATGTGAATAAAACAAGCAAAAGGAAGGAAACCATGAAATTTTTGAAAAAAAGTTTAATTTTTGTTGTTGGAATTTTCGCGTTGTTGGCCGCCGTTTATATGTTTGTTGGCGTGCAAAAGACAACTTCTTTGGAAACTGGAACATTGAAGGATTGGCGGGCGGCATCAATTGAACGCAAGGGCGCGGCGATAAAAATACTGCGTGCGTCGGACGATAATATGGATATGTTGGTAAAGTGCGTTGATAAAATGGCGACACTGCCGGATTCAAGCGATATGGCCGTGCGTAATGCAACAGAACTTTGCTTTATGGGTATGCAACTGAAAGAAAATATATAATGTGGCGCACACTGCTTTTTATTATTCTTGTTGGATGTTCATATCAAAATAATCAAAATTTTATTGGTGCCGAGTATTTGGGTACAAAATATATCCGTGACCCGTTGGGCGAAGGAATGGGGACTGACCCCGACCCATTGATACGCTTTGATGCATTTGATTGCACAACATTTGTAGAAACAGTGTTGGCAGATGGAAACAGAGAAAAACTGAATCAAATACGATATAAAAACGGCCAAATCGAATTTACAAACCGAAATCATTTTATTGAAACAGACTGGATAAAAAATAATTCGAAACTGGTAAAAAATGTTTCGGCGCAATATGCCCCGACCGCCGTTCGCACCGTTACCATAGATAAGAAAAATTGGTTCAAGATAAATCATAATATTGATACAAATTTTGAAAAACAAACCGTGAATTTGGAATATATTCCGTATAAATATGCCCGGGATATTACTGTGTCCGAACCCAAAATAGTTTTGTTCGTCAATGCACCGGGGCGCGCGCCCGAAAAAATTGGCACAGATTTGGCGGTACGACATATGGGTTTTCTGTTGCCTGATGGACGGTTGCGTCACGCATCAATTCGGCAAAAGCGTGTTGTTGATGTAGACTTTAAAAAATATGTAAATCAAATGATGGAAAACCAAAATAAATTGGGTATAATGTTGCTGGAAATAAAAAAATGAAGAACGATAAGATTATTGAAATGGATATGGGTTCAACTGTGTCGACCGATGTTGGCACGGTGTGTTTGGGTATTGAATCTTCGTGTGATGAAACCAGTGCCGCAATCGTAGATTCTAATAAAAACATTTTGGCGCATATTATTTATTCACAAATTCCGGAACATCAAAAATATGGTGGTGTTGTCCCAGAATTGGCGGCACGCGCACATATTTTGGCAATTGACACCGTTATCCGTCAAACATTGGACCGCGCCAATATGACCATTGATGATATTGATGTTATTGCGGCAACGGCAGGGCCGGGTCTTATTGGTGGCGTGCTAATTGGTTGGATGGCGGCCACAGGTATTGCACAAAGTACCGGAAAACCATTGGTTGCCGTGAACCATCTGGAAGGACACGCGTTGGTGCCACGCCTTGCCGCGGCAACGGCGGATAATTCGGCGGCACCGGTGTCGGTTGAATTTCCATACTTGTTGATGTTGGCTTCGGGTGGCCATTGCCAGATATTGTTGGTGCGTGGGGTCGGCAAATATGAATTGATTGGTCAAACATTGGATGACAGTGCCGGCGAAGCGTTTGACAAGGTTTCAAAAATGCTGGGGCTGGGGTATCCGGGCGGACCGATTGTAGATCGGTGTGCCGCATTGGGAAATCCACGCGCATTTGATTTTCCGCGACCCTTGACCGACAAACCGGGGTGTGATTTCTCGTTCAGTGGTATTAAAACCGCGGCACGCACATTTTTGAATAAATATCCTGCGCCCTATTCTAATGAATTTATAAACGATTTCTGCGCGTCTTTTCAGGCATCTGTGGTTGATTGTATAATAAACCGCCTTGACCACGCAATGAAGACCGATGCGGTCATAAAAGCAAAACCAAAAACACTGGTTGTGGCGGGTGGTGTTGCGAAAAACAGTGCTATACGCGCGGCAATGGAAAAATTGGCACATGAACACGGTATGGTTTTTGCGGCACCACCTATGAATCTGTGTACTGATAATGGCGCGATGATTGCGTGGGCGGGATTGGAAAACTTTCAAATTGGCAACATTGTACGCGAACCAATCGCGCCGCGTCCGCGTTGGCCATTGACCGAATTACAGGGTAATTAAAAATGCAAAAACCGGAACCATTTGTTAAACCTGATATGATTTTTTCTGTGACCGATGCATCGGCACTGTTGAAAAACGTGGTTGAAACGGCTTTTCCGGTTATAAAAATTCGTGGCGAGTTATCCCAAATTACGCGCGCCACATCCGGTCATATGTATATGACAATTAAAGACGCCGGTGCGGCGATGTCGGTTATTATATGGCGCGGGACACCAGTAAATTTCGCGTTAAGCGATGGATTAGAGGTTATTATTACCGGGCGACTTACCACATATCCGGCACGCAGTAATTACCAAATTGTGGCGTCAAATATTGAAATGGCGGGCGTTGGCGCAATCCTTAAAATGTTGGAAGAACGCAAGCAAAAACTGGCGGCCGAAGGACTGTTTGATGCATCGCGCAAGAAACCGTTGCCAAAATTACCCACAACAATTGGTGTGGTGACCAGTCCGACCGGTGCCGCATTTCAAGATATTCAAAACCGCCTGCGCGAACGTTTTCCGGTGCGTGTGATTCTGTATCCCGCCACCGTCCAGGGCCAAACCGCCGCCGCCGAAGTTGCCGCCGGTGTCAAATATTTTAATCGTGCGAAAAATGTAGATGTTATTATTGTTGCGCGTGGTGGTGGTTCTTTGGAAGACTTGTTGCCGTTTTCCGAAGAAATCGTTGTGCGTGCCGTTGCCGAAAGTGAGATTCCCGTTGTAACCGGTGTTGGACATGAACCGGATTGGATGTTGGTTGACTTTGCCGCCGACTATCGTGCGCCGACCCCAACCGGTGCAGCCGAAGCCGTCGTTCCAACCAAAATATCATTGATTCAAGATTTGGATAATCTTTGGCACCGTTTATCATCAAACCTGACCACGCGTATTACAAACGCACGAAACCGTATCGAGAGTATAAACATAAAAAGCCCGCGGCAAATGGTTATGGAACGCGCACAACGTTTGGACGATATCACACGGACACTCGGCATAATTATCAACGCAAAAATGGTGGACGCGCGGCGTAAAATGGATGCCGTGGCGCGTATGCCCGACATATTGAACAATAAAATGATAAACCTGAAACGCAGTATTGAACACAGTGGTCAAATGTTAAATTCTTTGGGATACAAGAATGTTTTGGCACGCGGATATGCAATTGCACGCGCCGCGGATAACACGATTATATCAAGTGCAAATGGCACCAAGAAAATTACCAGTATTGAATTTGCAGATGGCATTGCCCACATATAACCAATTGACTTTATACTCTTTTTTATATTAAAATCCAAATGAGTCTAAAAGGATGGAATTATAAATGAGTAAGAAATCTAAAAAATAAATGCCGAATTAATGCAAATATTGATGTCATCAGATGTGCAAATAATCTTTACAAACCTAAGCGAGTACGCAACAAGACCAAGTATGTCTTATTTTGTTTTCCAAGGCACAGATCGTAAGTTTGAAATGAATATAGAACCCAAGAGATTTGGAATATCAAACTACACAATAACTAAAGATAACGGGGATAAATTCTCGTGCCGTGCGCGCCCAAATGCGGTGTTTTTGCGGCGACCGTTTGCAGATGATATATTGGAAATATACCGGACAATAAAATTGCGTCATTTGATACAGCAAGTTAACACCAAAAAGTGTAAATGAAAATTTAATCCGTCAAATGACGGATTTATTTTAACAGTGTTTTGGCAGTGGCCAATGATTCCGGCGTTATTTCGGCACCACTGATTATACGCGCAATCTCATTTAATCGATCATTGCCTGTTATTTCATATACATTTGTGGTCGTAATATCACCATTGGATGTCTTTTCAATTTTGAAGTGTTTATCGGCATAGCCTGCGACCTGGGCCGAATGGGTTATAACCAATGCCTGGGACCCGTTGGCAAGGCGGTTTAACCTATCGCCCACCGCGGATGCCGTCGCGCCAGATATACCGGTATCAACCTCGTCAAAAACAAATGTATGTGCGGTGCGCACACCCGACAAAACAACACGCATTGCCAACATCAATCGCGCCAATTCACCACCAGATGCCGATTTGTGCAACGGCGCGAACGGCATCCCCGGATTTGTCTTTATCATAAATGTAATATCATCCACCCCACCCACGCCCGGCGATACGGTCACAAAATCAACCATAAAATCTGCACCACCAAGTTTCAAATCCGGTAATTCGCGCAACAGGCGCGTGCGCAATTCATCCGCCGCCGTATGACGCGCCGCCGTTAATTTTGATGCCAATTCATCATATTTTTTTCGTGCGGTTGCAACAATGTTTCCCAATTTTTTTAATTCGGCGTCTGAGTTGTTTATCGTGTTTAATTCACTTTCCATTTCGGCCAGTTTATTTGGTAATTCATCCGCAGAAACATGGTGTTTGCGCGCCACCGCACGTATTGCGAACAAACGCTCTTCGATTGAATCAACCGTATCTGTATCGATTTCGTCGGGTGCAATTGCACCCGCAACATTTGCGACCATTTCCGCTGCATTATATAAGGCATCAATTTGTTCGGCATATGGGTTTGGGTCTGTTTTAATGCGTTCCAATATATGCGCCACCGCGAATATTTGTGCATCCAATGTATTGCCGCCCGCACCAATTGCATTTGCCGCATCGGTTAAAATTGCCGCGTTTTTTTCGGCGTTTATCATATCTGCGCGTTTTGTTGCCAATTCGTCTTCTTCGCCCGGATAAACATTCAATTTGCGCAATTCCGCGACATTGTGTTCCAAATATTCTTGTTCGGCGGCACTGCGGTTCAAAAAATCTTGCACTTCTTTTAATCGTGCATTTGCATCGTGATATTCATTATACGCCACCCGAACATCCAACAATAAATTATTAAAACCATTGATATTTTTGCACGCGAATTCATCCAACGCCGGTCGATGCATAGATTGATTTAAAAGTGTATGATTGGCAAATTGGCCGTGAATTTCAACCAATTCGTCACCGATATTTTTTAACACCTTGATTGATATTGGTGTATCATTTACCCACGCACGACTTTTGCCATCTGTGCCAAGGGTTCGGCGTAAAATTATATGTTCATCGCGTTCAATTCCAAATTCATCTAATATTGAATTTATGTTGTCATTCGTCACATCGAATTCCGCCGTGACCGATGCCATGTCCGAACCATATCGAATCAATCCCATATCCGATCGCGCACCAAGTGCAAGTGACAACGCATCCAACAATATACTTTTTCCCGCACCGGTTTCGCCGGTTAAAATATTCAAACCCGAACCAAATTCAAGATTCAGTTTATCAATCAAAACTATATTAGAAATTTTCAGGTTTATAAGCATACCCGTATTATACCCATTTATATGATATTTTCCAGTGTAAAATCGTTCAACCAAAGTATTTTACACTCGATATCAAAACCACTATAAATTTGCTTTAATAATTCGTAATATTCTTTTAATTGTTCGCGATATTTTTCAAAAAACAGTTTTTTATCCATGTCCGTTTTATAATCCAAAATTACAACTTTTTTTGTATCATAATTCACATATAATCTGTCAATGCGACGACTTATAAATTTTCCGTTTATTGTTCCCGCAACAGGTACCTCGGTTCGTGAAAGTTCACCCATAAATTCACGCAATTCTGGAATGTGCGA
Organism: uncultured Pseudomonadota bacterium; assembly: GCA_900320405.1. Lineage (GTDB taxonomy): Bacteria > Pseudomonadota > Alphaproteobacteria > Rs-D84 > Rs-D84 > Enterousia. The sequence goes on from OOHM01000004.1 coordinate 23,645, forward strand.
AATGTGATTTATCAAATCTTTGTTGCCCACCCATCCGTTTGGGGTATAAAACACCCTTTGCATTTGTATATGCATATTCCGCCCAATCGTGGTCGCATATTCCGAACTGGCAATTTTGGTCATTAAATCTGATATTTTATTCGTCATTGTTCGAAATCCTGATTTTATTATCCATCACCCCAACCTTGGGCGACAATGTATTCCATAACATATTATGCCACGACAATTCCGGCGCATTTTTATTTGATGTAAAACCATAAATATAAAGTTCATCACGCGCGCGCGTCATCGCAACATATAACAATCGATAACTTTCTTCTGTGTCTTTATCAAATTCTGCATCGCGAATTTGTGCGAACTCAGGGCTTATCCCCGACGGCGTGCGCGGTGTCCAAACCCATATCGGCATATGCCCATCCGGCAAATTATAAATATATCGCGATTTTGGCACAGATGTTGTATCTATCAAAAACACAACACGCGATTGCAATCCTTTACTGCCGTGTATTGTGACAATGCGCACCCCAGAACCAGAATCCATATCGCGTTTAATTTCACTGTTACCGGTTATAAACCATTTAATAAAATGACGCAATGTACCGGGGCGCGTGCGTTCATACGCCAAACATATTGTTACAAATTCTTCCAAAGGATCAATTATTTGACCACCCAATGCTGCGATAAATTTTTGACGCACATTGTAATTATTTAACACATATGTAAAGAAACTGTATGGCCCATATGTTTGTGCACGCGCGATAAAATCGCCCAATACTGAATATATTTCGGGATACATATTTTCAAGAATATCCCAAATTCGTACAGGTGTAAAATCGCCACCCGATTTTTTGCGACGCGCATTTTCTGTGTTTCGCGGCACGCATATATCATAGACCGCCGCGTCATTTAACCCGAACATTGGGCTTTTTAATACACAGGCCAAACTGTAATCATCCGCCGGGTTTATACAAAACCGCAACAAATTCATCAAATCGCGAACCACCGGAAAGTTTGGTAAAACAATGCGATCACTACCTGCGACTTCTATACCGCGACGCTTTAATTCGTTTCCCATTGGCACTGCAAAGGGGTTACGATTTTGAACCAAAATCATAATATCGTGCGGTTTGTATTTTCCGGTCGCCAATAAACTTTCTATTTTGTCGCCAATACTGCGGATATATTCCTTGCGCACGGTCGCCGTATCCCGTTCTCCGGGCGTCACGATTCCGTAAATTTCAACCACGCCACGCGCGCCGACACGAAAACATTTATGCGGGTTGTTCAAGAAACCTGTACGCGACGCAACATATTCGTCACCAAAAAACATATCAACGGTTTTAAGTATCGGTTCAACCGAACGAAAACTTTGTGTTAATGGCACTTCGCGAATTTGTCGTGCATTATTTTTTATTTGGGTCGCAATCTGGGCGCGACTGAGCGCAAATGCATTGGGATCTGCACCTTGGAATCCATAAATAGATTGTTTGGTATCACCAACAACAAACAGTGAACGCGGCGAATTCGAACGATCGCCTTCGGCAAAAAAATCACCCGCCAACATTTGCAGTAGTTCCCATTGCAATGGCCCCGTATCTTGCGCTTCGTCAACCAAAATATGCGATAACGAAAAATCCATTTGCGACAATACCCAACCCATATTTTCAGGATTAGAAAACAGGCGATGGGTATACAAAATTAAGTCTTCAAAATCCAAAACATTGTGAATCTGCTTTAATTCCGCATATTTTTTTGCAAACACCCCAGACAAATCAAACAATGCCACCGTATCCATATATATTTTTTTATTAATTTTATACGCATTTGCCGCCAAAACCCGTTCGCGTTCCGCCGATAAATATTCGTAATTTAACCCTTTTTGGATTGGTGTGCCGGTGCGGGTTAAATATGCAAATTTGTATTCATCAAAATCTATCGTATTCTCAATATACTGTTCGGTTAAGCAAACAAGATTCTCTAATGACTTGGTCGGCTTTTTTTCGTTTTTTGCAAAATCCAGTATATTTTTTAGGTTTTGAATGTTTTTTTCGATGTTTTTTGTGTTTTTGATATTTAATTTTTTTTCAATTGTATCAATGAAATATTTCCTATAATTATCAAAATTGTTAACAATAAAAAAATTCTTATATTGTTGTTCTATATTGGTCAGTAAATCGTCCAATTTATATTCTGACATAACACCTACAATGTGGTTAAAGGCACTGACCGTGCGGGCATCATTTGTTGGTGAATTTATAAGATTATTTAATGCGTCATTCAACAACACCCTTTGTGGTGCATCAGATACCAATGACCACGATGGAGATATGCCCGCCTCGGTCGGGAAACGATGCAGAACCTCTTCACAGAAACCGTGAATTGTTTTTATCTTTAATATATCGGGGTTATCGATATATTTAAAGAATATGTCGCGTGCGTGCGCAATGTCCGCATCGGTCGGCGGGTTATTTGTTGTGACACCCGTCAATAATTCGCGTAATTCATTATCATCCGCCATCGCCCAATCGCGCAACGCCGCCAAAATACGATTGCGCATCTCGCCCGCCGCTGCATTGGTATAGGTCAGACATAAAATCCCCCCCACAGGTTCGTTCCCACGAAACAGAATTCTTAACAACCGTGCGGTTAAAACACTGGTTTTGCCGGTACCGGCATTTGCCTGGACCCAAACATTAAATGTTGGTTCTGCGGCAATTTCTTGTTCGGGTGAAAGGATGTCTTTTTTTATCATTTATATCCTTGCTTTGTTATATAAATTCTAGTATAAAGTATCCATAACTGCAAGAACATATCTGTTATTATTTTTGGGGGGCAAAGGAAATGGACTTTAACAATATTTTCATTATGGTTGGCGCATCAATTATGGGGTTGGCGTTTATTGCGATGATTATGCTGTTTTTTATATCACGAAAATCGCAACGCATTATGAAATCTGTGGTTTCGATAATGACAGAACCCGATCGCGCACATATTGCAGACGCATCACGTGTGTTGCGTGTTATAATGGCCGATGAAATTAAACACATTGCCGCGTGCTTTCAAAATATGCAGGCCACTATGACCACACAAATTGCGGACGCACAAAAATTGCGCGATGAATTGGCAAATCGTAATACGGAATTGGTCACAACCGCGAACGACGCGATTCAACGCGTTGTTCAAATGACGGGCCGTATGGATAACACCATTTCCGGATTAACCCAGTTGGTAACTTCTGAATCGTGGAACAATATTATAAATGCAACAGACCGATTTGCACAAACGATTGGCGACACATTAACCAAGATAACAGAAACCACAAATGATTCGATTAATAAAATTGCCCAGATTGATGAAAAAATCGCACAATGGACAGACGCCAGTGTGAACCTTGGTAATCAATTAAGTACCGCATTTGAATCAAATACCGAACAATTCCAAAAGATGACCGAAGATGCCAATACCGTCCAAGGTCAAATATCTGAATTGACCAAAACCAGTGTTGACGGATTCGCACAAATCAAAGATTCCGCCGCAAATTATGAAGACATACTGAACGAGAACAACAAGGTTATAAATACATATCTAACAAAACTGGACACATTTGGGAAACAAAGCAAAAAACAACTAACTGCACAAACGAATGCCCTTACCAATACCGCGAATGTTGTTGGTGCCCAGGTATTGTTATCCGAATCATCGGTTGAAAAACAAATTAAAAAATTGACGGATGCGGTTGAATCTTTGATGGCCAGTGCGACCGAAACCGAAAGTGCGGTACGCGGAATATCCAGTGAATTAGCCGGATTGACCAATCATTTTGAAAATGAAATCAAAGATTTTGCCGGCGATGTTGTTGGTGAATTAAAAACCGTATCGGGCGTTGCGAACGATACACTGAAAGACACCAAGACGGCGGCAAACGCATTTTCCGAATCGGTTAAGTCTATGGCCACGGGTGTGCGCGAAACATTAATAGAAATGAATGCGGCACATACCCAATTGACCGGGCAATCCGAAGGGTTGATAAAAATGTCAATGGAAACCACGGCACAATTAAAACCGTTGTCGGAATTGATTGATAAATACTATGGCGCCCTGCCCGAATTGGCGCGTCAATCGGGCGATGCGGGGATTGGTTTGGGTAAAATCGTATCTGAATTGGATGAAAAAATTGCCGCAATACGCGATACAGTTGAAAAGTCCACTGTTGCGGTGGCAGATTCTGCGGTAAAACTGGAAAACTTGGCCGGGCAATCCCGCCAACAAATGATTGATTTAATGAGTGATTATGCCAAGGCCGTGGATACCATGCAAACATTGAACAAACAAATGATGGTTGCGCGTGCCGCCGCGCCAATGGACGCGATAAAATCTGTGGGGGCAACCGCACCAATGCCGCGCGCCAGTGGTCGTGATTTCTTGGAATCCAGCACGCGCGAATTCGACAAAATGTATGAGCAAACAATCGATTTAACCCGTGCAATGGGCGGTGAAATTCCGGATGTTGTTTGGAAAAAATATCACGACGGTGACAAAACAATATTTGCAAAATGGATGGCAAAAATTATCAAGGCCGCAAACAAAAAACAAATTCGCGATTTATTAAAGTCTGATTCTGTGTTCCGTTCCCAGGCGACACAATTCGTGCGCAGTTTTGATAAAATAATGGCGGCGGCAAAACAAACGGATAACGCCGACAAATTGACCGCGGGTTTAATCAAAACCGATTTGGGTGTGATATATTCCGCCATTTCCGCACAAATGTAAAATTTTTATAAAATTATGCATATTTATGCTTGCGCCGTTTGGCGCAATTGACGCCAACTAAAATAAGAATTCTCTCTTGGGGAAATTGTTGTGTAAATAATTTATAATACATTCGAACCAAGGGAGTTTTTTATGAAAGATTTTTTATATGAAGACGATTGTGAATGCATGCGTATACCGACCATAGGGGAGTCGGCACCTGAATTCGGCGCAAACACTACAAATGGATATGTTCATTTTCCACACGATTATCGTGGCAAATGGGTCGTGTTCTTTTCTCATCCGGGGGATTTTACGCCCGTTTGCACGACCGAATTTATGACATTTCAATCTATGATGCAAGAATTTGCTGCATTGAATGCAGAATTGGTGGGTTTATCGGTGGATTCAAATGCGTCGCATATTGCGTGGATTCAATCTATTCAACACGACATAGTTTTCCAAGGTTGGAAAAATATGGAAATTAAATTTCCAATTGTTGCCGACACCGCCGGCGCAATTGCACGCGAATACGGTATGATTCACGATGCGGCGGGCAACACAGACACCGTGCGCGCAGTATTTATTATCGACCCGCGCAGTATAATTCGCGCAATTATGTATTACCCAAAGGCCGTTGGGCGCAACATCACGGAAATAAAACGCACACTGATTGCATTACAAACATCTGATGCGTTTCGTGTTGCGACGCCTGCAGAATGGATTCCCGGCGAAGATGTCATTGTGCCCGCACCAAACACCGCTAATGATGCGCGGGCGCGTTCAAAATCTGGCACCGGGCGTGATTGGTTTTTAAGATTCAAATCATTGACCCCCGAGGCGATTTTGAACAAAATCACAAATCGCAAATATATTGATGCAGATAAAAAGAAGACTAAAAAGAAATAGCAACGGGGCATAACGCCCCGTTATTAAAATTTTAATGGCCAATCACGAATATCTGGTGGCATCGATTCACTTTCCGGGTGCCATTGGAATTCGTCCATTTTTACACGCCGGTCACGAGTGAATTTGACACCTTCGGCCTTTAATGATTTATATTGTTGTTCAAAGAACGGTTCACCACACAGCGAGCCATCTTTGAATACAACGCGATGCCACGGCAGGTGCCAACTTTTTTGATTATTGGATGCGTATCCCACAAATCGTGCCATACGCGGACGGCCAATCATACGCGCAATTTGTCCAAATGTTGCGACACGCCCAACCGGGATTTTTTCGACAACCTTATAAACACTTTCATTAAAGCCGGACATTTAACGCCCCCGCACACGGCCCAGGCCCATAAAGTTTGGATTCATCGCACGGATGCGTTCGATTTCCATACCCGCCAACATAGAACGAATCTTGTCGCCATATTCACGGCGATGCAAATTTGCGTTTAATTCCAACGGATTTGATGTATACAACCCAAAATCATCGCGCGGATCAACATAGAACAATGCCGCACGGCGACGCACATCCGGATTTAATGGACTTATTTCCGGAATGAACATATCAACAATGTGCATAACTTCATGCCGCAGGTCCATAAGGAAATATGTTGGGCTTTTTTGATAAAACGCCCAATTCGTGTTGATGGCCAGCACCCCTTTGTTTGACACGCCCATTAAACCATCATTTGTGGAACGAACCGAAATCTTTGGCATTTGTGACATATCGGGACGCACGGTTTTATCGAAATCATCTGCAATACCATCGTGATTATAGACCGTGACGCGGTGGGCCGCCATATCCGTATGAATTTTCATAATCAGCACGCGAACAATATCCGCCGCAAGTTTTATTTTATCATTACCCGATAATTTTTCCCAATTTCCAAAGCGGGCACTAATTGCACGATCGTGACAAACATCAATAAACCGATCCGTTAAATAGTCTGCGAAACGGCCGCATTTATCGTCTTCAATTTTTCCGGCCACGGCGCGCGCCTGGTCTTTCTTGATTGCGTTCCATTGTGCACTGTTCATCATTGCGCGCATCATATGGCGCACACTATCAATATTTTTGATGTTTGTGGCGTTGTTTTTCGTCATATTCGCCCCCCGGGGTTCAATTATTTGCATAAATATTATAGTCAAAAACACACGGAAATTCAAGGGCCGGGAAATAATAAAAGCAATCTATATAAATTATAAAAATCAAAAAATCCGCAAATGCGGATTTTTAAGATTTTATCCTGGCGGAGATAGGGGGATTCGAACCCTCGATACAGTTTCCTGTATACGCGATTTCGAGTCGCGCGCATTCAACCAGCTCTGCCATATCTCCGGTGTCGGCATTATACAGCCCAAACATTATTTTGCAAGTGGTTTATACTTCGAAATCATAATTTTTTACAGAACGAACAATGGCGGCGACCAATTTATCCTGGTGTGCGGGGTTTTTTAATAATTTTTCTTCCGCCGCATTAGACAGGTGTCCACATTCAATCAACGCCCCCGGCACGGTCGACCGTAACACCGCCAACGGTGCGTGTCGCACGGCGGGACCGGGTTGTTGGGTTACGCCGGCACGATTAAACGCGCGCGCGCATCCGTTTGCATATTCTTCACTCATTTCCGCAACCGCGTGTTGTTGCAGCGACGACAACGCGATACGAATATCTTTGGAAAAACTCTCGAACCCAGAAACATCGATTTTATCCGCCGCGTTTTCGGCGTCTGCCAATTTCTGTGCTTCCTCGTCCGATGCCTTTTCCGACAATGTATAAATCGAAAAGCCTTTCATTGCACGACTTGGGTTCGCATTTGCGTGAATAGATATAAATAAATCTGCCTTTTTCTTTTCCGCAATTGCCGCACGATCCGCCAATTTTAGGTATGTATCATCCGCGCGCGTCATATAAACCGCAAACCCGGCATTTTGCAACGCGGACCGCAATTTGCGCCCCACAGATAACACAACCGTTTTTTCCTTGGTACCGCCCCGCCCTATACAACCCGGGTCTTTGCCACCGTGTCCGGGGTCCAGTACGATTACGCGTTTGCGCGTTGCGTTTGTATTGTTTTTTGCCGTTGTGGTGGCTGCGGTTGTTTTTGCACCCGCACCCGCAACAAAATCCAACACAAGGCGATAATCATTATCGCCATTTGGTTCCAAAACCATAATCTGGTTTTTTGGAATTTCCGCGATTGGTTTGCGCAGTTCTGCAACAATATTCAACGCATCACCAATTTGTGTCTGGGATACAGATTTTACCAATGTCCCCGACGCCAATTTCGCCGACACAGAATTATTTCCCGTTGTATTGGACAATTTCACCGTTAATGTATTTTCACCATAAACCAATGTATATGACGGCCGCAACCCCGTTTCGATAACAAGGCGCGTTTTACCGTTCGGTTGCACACCCGTACGCATAGACTTTAATGAATTGCGCGCGGCAAATGCCGTGCGTGGCAACAGGCCCGCAATAACAATTCCAGCGCCCGTTATCTGTAAAAGATTCCGCCGCGATATTTTCATAGTACGCATATTATACCAAAAAAAATGTCCGTTTTCAAAAGAAAACGGACACACATCATAATTATTTTCATAATTATGGATTATACGGTTCATATGATGGAAATTCACTACTATTGATAAACGGATAGCTGCTATGACTATAGCCTGTTGGCCATGATAAGACATGTCTTTGTGAAATATGCCACAACATACAGTTCTCGTCCGATACATTTTCACCATCCGCACATTCCATCACACTGATGGGTCGATTTCCAATGGTGTATACAACACCCATCACACTTTGTGCATCAACAAGATGATCGCCATTGCCTGCGGTTCCGCCTGGAACGAATGGTTCATACCATCCTGACAAAATCTTACGCTCGCCCGTCACGCCGGGTGCATTACCATATGTGACGATTGCACCATTGGTTCCGGATAATGCAGGTTGCGACCCAGATGATGCCATACTGGCCATTACTGCGCCCATCGTTGCCAATTTATCGGCATCTGTACCGGCGTTATATGGATTTCCTGGGTCCGGTTGATAAACGTCTAATTGACCAAACTGGCTTTGGCCGTTTGCATCAATACCATTATACGTAACAACGCCGCTCAATGCCGGAATTTTTGTTTGGAAAACTGTATTTAAAGGGTCTATTACGGGGCTTAGATTGGTTTCAACTTCTGTTATTCTGACATCCAAATTGAATAGATTTTCGGCAACAACACTTGAGAGTGGCACACTGGTAGGATGCAAGGACGTGCCTTCATATGCCCCAAACATCTCTTCATTGCTATACGCAATCCATACTTCGGCGACATCACCTGGGGTTTCGGTGCGTGTAACAATCGAGCTGCCACCTTGCAAGTTATTGGGGTCACCCGCAGCCGTGATTTTATTTTGCTTTAATGCGTCTTGCGCATCAACATATGATTTGGATGTGACAATACTGTCCGCACGGACCGCACACAGTGTCATAAAAGACAACAATATGCCCAACATTACCGAGGATTTGATTCTCATAGCATTTCTCCTTTGTTTTATGAGTCTCTCTTAATTGCTGTGAGCCAAATCCTCAAATTGGTTCGATGCATTATACCACGAATCGGTTTTTATTCCAAATAAAAAAAATTCGGGATGACGAAATATGAAGGTCTGCGACGCAAGTCCTCGCTATCGCTCGGCCTGGGTCCCGCGCTTCCGCGGGATGACGGGTGTCTGGAATAATATTTTTACTTATTGAAATTTGTTTTATTTATCTTAGTATTCGCTTTATGAAAGACGGCGGATGCGTTTATATTATGACAAACAAAAGAAACGGAACATTGTATATTGGTTCCACGTCGGATATAATCCAACGTGTTTATGAACATAAAAAGAAAATTTATCCCAAAAGTTTTACCGCCAAACACAATCTGAATAAATTGGTATATATCGAATGGTATTCTAATCTGAAACAGATGGTTGTACGTGAACGACAAATGAAAGAATGGAATCGCAATTGGAAAATCCGCCTGATAATAAGCAAAAACCCAGATTGGCACGATTTATATGATGATATTTTGGCGGAATACGGATTTGCGCCATTTGAAGAATAATTCCAGATACCCGTCATACCGCCGAAGGGCGGTACCCAGTCGAGCCAAAGGCGAGACTTGCCCCGCAGGGAATTGGTGCGCGGAGGCGCGCGAACACAAATAATTGATTCCCACTACTTATAAATACATGTGCCGAATTGTTGTGCCACCATAGATTTTTCTGCGGACGTCATTTCGGCCACCGGCACAATAAAGCAACGCGTGCTGTCGCGTAAAACAAACACATTGGTGCCGCGTTTGTACGCCGATTGCATATCATCCATTTGTGACGGGGTGAAAAACGCATTCTGGGTCAAAGCGGAATTTGTAAGCCCCGCCTGGACCACCTGATTTGCGGTTTTATAATCATATATGTCTGTGCGGGATTTTATTTCCATATAAATATTTACATTCCCGGCGATATCATTTTTTTTTTGCGTGTCCGGGAACGCAACAGACGCCGCAACCGTCGCGGCCGTTTGCAACGCAGATGTTCCAGAATTGTCACGCACCGGCAAATTTAACTGCATATCTTCACCACACGCCAAATTCATACGATTTGTATATGATGCCAAAACCGCATCAACCGCCGTTTCCCAATCAGACGCCTTTTTATTCAAATCCAGACTTACAATCTTTTCCGCCCATCCCCAAATATTCGCACCGACATTACCGGCGTTTGCGAATCGAGACACCATTTCGGCCGAACCGCCCGGCACGCCCGCACCACAAAAATCGGTCAATTGCGACATTAACATACTGGATGTTTCGTTACCGTACGCCAATGCCACCGAATGGCATGTCATTGCGGCCTCTAATTCACGGCGGCGTTCAAGACATTGTGGTGAATGCGCCTTGGTCAATTCGTTTGCCATATTCGACATAGAAAGCCACGCCATTATTTCCTGTTGCACATAGGACGGACACAGATGCGCCGCGGTATTTAACCCACCAATTCCCATCTTGGTTCCCGCCGCATAGTTCGGTAACAATGTTGTCGTATCATTGCGCAGACACAACAAAACATAATTGTATAAATCACTTTCTGTGGCGTATGCGCAACGACCAGAAACCTGGCCGGGAACAACGGTTATATCACCACAATAATTGGTTAAGCATTTATCAATTTTGGTGCGGCACGCACTGTCCACATCGGGGACATTTACCATATAGTATGTATTGCGCATATTTTGTTTGTACGCGTTGGCCAAACCTTGGTTTCCACGGATTGTTCCCGCCGTACCAATTGCCACCGTCGGATTAATTACACCGCGTGCATTATTGTTCGCAACCGTTCCCGCCGAAACACCATACGCAGACGCGGCGACCATACACGCACAAATTAAACCAGATATTTTGAATAAATGTTTCATTGAAACCTCTCTCTTGCAAAAGATTCTATCATATATGAATAAAAAACGCAACATTTGATTTACGGTTGATTTTAGATTTTTTATTGCTAATATCCAGGTATGATTTTGGCAAATGAAGTCTTAGATGAAATAAAAGAAAACCTGATAACACTTCGGGGGTTTCTTTGACCCCGATAAATTACAGGAACAAATTGCCGAACTTTCACAAAAATCTTTGGTGCCCGATTTGTGGGATGACCCGGATGCGGCGCGTGCATTGTTGCAAAAAAAATCTGCACTGGAACGGGAATTGAATGATTTTGTCGCGATGAATGACGAATACAATAACCTGAACGAACTGTACGCGATTGCACCCGACGATGCCGATGTCATAAATGGTATCACAGATTTGGCCGAACGCGTGCAGCGCGCAAAATATATCACCCTGTTTAACAACCCGGCGGATGGGAATAATGCATTTTTGTTTATCCAGGCCGGTGCCGGTGGAACCGAGGCCCAAGATTGGGCGCAAATGTTGATGCGTATGTATACCCGTTGGGCCGAACGCCACGAATTTGCGGTCGAAGTGGTCGAAGAACACGAAGGTGATACCGCCGGAATTAAAAGCGCGACACTGCGCATTGTTGGCGAACGCGCGTATGGGTGGTTAAGAAACGAAATCGGTGTACATCGTTTGGTACGAATTTCACCTTTTAATGCGAACGGTAAACGCCAGACCAGTTTCGCGTCTGTGGATGTATGGCCGGATGTTGATGATTCTATACAAATTGAAATAAACGAAAAAGATTTGCGAATTGACACATATCGTTCTTCGGGTGCCGGCGGCCAACACGTCAATAAAACCGACAGCGCCGTGCGCATAACCCATATTCCAACCGGAATTGTCGTCACGTGCCAAAACGAACGCAGTCAATTCCAAAACAAAGATATGGCGATGAAAATACTGCGGTCGCGCCTGTATGAACTAGAAATGCAAAAACGCGCCGCCGAAGAAGATGCCGCCAAGGCCGCACAAAAGAAAATTGAGTGGGGCAGCCAAATTCGAAACTATGTTTTATACCCATATCAATTGGTCAAAGATGTTCGCACCGGAACCGAGACCGCAGATTCTGGCGCAGTTTTGGACGGGGATTTAGATAAATTTATGATTGATTTATTGCAACGGGGATAGAAAAAAATGAAAAATCCAAAATATGTAAACGCGATAAAAAATACTATCAAAAATTTAGAATATATATACGAACCAAATGTTTTGGGGTTGGATTCACGCGTATTGATTGCCCAAACAAACAATCAGAAAATTGTATGCAAATTTGATGCCGAACCGATGTGCAGACGCGACCGATATGTGTCAAATATTATGCGACGCAATGGAATCAGTGTCCCGACAATGAAAATATACGAACATAATGGTGTTTACTTTACCGCGTACAAATACAACCCAAATAAAACACTGGCAGAATGGATTGATTTGGGATTGCCACGCGAATTGGCATATGATATTTATTGTGATGCTTTTGATACGATATATAAAATATCCCAAATTCTGGTTCCGCCACAAAAAAGATCACGCGAAATGTTCGCATCTGCGCAAGATTTTATGTTTAATAAAATATTGGGGACAAATGTTGCGCTGTATCATAACGACCTGCATTCGGGAAACATATTGGTGGATGATAATTTGAATTTTAACGGTTTAATCGACATAAGCGCGATAACATTGACCACAACCAATATGTTCTTGGCGCGCGCATGGATTAAATATCCGGCCGATAATTTTATCGATGTATTGCAACATTGGGAAAAAATTAGTGGTGAAAATATGGACGCAAAACGCATTACCGATATTCATACTATAACCCAAACACGTGGCAAGATACGATGAATTGGGGCTTGCATTTCACCATAAAAACAATATAATAACCCTTGGCATACGCACCCGTGGCTTAACTGGATAGAGCATCGCCCTCCGAAGGCGGGGATTGCGCGTTCGAATCGCGCCGGGTGCGCCAATAAATTTGAATTATCACGAAGTGATGATTTAAGTTTGTTGTTGTGCGCCCCGCGATTTGAACGCGCCGCGTTCGACACGATAGTTGGCAAGAACAAGCGTGAAAACGCGCAGTTCGCGCCTTACGGGTGGTGAGCAAAGCGAACTATCCGCCGGGTGCGCCACACTTCGCCAAGGCTTCGTGTGGCATGCCATCTGTGCGCCCCGTGATTTGAACGCGCCGCGCATTTGGAATTACGATGAAGAAAATTATTGCGTTATTTTCTCTGATTTTAATGACCGCGTGCAACAGCGTGTATATCAAACCGGGAACGATGGAACCCGGCACAAAAGTTTATGCGCAACGCGGTGGATATTCTATGTCGCGTAGCATAAAAGAACGATTAGAAGAACACGGTTTCGATGTCACGGTTGGAAAATTAAAAAATGAATATTCGGTTGATGTAGATAAATTTGAAATGCCGAAAGATACAAAATACATCGTACGCGTAAATGAACATGAAGAATCTTTTATGCCGTGGTGGTGTGTGTTCAACGGGTTTTGGTGGTGGAAATTTAGCGTTTCAATTGCGGACCAGAAAACCGGCGAAGAAATATTGTCTTGGCGCGGACGCGGTTGCCAAAACAGTTCTTTGCGTAAACTGGACCGGTTCTTGGACGAATTAGAAATAAAAAAATGATTAAGGAGTACAATATGAACAATAAAACAACAAAACAGTCATTTCCGGGATACAATGCCGAACAAGAAAGAATAATACAGCAAGAACAAGAACGCGTTGCCAAGGCATTAGAAAAAGCCAACAAGGCCGAAGCAAAACGCGTGGCGCGCGAAAGAAAGCGGGCGGAAAGCCTGCCCCCGTTTTTAATGGTGCGGTCGGGTTTGTTGAATCAATGGATGTGGCCTTTGATTTCCGGGGGTGCCTTTGTTGGATTGGGAATTAACGAAAAAAAACTTGACCACCCAGAACTGCTTTTGGGCGCCACTGGCTTTCTGTTTTTCTTGACTTTCATGTGGGCTTTATATGTAACACCGAAAATACAAGAGGCGTTAAAAAATGACATGCGGAACATACGTCAAGAAATACTCAGATATATGGGCAGCCCTGATTATCAAATTGATTTAACCGATAAAATCAACAGTGACAAATTGGCGCGGATTCTGGTGCAACATATTTCAAAATATAACCCGGGGTTGTTTGATAAAATGATGCAAAATCCGGATTCGGTTGCCGATATAAATGTGGCAGAAAATATCATACTGGGGCATTTGAAATCGCACCCGGATGCCGCACAAAAAATTCTAGATACATTTGATATTGAAACCATGCCGACAAAAGTGCAAAGAAAAGTGAACAGATACGCAAACAATTTGCACAATTATATGTCCCGTCAAAAATCGAGATAACAAAACCGGCGCAGAAATGCGCCGGTTCTTTTATTTTTGTATCCAACACTAATCATCAATTTTTGCGTATTCACAGAAACCTTCGTTCGTGTCGCAACGGGATGTTGTGCCTTCACTGATAAAATATCCCTGGGGGTGCAGGCACGCCGGACAAACCTTGGGTGCCTCGGTTCCAATGTGCCACATACCGCAATTTGTGCAACGCCACATAACAATTTTATCCTGTTTGAACAATGTTCCGTTTTCAATCGCATCAATCAAGGCGCGGAAACGCGATTCATGATAACGTTCGGCATATCCAATATTCTTCAAAACTTCTGCAATGGAATCAAAGCCTTCTTCGGCCGCAATTTGCGCAAAACGCGGATACATATCGGTATTTTCTTCGTGTTCGCCGTATGCCGCCGCCTGTAAGTTTTCAAGTGTTGTACCAATTTTACCCGCCGGAAATGCCGCGGTTATTTCGATCGCGCCACCTTCCAAAAACTTAAACAGACGGGATGCGTGTTCGCGTTCCTGTTCTGCGGTCTCAAGAAATATTTTACCGATTGCCTGGTACCCTTCATCTTTCGCACGTGACGCAAAGAAAGAATAGCGATTACGCGCCTGGGATTCGCCGGCAAACGCAATCAACAGGTTTTTTTCGGTTCTGGTGCCTTTTAATGAGTTCATATTTTTCTCCTTGGATTAAAGTGCTCAAATGATAACAGGTGTTTATGCAAAAAGCAAAACAATTATTTTTGGCGCGTTTTTTTTGATACCGCCGTGTGAATTAAATCTTGGTATTCATCGTATAATCTTATACCCAAGAATGCACGTGCCTGCTCTATGGTTTGTCCATATGCCATATATGTTCCACGCGGTGTTTCATATTTGGCCACAATCCAAGATGGGTTTGCAACATTTGCGGAACATCCCGTTCCACCCCAAACCGCCGCCGCGGCCGAATAAAATTCAAATCTGGTATGTTCAACATGTGGTAATTTTTTAACCAATACAAATTGCCGGTCACGAACATTTGTTATTTCATATGGGAACTTGTTTTGCACCCGCCACAGGCCCGCAATATATTCAACATCGTTAAATTCCGCACCTGGTCCACCCAATGGTATATGTTCTTGAAATCCAGTGTATGCAACCATACCGTCTTCTACACCCAATTCAAATGCAATACGTTTTTCTTCGACATTTGTGTATAATGGTTTGCTTCCATACCCAGTGACGGCCAATGGATTTGTAATTTTGTCATCGGGGGCGCCGGCGTATTTTTTTGCTTTTAATGCCATCAGTACACCGTACAGCAATTGCGCTTTTTCTTTGCGTTGGGTCAACTTCTTTTGTATTGCATTCCATAAAACCGTGGTATGCAAATGCCGTATATCGTCCAGAGATATGTCAATTTGCCGTAATTTATTGAATTCGTCCAATGATAGGTTTAATTCATTTAACTCATCTAACAATTGTTTATCGGTTGTCGTCATGCTCTATCTCCAGGAATAGTTTTTCTATTGCGCCAATTAAATTCTCTACTCCTGTGCGCCCCGCCGCGCTGATTTGCAAAATCTGTGGTTTCTTTTTGCGTCCAAAAGATTTTTTGAATGCCGTCAACCTTGCCGTTAAATCTTCTTCACTGATTGCATCAATCTTGTTTATAACGACCATTTCCGGTTTTTTTAATAAACCGCCACCATAAGAATCCATTTCGTGCCGTATGGCCGCATATCGTGCCGCCCAATCGGGTTCCGTTCCATCAATAATGTGCAAAATCATCTTGGTTCGTTCGGCGTGTCCCAAGAATCGGTCCCCCAGGCCAACACCGGTATGCGCGCCTTCAATTAACCCCGGCAAATCAACCATAACAAATTCACGATTATGGGCGTACATAACCCCCAATTGCGGATTTAATGTTGTAAATGGATAATTTGCGATTTTGGGCCGCGCAGATGTCACCGCCGATAACAATGTAGATTTACCCGCGTTTGGAAATCCAACAAGTCCGATATCTGCAATCAATTTCAGGCGCAAAACAACCGTTCTTTCTTCACCCGGCAGGCCATCGTTCGCCTGGCGCGGAGCGCGGTTTGTGGGGCTTTTGAAATGCAGGTTTCCCCAACCGCCGTTTCCGCCACGGGCCGCCAAGTATTCCATACCGTCCGTATTCAAATCTGCGTATTCAATTTCTTCGTTTTCAGATAAAATAACCGTTCCCGTTGGAACCGGCAACACAAGGGTTTCACCCGATGCACCCGTGCGCATCTTGCCCATACCGTTTTCACCACGCTGGGCCGCAAAATGCATTTTGAATCGATAATCAATAAGAGTATTTACATTAGGAACCGCCCGAAATACAACATCCCCGCCACGGCCACCATCGCCGCCGTTGGGACCACCAAATTCTATGTACTTCTCACGCCGGAAAGTGGCCGCGCCGTTGCCGCCATCACCCGCCTTGATAAAAATTTTCGCTTTGTCCAAGAACTTCATAATGTTCATTATAACTTAAAAACTTGCAATTTCCACTATAAAGATTATAATCTATGGTGCCACCTTGTGGCGATGATTCTGAACCCGTTGCGGAATAGACGTTTTGGACCCGGGGGCGGTACCCGGCACCTCCACCAATAAAAAATACGGGGGTGTATCAGTTTCGACAGACGCAATAAAGGCAAATGGCTGAATCCGACATGGTGTCGTTAAAAACCAATAAAAAAATGAATGCGAACGATAATGTTCGTCTTGCAATGGCTGCCTAATATATAGGTTGGATGTAATTGGCAATTGTTGATTATGTCCGTTTGGCTTTTTGCGGGGCCGGCCGGGTGCCTGGCACCAGAAACCCGGCAATTTTGGTTAAACATAACAGGAACAAAAGGGTGATAAAAATGTTAGGAAAAGTAAAAAAAGTATTTTTTGGTGGTATGTTTGGAATATTGTATATTTCTTACGTGGCTCAATTGGTTTATGTCCTTGGATGGGTCGCGGTTACCGAAGGAAAATTTGCGTTTTTGGGATTATTGGCACTGGAATGGTTGGTTATCATTGCGGCACGTTATCTGTCAAAGCGTTCGGGTGGCAATGCCCAGCACGGATTTAATGGCCGTCGTCGTTAAATATGTTCGTACAAGAACGAGCAAAATCCCCGAAAACCGGGGATTTTTTATTACCCTTGCAAAGTCATAAAAATTGTTTATATTTAGTATGCTATGAAAGAATATATTTTACCTTGTCGTGATTTGGTTGTGCACCCCGATATGACGGTGCCAATTTATGTAGATAACCCGATGTCAATCGCATGTATCGATATTGCCGCCACCACGCGCCAACGTGTAATTTTGGCCCCGCAACACAGTAATGCGTACCCGGCAAGTCCCGATGATTTGTACGAATATGGCACAATCGGTGAAATCGCCCAGGTTCTGCGTATGCCCGACGGTTCAATTCACACCGTTATTCGCACGACAAATGTTGTAAAAATGGACGATATTGAAATAAACGACGGCGTTTTTTCTGCACGTGTCACCGAAATTCCAATGGCAAATGATGCAAACGATGAACGCACGCTTCAAATGCGCGAAAAAATTTTCGATAACATCCAGGCAACATCATTGTTCCGTAAATTCAAAGTTGATAAATTGCGCAGTGTGATTCAAAACTATCCGATGCCCGCGTTTATTGATTCTATATTGCAAACAATGGAAATTGGCACAGATGTCGCCATCAAGATACTTACAACACAATCTTGGTATAAAAAAATGGTTCTGTTGTTTGAACAGGTTCGCATTGCATACGAAACATCCAAGGTTGAAGATTCCATTAACCGCCGCATCAGTCTGCAAATGGAACAAGGCCGACGCGAGGCAATTTTACAAGAAAAAATGCGCGCAATTCAAAAAGAAATGGGCGAAGACGATGGCGAAGTCGATACGGTCAGTATGCGCAAAAAAATAGAAAAATCCGCTATGCCGACCGATGTAAAAGAAAAGGCAATGAATGAGTGGAAACGTATGCGCAATATGTCGCCAATGTCTAACGAGGGTGGTTTAATTAAAACATACCTGGATGAATTGTTGGCTATGCCGTGGGGAAAATCGGACAAAGCAGAAATTGATTTGAACACCGCACGCAAAATACTGGACAGCGAACATTCCGGTATGCGTGCTGTCAAAGAACGCATACTGGAACACATTGCCGTTATGAAAAAAACCGGTTCGGCCAAAGGAACAATTCTGTGTTTTGTTGGTGCGCCGGGGGTTGGTAAAACATCGTTGTGTAAATCTATCGCGGCCGCATTGGGACGGAAATATACCCGCATATCACTTGGTGGCGTTTCGGACGAGGCGCATTTCCGTGGTCACC
Source organism: uncultured Pseudomonadota bacterium (assembly GCA_900320405.1). Taxonomy (GTDB): domain Bacteria; phylum Pseudomonadota; class Alphaproteobacteria; order Rs-D84; family Rs-D84; genus Enterousia. Next base: position 42,588 of record OOHM01000004.1, read on the forward strand.
GTAAAACATATATTGGTTCACAGCCCGGGCGCATTATGGATGCGTTAAAACGCGCAAAATCTAACAATCCGGTTATCGTTTTGGATGAAATTGATAAAATGGGGCGTGATTGGCGGGGCGACCCGGAATCTGCGTTGTTGGAAGTGTTAGACCCGGAACAAAATAAATCATTCCGCGACCATTATCTAGAGGTTGATTTTGACCTGTCTAATGTGATGTTTATCGCGACCGCCAACAGTCTAAATTTATCAAGCGCATTAAAAGACCGTATGGAAATTATCGAAATTCCAGGATACAACGAATACGAAAAGGTCCAAATTGCGCGTGAACATTTAATTGCGCGGGCGGCGGCGGATACGGGATGGAACGCGGATAACATTAAAATCGAAGACGATGCAATTCGTCATATTATTCGTAAATATACCGCGGAATCGGGTGTGCGCCAATTACAACGCGAATTGATGGCGATTCTGCGCCGGCAATTACTGGAAAACGACGGCGAAGATGCCCCGACGGATTTCACAACCACCAAAATTGATGATTTGTTGTCACTGCAACAATCGGCCGGTTTTTCAAAGCGAATTGGCTTCGGTGTCGGAATTTAGGGGGCGATTATGATATTCATTATAAATACATCGGGCGCGGGGTTGGAATTTGTTTTGGACGAACACCATAAATCGGTGTCGGTTGAAAAGCAATCAATCGCCCTGCCCGCGGCGGCGGAATCTTTTTTGGCCGAATGTGGTGCCGGGTGGCGTGACATAACGGCGATTGGCGTTGTTGTCGGCCCGGGCAGTTTTACCGGAATTCGTATGGGAATTGCCTATGCCAAGGGGATTGCCATGGGGTTAAATATTCCGGTTGTTGGAATAAACGCATTCGAATTATATTTGGCGGCAACGCCGGACGCATTTGTTGCGATTGATTCCGGCCGTGGCGATTTCTTTGTGGCATCCGCACAACACGAACCCTGCACAATGAGTATTGAAGATGTTGAAACCGAACAAATGAAATGTCCGCGCACCGTTGGGCACAAACCATTTGATTTGAAATTGGGTGAACAGATTGTTCGTAAAAAATTAAAATGCGGCAATTTGGAACCGGTTGTTCCAATGTACCTGCGCCCAAGTTATGCCGAAGAAGCAAAAAACAAAAATGTTTGATAAAATCGCCGAACTTCACAGGGTTTGTTTTCCACATCGGCCGTGGGGCGCGGACGAATTTCGTGACCTTAAAAAATCCGGTTGCGAAATCGTGGCGTCTGAAAACGGGTTCATCGTTTGGCGCACCGTGTGTGACGAGGCGGAAATCATTACGGTTGGCGTGCATCCCGATGCGCGTGGCACGGGAATCGCAATTGCCATGCTTGGCATAATGGAAAACGAGGCCAAAAAGACGGGCGCAAAAAAGATATTTTTGGAGGTATCCGCAGAAAACGCGCCGGCAATAAACCTGTATAAAAAATGCGGATTCCTCCAAAACGGATTGCGTCCTAAATACTATGACGGCGTTGACGCAATTTTAATGGTAAAAGAAATCTAATCCATATTAACAAATTCCAACACACGCGGATCAAAGATTACATCACGGGCCGCCAGTGGGCGCGCAATATGCATATCGGTCGCCGCACGCGTGCGCGAAAGTGCGACATATGTTTGGCCATGTTCAAACGCGCCACGCGAAATATCAACAATTACCGAATCCAATGTTTTACCCTGGGCCTTGTGTATCGTCATCGCGTACCCCAGCATCAATGGAAACTGTTTATACGCGCCGGTTTCGTTTTCAATCAGTCGATTGTTTTCGTCGCGCGTGTATTCAATCTTTTGCCATTTTTCGGGTTTTACAGCGACAATATCGCGTTCGCGATTTAATAATTGAACGATTATTTCCCGCGCACCCAATTTTTGCACAATTCCCATTGAACCGTTATGCCATTTGTCACCGTTTTTAACAAACACCACCAATGCCCCCGGTTTCAATTCTAAATTCATTGGTGCCGGCACATCGCGTTCGGCAAAATTTCCCGATAATTCACCAAAATAGCTTACCGAATCCGCCGGAATCGCCGCCAGGCGTTCGGCATTTATCTTTTCTGCCACCGCGCGAAAAGGTGTTATTAAAACCGAATTCGCCCGGCGCGTATCGTCATCTATTCGACACATATTAAAGAAACCAATGGCGGACGCATCACCCCCACGCAACGCGTTTAATTTTTCCAACAATTCTGTATCACTTTGCCGATAAACCAAATCGAAATTAAAACGAACAAAATTTGCACGCCCATAAACGTGACTGTCAAAGAAATACGCGCGCGAATTGCCGTATTCATCCATATAATATTTTTGTGCATCACGCGTTATAACCGGCGGCAATTGAAACAAATCGCCAATCGCCACAATTTGTATTCCACCAAAAGGTGCATCGTTTTTTCGCGCACGGCGCGCCAAAATATCCATTGCATCCATTAAATCGGGCGCAATCATAGAAACTTCGTCCAACACCAAAATGTCCGTTGCGGTTAAAATATTTCGAACCCGGGCCTTTAATTCTAAAAATTCCGGGAAAATAAAATCACGCGGCTGAATTTGAAACAGTGAATGAATCGTTTGCCCACCAATGTTTAATGCCGCCACGGCGGTCGGGCACGCACAAATAACGCGCTTTGCCGTTGCAGATTTCAAATAGTTCACAAATGTTGATTTACCCGTTCCGGCACTGCCCAAAATCAGCACATTAGAATTTGTGCGTTCAATGGTATTGAACGCGGCCATTTGTTCGGCACTTAAAACAGGAACGATTTCGGACATAGCCGCATTTTCGCATAAAAAATGTTAAAAATAAAGCGGAAAGAAAATTTTTAACTTGCAACATTGAATAAAACGTATAATAATACGACCGTTGGGTTATTAGCTCAGTTGGTTAGAGCGGAGCGCTCATAACGCTTTGGTCGTGGGTTCGAGTCCTACATAACCCACCATCACTCTTTGCCAAATAGCCAAGATGTGAAGATTTCTCAATTATAATTGAAAAATCGTCCACGCCGTTTTCGAACGGCGTGTTTTTTATATAAAAATATAAATATAATTTTTCGCTTGCGTTGGTATGCCGTTTTTTTCTAGTATGAAATATAAACAAAGGGGGAAAAAGTGGGGACACTTTCGAAAGTTCTTAGATTTCTGGGCGTTTTTGTGGCCTTGGTTTGCGCAAATGTGTGGGGTGCGCACGCCGAATTTAACATATATCTCAACATAAATGATAACGGGGCAACAACATCGTCCGAGTATTCTGGACTGTATTATAATGACGATGATGCGACATGCGAAACAGACAGGTATTATGACGGTGTCAGTTGCAAGTTTCCCATGGTAACCGAATTTAACGCACCAACAAAAACCGGATTTAAATATTTGGGGCACTATACATTACAAACCGGTGGTCGTCTGTGGGCCGAACCAATTGCAAACGGGAAAACGCGTATAGTTCAAGGTTATGGTCCAAACAACAACGCAACGGTATATGCACACTGGGGACCAATTAAGATTACATTAAACCATCAAAGTGCAACAACCAATGGTGCACCGGGCACATTGTATCTCAAAGGTGGAACCGGTGGCGGTTGGTATCGGGACGAGGCAATGACCCAACCAATTACCGCACTGGACACCGTGCCAATTAAAAACGGTTATACATTTTTGGGATATTGGACCACACAATACACAGGCGGAACCCAGGTAATTTCGACATCGGGCAATTTGCTTACAAGCCAGCAAGTTTTGAACGCATTTACGGATGATTCCACCATATACGCACGATGGATACAAAATCACACGGTCACATTGAACCCCAATGGTGGCACGCCAACCGCGAATCAATTCATATATACACGTGGTGGAAATTTCTATAGTGATTCTACGGGCACCCAACGCATCACATCATCTATATTTAATTCGATTGCAAATGGTGGGGCAAATATTACCCAACCAACGCTTACGAATTCTACATTTAATGGGTATTGGACCACGGCAACGGGGGGCACACAAACCATAGACGCCGCTGGTAATATATTGGTATCGCAGTCGTATAATTCAGGTCAGACGTGGTATGCACACTATGAAGATGATGTCTATGTTGTTAATTTGAGGGCAAATGGTGGAACACCGGACAATACGATATACTATAAAGAATCTGCATTCTATTGCGATGCCGCCGCAACGATACTTATATCATCGGGACAAAATATATTTACCCGTTGCAACGGTGTTACCAAACCCACCAATGGTAACGAAACATTTACAGGATATTATTCCGCGACATCGGGCGGGACAAAGTACATTGATGAAAATGGAATAATATTATCGGCGGCGTACTCGGCCGCGGCTGTCAGTGCCAACACACGTTGGTTTGCCCAGTATGAGTCTACATGTGACACCACAATTATCTTGAATCCTAACGGGGGGACTTTTACCGGCACATGTCCCGACGAATTTCATCCGTATCTATCTGGCGGCCAATGGTTAAGCCCGACATTGGATTCGGGTTGCACCCCAACACGCCCGGGATATACATTTGCGGGTTATATATGGACGGATGGTGGCGGCGGAACGTATTATAATGCGAATCTGAACCCCACATATACTGTATGGCCATTATGCGACCAAGCCAAGGTGGTGTTAACCGCATCTTGGGAGGGTAATTGTAACCTGATTACATTTAACGACAATAATGCCAATAATACTAATGTGAATGCGAACAATACCCAACGCAAACGCAGTGGGGCGACAGATTGGTTGGATGCCGACCCGGTAAATCCGAATTTATGCGGGAAACCCCTGACAACAAATCCGACGGTGGCAACACCGACAAATGCCAATGCCACATTCTTGGGGTATTATACCGCGCTTACTGGGGGCACTCAAGTATTTAACTCAAGTGGTGCAACAACAACCGCAGGTAACAATTGGACAATCACCAGTAATACCACACTGTATGCACATTGGCGGTGTAATACGGGTTATGAATGGAATGCAACCACGCATGCATGCGAACAAAATACATTTTCTGTAAAATATATGTGCTATGTCGGTGATACGGGCACGGTTGATAATTCGGTTACGGCCACAAATTACGCCGTACGGCCGATTACATTTGCCGGATGCAATATAAATGCAAACGACTTTGATGCCTGGTTATTTTCTGCCGATAACGCCACATATGCCCCCGGTGACATAATTAGCCAATGGACATATGGAAACAACGAGAATTTTGTGCCGAGATACAAGGCAATGTTTAACTGTGACACAGAACATTGGATGGCACCAAATGCTGGCAATCCGAACTCGCAAGATGCCAAATTGGGTGGCAGCATCACAATGCCGACAATGAACTGTGTGCCACGCCCACAGTATGAAGGTTGGGTGAATACGAATTCTCAGTGGAATTATGCGTATGATCACAATATGACTTCACCGGTTCCCGACGCAATATGCACCGTGGGCGACTTCACTGTGAACGGTGGCGCCGCATTTAATTGGCAATGCCCAACGCATTTGACATTCACGCCGGATGACGAATTAATAACCAAAACCATCACGGTCAGTTGCGGTACCGGTGGCACAACCGGACAAATTCCAATCAATTATGGCGATGATGTTTCGGCATTGGTTGGACAATGGTTGGCGACAAACTGTACCGGTTCATGCCAGAACCCAAGCGGCCCATCGCACGGTTATTGGAAATTCTGTGGCGTGTGGGAAAACGGTGCCGTACCAAATGTGACACCTATACCGGGCGAAACGGGATGCTATCGCGCAGAAACCCCGTACGATTTGGATCAAATCGCATGGGAAGATGTTACCACATTTAATATAACGACCATATCACACTGTCCAAAGTATGTTAAATATAAATGCAGTGATGATGCCACAAATGAATATACGGACAGCACATATTCTTACTTTGAAGAACCCTATACGGTGTTAGACCATATAACAACACTTTGCACAGATTCAGGCTATGAATTTGACCGTTGGAAGGTTGAAAACGAAGATGTATACTATAACGAAAACCAAACGGTTGCGGAATGGCCATATGAAACCGAAGTGGCCCTGGTTGCACAGTGGGGTGACGCAATTGATTACACCGTGACATATACATGTGGGGCCGGCACAGGTGCCAACACAACCGACACAGCAACATATGGCACGGATTATACCGTGTTGAACCTGGGACAAACCAACTGTACATATACAGGACATACATTCTTGGGTTGGGTGTTCTCGGGCAACAATAACACGTATAATGGTGGAGAAACATTTAATTGGACATACGCAAATGATAATCAAACATTTACCGCACAATGGAGTGGCGTAAACACATACACAATAACATATGTTATGAACGGTGGCGATTGGCCCCCAATGTCATATTGTCCGGGCGCACAGGGTTGCCCAAGCACATACACATATGGTGTGGGCGCAACAATCAACGTTGTACCAACACGGCCACTTAGCGAGTTCTTGGGTTGGTGTACAGATTCAGCCTTGACCGATTGCGATATGACACAAGTAATCGGCACCACAGATGTCGGCAACAAGACATTCTGGGCAAAATGGGACTGTGTATCACCGTATCACCCTGACCCGAATGACCCATCGGTATGTGTGGCGTGCGAAGATAATACTTGGTGGAATCCGAACACACAAACTTGTGAAAGTTGCCCGTCCGCGTTCCCGTACAGTCGCGCACCGTATACGTGGAGTGAAAGACAATGCTATCGCCCGTGTCAAGATGGTGTTCAATGTAACGCCAACATAGGCACTATGTTGTCGGGGATACCATCTAATTGTCACACAGAATTGTTCCCGTCCGGTATAACAACCCAGATTGAATTTAAGGGTAATTATGATGATGGAATACAGACCTGTGGTGGGGCTGTTCCCAATTGCCCGTGGGGATTCACAACCTGTGGTTCGGGCGCAGCATATAAACCGATGGTTGCACCGGTTGATTTCCACGGGAAAATACCAGAACAAGACCTTGGGACGCGGTATATATTTGGCAGTCGTGCCGGCTCAGGCAGCATCGATTTAACATCAGGTGCCGCATGGAGCCAAATTGCCGGTTCCGGTCAAAAGACTAATGTTATACACAACAATGTCGGTGGTGTTATGATGGATTATTACTATACACACATACTTTATCCGACAGACGCCGCGCCGGATGCGACGGTCCCAGGATACACCTTTAACGGATATTACTATCCGCGCACCGGTGGCACACGGTATGTTGAATCGAACTATCTGCTGGATGCGACGAATGCACAATCTATATTGGGCAGTCAACCCGGCGATTCGAACACGGCACGCCATCTGTATGCCACACTGGAAAATGGTGGATATACCCAGGATGAGTATACCATCACATATAATTGTGGCACGGCGACCGGTGGAACGACGCCCGCACAACAAACCGGTATCCACTATGGTGACAGTGTGACGCCGCGGGCGAACACCTGTACCAAACCAGGATATAACTTCCTGGGGTGGATGGTGTCAAACACGACCGATACCCAACAACCGGGCGTAGCCTTCACATGGCAATACGGAGAAAGCAAGACATTTACCGCCAAATGGAGCGACACACCGATTGATTACACCATCACATATGATTGTGGCACGGCGACCGGTGGAACGACGCCTGCACAACAAACCGGTATCCACTATGGCGACAGTGTGACGCCACGGAATAACACATGTGAAAAGCCGGGATATAACTTCCTGGGGTGGATGGTGTCAAACACGACCGACATCAAACAACCGGGTGTGGCATTCACGTGGCAATATGAAGAAAGCAAGACGTTTACCGCCAAGTGGAATGACGATCCAAATGATTATGTAATCACATATAAACCGAATTATACCGGTGCAACACAACAGGATGTGACGCAAGTTATCACCTATGGTCAACAATTCACGACGCATGGCGCGATATTCACACGGCCGGGACACATAATGACCGGATGGTCTGAACCGTTCCCATTGTTGAACAACACGTACACATATAATGTTGCAGACGACACCACGTTGAACGCACAGTGGCAGATATGTCCGGACGGAACACAACCGAACGCGACCGGTACCGCATGCGAGCCGTGCCCAGAAGGCGAAGCCGGTTTGGGTGGTATATGTAATCCGTGTCCGGATGGAACACAACCAAATGAAGCAGGAACCGCATGTGAACCATGCCCAGAAGGCACCGCAGGAACAGGCGGAACATGTGAACCGTGTCCGGACGGAACACAACCAAATGAAGCCGGAACCGCATGTGTGCCGTGTCCAGAAGGCACCGCAGGAACCGGTGGTACATGCGAACCGTGTCCGGATGGGACACAACCGAATGAAGCAGAAACCGCATGTGTGCCGTGTCCAGAAGGCACCGCAGGAACCGGTGGTACATGCGAACCGTGTCCGGCGGGAACCCAGCCGAACGCGACCGGTACCGCATGTGAACCCTGCCCCGACGGCCAATATTCTGTGAACGGTGTCTGTATGCCGTGTCCGGCGGGTCAAACGCCAAATGCCAACGGCGATGGGTGCGAACCGTGTCCGGATGGACAATACTCTGTAAACGGTGTCTGTATGCCGTGTCCGGATGGTTATCAACCGAATGCATCGGGCGACGGATGTGAACCGTGCCCGGCCGGAACGTATGGAACAGGCGGAACATGCGAACCGTGCCCAGAAGGATATTCATCAAATCCGGGCGCAACCAGTATCGACCAATGCTTTGTTTCGGAATGCCCGGCGGGACAACATATTGAACACGGCGAATGTAAAGACGATGTTGTGGAATGTGGTGCACCACACGCGGCATACGCAACGCGCACATGGAACCCAACACTGATGGCATACGGTTCTTGCCAGATTCAGGAATGTATTGATGGATATCATATTTCGTCTAATGCATGCGTGTTGGATGAGCAATTCTGTGCCGTACCAAACGGTCGTGGTGAACGCGAATGGAATGGAAACGCGTGGGGCCCGTGCCAGGTAACACTGTGCGATCCGGGTTTTGAAAACACCGGTACCGCATGCAGTGAATGCGCAAATCGTCGCGTAAACGGTGAAATCGCGGTCAGCAGTTATGCCACCGAATGCGAAATCGCAACCTGTATGTATCATGGGCAAAAGTATATATTGGAAAACAACGAATGCAGACCGATATGCGAAGATGCAACCGATGAAACCGGAACAAAGCATTGGGACAATGTCGCGAAAAAGTGTGTTCGTACATGTAACCCAGGATACAAAATGTGGTAGGCATAAAAAATGCGTTTGAGGGATGCGTATTTTCACAAGCCTAGTTCAGATATGTTAGAACGCGTCGGCAATGGTGCGATATCTATTGCCGACCGCGTTCGTGATATAACAAAATTTACTTTCCAAATTTTTCACGCAATAAGATTGATGTTGGGTCGGCGCGGTGTCACCCGTCGCATAGATTTATGGGTCGAGATTGACAAGGCGGGACTGCGCGCAATACCGATTGTTTGCCTAATAAGTTTTATGATTGGTATGATTATGGCATTTGTCGGTAATATGCAATTAAAAATGTTTGGGGCAGAAATTTATGTCGCGGCGTTGGTTGCAATTTCTATGATTCGAATTTTGGGCGCGGTTATGACCGGAATAATTATGGCCGGACGAACCGGCGCATCATATGCCGCAGAAATTGGGACTATGCGTGTCAATGACGAAATAGACGCGTTAAAAACAATGGAGGTATCCCCCATACAATTTTTGATTGTTCCACGTGTTTTGGCGTTAACAATTGCGATGCCTATATTGACCATAATCGCAGATATTGTCGCGATATTTGGTGGTATGTGTGTCGCGGTTGCCATAATGAATGTATCCATCATTGAATATTGGCATACGACGATGGATTGGTTAAGTTTTAACAACTTTGCGGTTGGGGTGTTGCATGGTTGGCTGTTTGGTTGGGTCATTTCGATTGCAGGGTGTTGGTGCGGCATACACACCCAACGAACCGCCGACGGTGTTGGCCACGCAACAACACGCGCGGTTGTTGCCGGAATTGTAGGGTGCATAGTCGTGACGGCGATACTAACATTGATATTTAATTGGTTGGATATCTAGATGAAAAAACAAATGAAACCTTTGATTGTGGTAAAAGATTTGTCACTGGGCTATGGTGACAGGGTCATCGTGCACGATGCAAATTTTGCCATAAATCGCGGTGACATATTTGTTATAATTGGTTTGTCTGGGTCGGGGAAAAGCACCATTATGCGTTCTATGGTCGGCCTGTTGCAACCCGTGCGTGGACACATATTCATAGAAGGCATTGATATGTGGGCAACAGATGCGGACACACGCACAAAAATCGTTGGGCGATTTGGCGTTTCGTTTCAATCGGGGGCGTTATTTTCTTCAATGACGATTGGCGAAAATGTTGCCCTGCCGATGGAATTAAAATCGGGTTTGTCGGCGACCAAGATTCATCAACGCGTTCGCGAAAAATTAAACATTGTTGGACTTGATGGGTATGAAAACCTGTATCCATCAGAGGTTAGTGGCGGTATGATAAAACGTGCCGCATTGGCGCGCGCGTTGGTAAATAATCCCGATGTGTTGTTCTTTGATGAACCGTCGGCGGGATTGGATCCGGTACGCAGTGCCGAACTGGACGAACTTATAAAAAACATAAACCGTCAAAACGGAACAACAATTATTATGGTCACACACGAATTATCAACCATTATGTCAATTGCAACAAATGCAATCTATGTTGATGCATCGACACAAAATGTTATTCCAATTGGTGACCCACGCGGCGCAATTGAAACAATTAAAAATCCGCAAATTGTTGAGTTCTTTCGTGCGGGTAAAAAAGGGGGTAAAAAATGAAACAACCAAACAAACGGGCAATTGGGGCTTTCTTGATACTGGGGTTTTTATTGTTTGTGGGGGCGTTACTGTTCTTTTTCGGCGGGCGGTTGGAACGCAATTATGTGACACCGGTTTTGTTTTTTGAAGGTTCGGTCAAAGGATTGACCGTGGGGTCAAATGTTTATTTTCGTGGTGTGCCGGTTGGACACGTGGATAAAATTCAAATGATGCCAAATAACGAAGACAAAATTGTTATTCCGGTCTATGTGCGGATTGATCCGCGTATGACCGCGAATGGAAAAATGTCAAAATCACAAATGGAAAAATGGATTGAAGGGTTGGTCGCACACGGACTAAAAGGCAAGTTGCAAACCCAAAGTGTTTTAACCGGCCAAATGACAATTGAATTGGATTTTTATCCTAATTATCCGCATAGGCACCTGGCGGAAAAATACAACATAAATGACATAGAAATCCCGACTGTGCCGTCTATGTTGGATGAAATTTCACACAATTTGGAAAAAATACCTTTATCAGATATTTCTACAAATATGAATGGATTATTGCAAAATCTTAACACAGATATCCCAGAATTGTTGCGGCAATCGACCGCGGCGGTGGCAAGTATAAATCGTTTGGCAAATTCGTTGTCGGGACCGGGTACGAATACTGTATCAGACCTGAACAAAATGATACAAGACGTTAGTGATGCGGCACGTTCGGTGTCACGATTAAGTGACTATCTGGAACGGCACCCCGAGGCATTATTAAAAGGTAAAGGAGGATATTAAAATGAAGGTAAAAAACATATTTTTGGTGATTGCAATTTCTGTTTTGTCGGCATGCAGTTTTAATAACAAAAGTGCCCCTTCGCGTTTTTATACACTTACGACGCCAAGTGTAAATCAGGTTCGCGGTCCGGCAAAATCAACCAATGTCGCGATTGAAAATGTGTCTGTGCCCCAATCGGTTGATCGGCCACAAATAGTCGTTAAGCACATAGATTCAAATATGGTGACGGTATCTGAATTCGACCGTTGGGTCGAAGGATTGGGGGGTGCCCTGCCCGTTGCGATATCTGAAAATATGAATATGTATGCGCGGAATATCAACGCAAGACCGAAACGATTTGCCGCAGATAACACAAACACAAAATATATTGTTTCCATAGATTTTGTACGTTTTGAAACCGAAATTGACGGCCAAATAACCATTTCCGCGTGGTGGACGGTCGCGAACAATCGTGGTGAAATATTGACGCAAAAGAAAACCACTTTAACGGCAAATACACCGGACAACGAATACGGCGAACCAAACTATGACGCAATCGTTGCCGAACAGAGCAAATTAGTTGCGCGGCTTTCGTACAAAATTGCAGATGTTATTAGTGATTTGAAATAATAAAAATCCCCCAAGGGGGATTTTTATTTAGATTGTTGATATTTTATCCAACCAATTTGTGCCAAAGGCTGGTTTTCTTTTTACCTTTTTGTGTTGAACGTTTACGGGTGCGATGTGGCGCGTTCATTGTGGTCTTTTTTGCCTCGATATGTTGCGCGTTTTTCTTTTTCGCATCCGTAGACGGCGCATTTGCCATCAATAAATCGTCGGTTTTGTTCTGTTCCGGGGCGACGCGTTGGATTGAATATTGGTCTATGTTCATCAAACTGTCGTCGCCAACAATCACGATTTCGGTTCCAAATTCGTTTTCCATTGCGTTCAATTCCGCCCGTTTATGGTTCAAGATATAAACCGCGATATCGGTTGGTACGGTCATAATTATCTTTTGCGCCGCCTTGGCCAACAATTTTTCTTGCAGATGGCGGAACAAGATAATAGATGCCGTTTGAATACTGGGCACTACGCCGGCCCCCATACAATGCGGGCATGGAACATATGAAGATTCGATAAAACTGCTGCGCAATCTTTGCCGCGACAACATTAGAACACCGAACGCATTGATTTTTGCAACCTGGGTACGGGCGCGGTCGTGTTTCATAACTTCGCGCATCTTCATTTCCAATTTGCGGTTGTTGCGTTCTTCTTCCATATCGATAAAGTCAATCGCAACAATTCCCGCCAAATCACGCAGACGCAATTGCAAGGCGATTTCTTCGGCGGCCTCTAAATTGGTATTCAACGCCGTTTGTTCGATATCTTTTTCCTTAATCGCACGCGAAGAATTGACATCGATTGTCACCATTGCCTCGGTCTGGTTTATAACCAACGAACCGCCAGACGGCAATTGGACATATGGACCGTGCAAACCTTCCAATTGTTTTTCAACGCCGGCCTTGGTCATTAACGGCACCGCGGCGTCTTTGTACAGGACCAATTGTTTGCGTGGTGCGCGGCCATACATTTGTTGGAAATATGTTTTGGCGGCATCGTATGCTTCTTCGCCTTGAATCGTCAAAACATCTTCTTTGGACGAAAGGAAGTCCCGAACAACACGACGAAGCAAAGAATCTTCGGTATGAATTGTCACCGGCGCAACCGATTCCAGTGTTGTTTTACGGATTTCGTTCCATAAATTCACCAAATAATCATAATCCGCCGATATGTCCGCCGCCGTCGCGCCAAATGCCGCGGTACGCAGAACAACCGTCATACCCTTGGGAATTTTCAATGTATGCAAAATTTCACGCAGGCGCGCACGTTCGGCCTTGTCCGAAATCTTTTTGGAAATACCGTAACTGTTGCGTTTACGGGAATTCGGCATCAAAACCGCGAAACGCCCCGCCAACGACAGATATGTCGTCATAGACGCGCCTTTTTGTCCGCGTTCTTCTTTGACACCTTGGACCAGTAATATTTGCTTTGGTTTTATAACATCTTGAATTTTGAATTCACGGGCGCGTTTAGCAAATTCTTTATTATCTTCGCCGGCGCTGCGGTCATCATAGTCGGCGACTTCGTCAACCTCGTCATCGGGGTCATCGTCATCGTCAACAATGTTGGCGTGTGCCAATTCCAGTAATTTCTTTTTCTGTTCTGGGGTGACCTGGTAATAATCAGGATGAATTTCCGAAAACGGCAAGAACCCGTTTTTCCCCGTACCATAGTCAACAAACGCGGCCTGGAGTGACGGTTCAACCCTTATCACCTTGGCCAGATAAATGTTCCCTTTTATCTGGGGTTTGGTGGTGGTTTCAACGTCAAAATCCGACACACGGTTATTAGAGGAGTCTACGACGACAACGCGTGTTTCCTCTGGGTGGACTGCATCCACATATATCTTTTTTGACATTAAATAATCCTTTTGTGTTATACACGTATTTATGGGCGGTAATCCGTCCCCGTGGGGCGTCCAAGCCCATGCCAAGGGAAAGCATCACGATACCCAAAAATGCCAATCGGATTAGAGAAAGAAGTGATAACATAAACACAACTATATCCCATTATTATACGTCGGGGAAAATCATAGCAGAACAAATACGAATTCGCAAGGTATTTTATTCGTTGGTGCTTTTATTCTTGGAAATGTGCGGAAAACGGGACATATGTTCTTTGGCCTCGGCCAACCAACGACGCATACGCGCGCGCAACCAACGTTCGTATACAAAGAACAGTCCCCCAACACCAATAAGTGGCAAAACATAGTAAATTATACGATATGCCAACAATGCGCCAAAAACACTGGCCTTGTCCGCGCCTTCGGGCAATGCCAACAAGAAAACACTTTCAAATACGCCAATACCGCCGGGAACCTGGCTGAATACGCCGGTGGTTTGTGCAACAACAAATAAACCGATAAATGTTCCAAACGGTATGTGCACAAACGGCGTTAAACAGAAATAAAGAACCAAACCGGCCAAAATACTGTCCGCCATACCAAGTAAAGTCTGCAAAAACGCCATTTTCGTAGACGGAACATCAAACCGCAATTGGCCGATTTTTATACTTTTGTGACGGAAAACGATTGTCACCGCAAAATATGCCAATAATGCCGCCAAACAGAAGATAAACAAAGTGTTCAGGCCGACACTGGCGCCAACCGATTCGGCAAAAATATCATGTGGTATAAGGAAATACCCAACAACCGCGATTGCCGTCGCACCCAAGAAATATGTGAATCCATTTATTGTGACGATTTTTACGATGTCACCGCCACGAATGCGCCAACGGGTATACAGGCGATAACGAATCGCACCACCGGAAACCACCGCATGACCGGCATTATTACTGATTGCGAAACCCAACATTCCCGCCAACATCCATTTCCACCACGATACTTTGTCGCCGGCACCAACATATTTCAACGCCAAAAAGTCATAAAGTGCCAATGCCACATAGCCCGCAAAACAGGCAACGGCCGCCAAAATCAGGTTTACCATCGGTATGTTCAACAACGCGTGTGCAATATCGTACAACGAGTAATGGCGCAATTGCCACCACAGCATTCCCGCCGCCAAACAAAAGAAAACCAATCCGGAATAACCCAATAATTTCTTAAATGCTTTTTTTGATGACATAAAAACCTTCTTGCAATCGCGCAATGATACCACCAAGGAAAATAAAAAGCAAGTATGTGTTATGGCCTTGCGCGGGGGGCTTTGGAATTATTTTATTGGGTGGTCGATTTAATCGTACCTTTTTGTCCAGTACTTTTTTCAAAAAATATTTTCAGTAATTTCAATATGTTATGTTTTAGCATAAGTACTGGTCAAAAAGGTACCTTTAATGCCATAATATATGTGTATAAAACAAGCAAGAAAAGGAAGGGATATGAGGATTCCAATTTTAACATTCGGTG
Source organism: uncultured Pseudomonadota bacterium (assembly GCA_900320405.1). Lineage (GTDB taxonomy): Bacteria > Pseudomonadota > Alphaproteobacteria > Rs-D84 > Rs-D84 > Enterousia. The sequence continues at coordinate 58,257 of OOHM01000004.1, forward strand.
CAATCGCATCAATATTAACAATCAATTCAGTTATGGCGGATACAACATCAACCGTTACATCGCGGGGATATGTTGATGCGGCGGTCGCAACCAAGCAAAACAAAATTGGTGCAACCGGTGCAAACTTTACAAACGGCAGTGTTGTTGAAACAACCGGAACC
>OOHM01000003.1 GCA_900320405.1 uncultured Pseudomonadota bacterium
GGTTCCGGTTGTTTCAACAACACTGCCGTTTGTAAAGTTTGCACCGGTTGCACCAATTTTGTTTTGCTTGGTTGCGACCGCCGCATCAACATATCCCCGTGATGTAACGGTTGATGTTGTATCTGCGAAGACTGAATTAATTGCGATAATTGATGCAACCGCACCGAATGTTAAAATTGAAATCCTCATATTCCCTTCCTTTTTGTGCTTGTTTTATATAAATATATTATGGCATTAAAGGTACCTTTATTTTGACCACCCTGGTGATTTTGTAAGTCATTGATTTTACTGAATCGCATTTTCCAAAAAAAGTACTGGACAAAAAGGTACGATTAAATCGACCACCCAATAAAAACACCTGTGTCATACCGGTGCATTTATGCCCGTCGTGCAAATTTTTTTAATCCCTTGCCTTTATTTTTATTTGGGGGTATGATTGTGCGACATAAAAAATTATAAGGGGACAGGATTATGGCAAATTTAATTGTTGATGGTAATTGGGCGGCCGCAGATGTTGCGTATCGCTGTGTTGATTTTGCGGCGATTTATCCAATCACGCCCAGCAGTACCATGGGTGAATTGGCGGATGAATGGTCGTTTCAGCATAAAAAGAATATATGGGGCACGGTGCCACAAATAATCGAAATGGAATCCGAAGGCGGGGCCGCCGGTGCAATGCACGGCGCGTTGCAAATGGGGGCGTTGGCGACAACATTTACCGCGTCCCAGGGATTATTGTTGATGATTCCAAATATGTATAAAATCGCCGGTGAACAAACACCTTTTGTTATGCATGTTGCGGCGCGCGCGTTGGCAACACACGCATTGTCAATCTTTGGCGACCACAGCGATGTTATGTCTGTGCGTTCGACCGGGTTTGCAATGTTATCATCACACAATGTTCAACAGGCGCACGATATGGCGGCGATTGCCCATGCGGCAACAATTCGCGCACGCGTGCCATTTTTGCATTTCTTTGATGGTTTCCGGACCAGTCACGAAGAATCACGATTGAACCGTATCGATGATGAAGTCTTGCGTAAATTGATACCGACAGATTTGGTCGTAAAATATCACGAATCGGGTATGAATCCGGACGCACCGAAAATTCGTGGCACTGCACAAAACCCCGATGTTTATTTCCAGGGACGCGAGGCCGCAAACGAACTGTATATGCGTGTGCCGGCAATTGTTGCGGAATGTATGGATGAATTTGCAACGCTGACCGGACGCAAATACGGATTGGTTGAATATGTCGGTGATAAACAGGCGGAAAATATTATCGTTGCGATGGGATCTGCGTGCGAGACAATTGAAGAAACAATGGCACACCTGCCGGCCGGATTTGGTTTGATTAAAATCCATTTGTATCGTCCGTTCCCGGTTGATGCATTTATGCGCGCGTTGCCGAAAACCGTGCGACAAATTGCCGTACTTGATCGCACAAAAGAGGCGGGCGCAATTGGCGAACCGTTGTATATGGATGTAAAATCTGTTGTGGGCGACCGTGCCGCGGTATTTGGTGGTCGATATGGGTTGGGTTCCAAAGAATTCAAACCGCGTGATGTGGCCGCAATTTTTGAAAATATGAAACGCAAAACTTTGCACCACAATTTTACGGTCGGAATTGAAGACGATTTAACAAATTTATCGCTAAAAACCGATCCGGCGTTTTCGGTGGAAGACCCGAATTTGAAAACCGCAATTCTGTACGGTATCGGCAGTGACGGCACCGTTGGCGCGGTTAAAAATATCGTAAAAATTGTTGGGGAAAATTCCGATTTATATCCGCAATCTTATGCGGTGTACGATTCGAAAAAATCTGGCGGACTTACCGCGTCACATATTCGGTTTTCGGATAAACCGATTCAAAGTCAATATTTGGTAGAGGTCGCAGATTTTATTTCTGTTTCAAACTTTATGATTGCACAACGTTTTGATGTGTTCCGCGGTTTGCGTGCGGGTGGCACGGTTATGATAAATACATCAATGGCGCCGGATGTGGCGTTTGCAAACCTGCCACGGGAAACCCAGGAACATTTGATGCGAATTCGCGCGAATGTGTATTTCTTGGACGCGAACAGTGCCGCCGCAGAATTGGGCCTGGGCAACAGAATCAACACATTTATTATGTTGAACTTCTTTAATTTGACGCGGGTCATTGACCCGGTTGTCGCCGCAAAATCGGCCAAGGCGGCAATTGAAAAAACATACAAGAAAAAGGGTATGGATGTGGTCGCGGCAAATTGGGCCGCGGTGGATCGTGCGGCGGATTATTTGAAACATTATGATTTGCCTTCATCGGTGTCGAATTTTGCACCGGATTTTGTGCCGGCAATGACACATGATGCGCCGACCGTTATTGCCGGAACATTGGGCGAAATGGCGGCGGGTCGTGGTGATGGCCTGCCGGTGTCGCGTTTCCGTGTTGGTGGTGAATTTGGTGCGGGTCAATATCCGGTTGGAACATCAAAGTATGAAAAGCGCGCAATTTCTACGCGTGTGGCAAAATGTGATTTAGAAAAATGTATCCAGTGTGGAAAATGTTCTATGTTGTGTCCGCACGCGGCGATTCGTATCAAGGCATTGACCGAGGCTCAGGTCGCGGATGCCAAGGCAAAAGGTGTGATTGTTGTTCCAATGAAGACCCCGGAATTGGGTGCAAATATGTATTTTACAATTGCGATTTCGCCGGCGGATTGTACGGGGTGCGGGTTGTGCGTGAAAAATTGTCCGGTGGGTGCGTTGTCTATGACGGTCGCGGATGCCGATGAACAAAAACGATTTGACGAAACGGTTAAGTTGCCCGATTTCCCACGTGAAAAATTGAATCTGAATTTGCCAAAGCATATTGAATTGTTGCCGCATTATTTTGAATTCCCGGGCGCGTGTGCGGGATGTGGTGAAACCCCATATATTAAAATGATGTCGCATTTATTTGGGGACCATATGATTGTGGCGAATGCAACGGGTTGTTCTTCGATTTACGGTGCGAATTTGCCGACAACACCGTGGACAACGGATGCAAATGGTCGCGGGCCGGCATGGTCTAATTCGTTGTTCGAAGATAATGCGGAATATGGTTTGGGTATGCGGGTTGCATTGAATCAGCGCCGCGATATGTTAAAGAATCTGTTGTTTGAATTGGGTATGAAAAATGTTGAAGATATGTTTGCCGAAACCGATATAGATGCCCAACGCAAAATAAAAGACGATTTGGCGAAAAAATTAAAGAAAATCGATTCGCCGTCTGCGCGTTTGGCGGAAAGTATGTTGGGCGACATTGTCGATAAATCTGTATGGATTGTCGGTGGCGACGGTTGGGCATACGATATCGGTTATGGCGGTCTGGATCATGTATTGCACAGTGGTGAAAATGTTAATGTATTGGTTTTGGATACCGAAGGTTATTCAAACACCGGTGGGCAACAGTCTAAGGCGACACCGTTCGGCGCCAGTATGAAGTTCGCAATTGGTGGTAAAAATCATGCGAAAAAAGATTTGGGTATGATTGCGATGATGTCGGGCGCGTATGTTGCGCAAATTGCCCTGGGCGCCAATCCGGTCCAGGCCGCACGCGCCTTTCGCGAGGCCGCATCGTTCAACGGTCCGTCAATTATATTGGCATATGCGCCGTGTATCGCGCACGGGTTCGCGTTGCAGAACGGACCGGAACATCAGGCAAATTTGGTGAACACAGGTGCGTGGCCGCTGTATCGGTTTGACCCGCGTTTGATTGTCGAAGGACATAATCCGTTGATGATGGATTCAAATGTTGATGATTTGGCGCCGTTGGAAGATTTCTTGAAAACCGAAACGCGTTTTGGCGCGGCACGGTCGGCAAACCCAAATTTTGATAAATTGGTTGAATACGCGAAAGAAAACAATCAATATAAGACTCAGTTAAAGAAATATATCGCACACTTTGCGATGATGCAGGCGAACACACCAAAGGAAAACGGGGAAGGTTAAAATGAAAAAAATAATTTTAATTTTATGTTGTGCGATTGTGTCGGCGTGCACTTTCCAGACGAAACATCGTGGGTATGTTTTCCCAGATGATTTGGCGGACAAGGTTGCGACCGTAAAAACAACCGCGCAATTGGAAGACCTGATTGGTTCGCCCCAGGTTAAGACCGTCTATGGTGACGAAGTGTGGATTTATTATGGGGCGGATGAAAACTATCACGGCCCGTTCCCGTTGACATATGATAATAAAACCGTTTTGTTGGTGTGGGTTGATGGGCGGCGTGTGACACAAACAAAAATTCTGCACGACGATGAATTGCCGGATGTTAAAATCGATGGCGATGAAACAGAAATTCCGGCGGCGATAGAATTAAATGCGATGCAGGAATTGTTTAACAATATTGGACGATTCAGCCCGGCCGGTTTGGGACAATAAAAGCACTTGTAAAACCAGGATGTTATGTGATAGAATTACCATAAGCAGGTAAGGGGGCACAATGAAGAAAATCTTAGTTTTTGCGATGGTGTGTTTATGCGCGCCGGCGTTTGCGGGTGACTGTGGACCGGGGTATGTGCTGGCCAATCACGCGCGTATTGATGGTATGGAAACCCAAGAATGCCAAAAGTTATGGTGCGTTGATTTGGAAACAGGCAAAAGTATGGGTTCCGGGGACAGGGCGGCAAATGGGTATGTCGCAACGGCCACGCCGGTCGAATTATGTGACGCATCGGGCAAATGTTTGGAATGCTTTGGCGATAGAAAATGGTGTACCGGTATTATGCGTGGTGTGTGGAATCCGGAATATGGTGCGTACACCCGTGGCGGCGGCGATAGCGCAACATATGGCTCCGAACAAAAGGGTGGATGCTTTACATGGAAATTAGAGAAACCCAAATGTAATGTTGGCGAAAACGCGATTCTGAAAAACGGCGAATGGGTTTGTGCAACATCCACGCCAAGTAATATTGGTCGTGGTTCGGCGGTTCGGCGAACCGGAACTGTGCGACGGACATTGAAACGCTGATTTTGGTTGCCCCCTTTCCGGGGGCATTTTTTTGTCTATTAAATTTGTTTTTTCAATATTTTTATGTTATAATCCGCGTAAAGGCAGAGAGAATGGCAAAGAAAGAGAATACTATGCCAAGTAAGAAATTGGATTTTAAGACCGGTCAATATGTAGTGTATCCCACCCAAGGTGTGGGCAAATTGATTCGTACCGAAGACCAGGTGGTCGGTGACCAAAAAATCAAAATGTTGGTTATCGATTTTGAAAAAAGTCGTATGACATTGCGTGTGCCGTTGGAACGCGCAGAAATTTCGGGATTGCGCCCGTTAATTACCCCAAAGAAAATGGACGAAGCAATCGCATCTGCCAAGGGCAAGGCCGGTGCCAAACGTATGATTTGGGCGCGTCGTGCGGCGCAATATGAAGAAAATATTAATTCGGGTGACCCGATGAAATTGGCCGAGGTTGTACGCGACCTGCAACGGCGTAATCCGACCGATACTATGCCATTTTCGGCGCGGCGTTTGTATATGCGTGCGTTGGAACGTATGGCCCAAGAATTTGCGGTACTGCATAAAATGGATGTGGATGCGGCGTCTGAAAAGATAGAGGATATTTTGGGTATTCCAAAGGAAATTGACCTGAACGCCGTTGAAGAAGACGAAGAAGAGGAAGAAGATTATTCCGAAAACAGCGATTAGCCGTCCTGGTATCGCGTCACGGTACCAGGGGCGCGCCATGGGCGAGCGTATCAAATTGCGAGATGTCGATAGCGAAGACGGATGCACCCGTTTTTTTTACACTGATTGAGACTGGTCAAAATAAACGCAACTTTTTATCTTGTATTTTCTTTCAAAAAATTGTTCGGTATTTTCAATCGAAAAAATTGATAAAATATTGGACATAATGTGCTGTTAGTTGTATAATAACGTGACAAGCACAAAAAGGAAGGGATATGAGGATTCCAATTTTAACATTCGGTGCAATTGCATCAATATTAACAATCAATTCAGTTATTGCAGATACAACCGTCACATCAAAAAACTATGTTGATGCGGCGGATGCCTTAAAGCAGAATAAAATACCGCAGGCCGGCACAAATGCATCAACACCTGGCACAACCGTCGTCACATATACATCCACCGCCGGACAAATTGGTGAACGCGGCTTATGTCAAGATTTAGAAAACGACGACTGCGATGATTCACATTTGGTTACGACAAGTGCTTTATCCCAGATGGCAGAGACCATTGTTAATGAAATACCAACCACCACTACAACGACACGTTCTTGTGCCGAATGGTCAGGAACCCCCCATACAGATGAAAATTGTGTCCTGTGGAATTTGGTGGATCAAACCGTTTATGGAGAGAGGGCATTGACCCCGACCCCGATTGGTTACTGCAAGGCTGCGCGGGAAGGGTGTAACACTAACACGGAGTGTTGTAGCGGAACTTGTGTTGCTACTGAACAATATGTAGGAGGATTTTCGGGGATTTGCCAGTAGCGAAAAATAAAAATCCGCCCGGATGGGCGGATTTTTTGTTTATCATATGTTATTTATTTCGTGAAAGTATTTGTTTGCGGATACGGGTACGTTCGGCGCGGGCATTGTTATATTCCGCAATCGTGTTCCCCAGGGTGTTTTTCGCATTGATGTATTCTAAATTTGCGGCTTTGTAATCGCAATGTGCGTATTTGGCGCATTTTTTATTCCACGAAAAATATGGACAGCAAAATGTTTTTACATCGTCCGGGTCACCAAAGTTGAACACTTCGCCGGTGTACATATCCCGCATACCCCGGCGCAGATGCGTAAGGACACATGGGTATTCTTCGCCCCATTCGTACCAATATGGTTTAACAAAATATCCGGGCATAATCTTGATTTCTGATATGTTGCGCTTTGTATGTGCCACATTGTTTTTTGCAGATTTTATTTCTTGTCGCACCCGAATAATGCGACCGTATGTCTTAAAATATTCGCGTAATAATTGTAATTTTTTCTTTCTCATCGTTTTTTTGATTTGTTTACATTGTAAAGTCTTCGCCCAAGTATACCTTTTTAACCATTGGGTCGCGGATGATTTCGGCACTGGTGCCGTGTTTCAAAATTTTACCGTCATGCAAAACATAACTGCGGTCCGTGATGCCCAATGTTTCGCGCACATTGTGGTCGGTGATAATCACGCCCAATCCCCGATTCTTTAATTGTGACACCAAACCACGAATTTCGTTTACCGCGATTGGGTCAATCCCGGCAAAAGGTTCATCCAAAAGGATGAATTTTGGGTCGTTTGCCAATGCGCGCGCGATCTCAACGCGTCGGCGTTCGCCACCCGAAAGTGCCGTTGCCGGACTGTGCCGCAGGTGTGATATAGAAAATTCTTCCAATAACGCGTCCAGTTTTTGTTTGCGTTTTTTGGAATCGGGTTCGACCACTTCCAGTATCGCCATAATATTTTGTTCCACGGTTAGGCCGCGAAAAACACTGTTTTCCTGGGGCAGGTAACCGATGTGCAAACGCGCCCTTTGATAGAACGGCAGGTGGGTTATATCCTGGGACCCAAGGAATATTTGGCCACCCGTTGCGCGCAACTGACCCGTGATGCAATAAAATGCCGTTGTTTTTCCCGCACCGTTCGGCCCCAACAATCCAACCGATTCGCCCTGGGCCGCGGTCATAGATATATCACGCAGAACCACACGATTGCCGTATGATTTTGACAAATGTTCAACTTTTAATACAGATTGTTTCATATCCTTACCACCAATTCTTTTGTTTGCAATTCATTGCCGTCATTCGATTTTATGCGAACATTACCAATCATCTTGATAGTTTTTTTTGTTCGATTATATTCACCCGCGTTCGCAGAAAAATTATATACAATTTTTTTCCCGTTTTGAATTTGTGTCGTATAACCTGAAATTTTTTCAAGGAATATGATGTCGGGGTTATCGTATTCTTGGCGCCCGGTTGCGGCGGTTATCTTGAACGGTTCACCATTGGAATCGGTGCCTTGGAATACCGCACCAGACATTTTGAATTGATTACTTATAACATCCGTCATATTGATTGCGGATATTGGCGACCACAACAATTGCCGCGTGAACAATGCGCCCGCAACCAACGCCGCAACCATAACCAGACCCCATCCGGTAAAGAAAAATTGCCACAGACGTTGCCAACGGCGGTGCTTGCTGAATATAATAAAATTGCGTTTATCTTTCTTCATACTTCGTTATGTTAGCCCGATATAATTAAAAAAGCAATTTTTTATGTTTGTTCATTTGTCTTTTTTATGATATAATTTCCCCAAGAGAGAGTGATAAATGAAAAAGTTTTTCATTTTTTGTGCCATGGCATACGCATTTTGTGGTGCGACATTTGCGTTCGGCGCGGCAAATGTGTTGGTGCCGAAAAAGGCGGATTCGGTCGCAAAGCGTGATGCATCGACATCTACGACAAATGTCGGGGCAAGTTTATTGCCAACCGCGGCAACATTGGTTGGTAATGTAATTGCACTGAATCAGCAACAAAAGGCGTTGACCGCGGAATGTGAACCTACATCGCGTGAGATTACCTTTGTGAACAATATGATAAAGGAATGGGCAATTGCCGGTGCGACGAATCCTTTGGCAAATGGTGGGTACGGTATGCGCGCGTGCAGCAAGGAAAGCGGCGAAACATACGAAAACACCGTGACCCAGGCGGGTGTCGGCGTGACGGTTGATGCATCAAGTGTATGTTATGATATATTTACAGATGCGGATGCGCGTGGCGCGGTTTGGGCCGGGTTCCCAAAGGCCGCCGTTGTTGAATATTGTTCTGATGGTGGCGCGTTAAGTATGTGCGGTAAGAATAAACGCAAGAAAATGACGAATATGTGGACACTGTTCGATATGGTTGATTTTGATAACAAAGACTATACCCGGACCGAGGCATCCCAGGCGGTCGCGTTGTTACAAAAGGCGTCTAATTGTTCGGGAAATAAATTGGCCGCGAAACGTCTGGAAACATTTGGTGGGTTTATAACAAATACTATCAGTAATATGGGTCAACCTACAAATACCGGAAACATTATGGGTGCGGTGCAAAATATCGTTGGACAAACCGGTGTTGGCGGAATTGGTGGATTGGCCACGGTCGCAAGTCAATTTTTAGATAAATAATTTACAATTAAATAAAATCGGGGGCGTTTTTTGCTTTACTAAAAATGTCAAAATGCGTATAATGTGCAAAAAGGTAAGAGAAAGGATTCTATTATGAAAATACAATCTGGGGCATCTGTATGGGTTATAACGCGCGTGTTGGCGTGCGCGGCGGCGTTTGCGGTCGCGGGGTGTGCGCAATCCACTGTCGATTCGGAATATTCTGATGGGTATGTCGCAACACCGACGGTTGATTATGTTGAACGGTTGGATGTTTATTCTGCACCACATCGGGATTCTTTCCTGAATCAGTTGGCAATGAATTATCGTTCTTATGCAATTTATAATGCACGGACCAGTGGCCATCCGGATATCGGTGAATTGTTTGCAAACAAGGCGGTCGCGGCATTTTCTGGCGAGGTTCCATTCCCAGAATCATTGAACAATTGGGAAATCGCAAACGATAACACGGCGTATGAATTGTCTTTGGCATATAATGATATGATTGAGCAATTCAAAAACGATGCCAGTGACGCACATCCGGAAATGGCGGCGGAATTGCAGGCGAAATATGATTGTTGGATTTCGGCGGTTGCATCCGGCCAGGATAAAACCGCACGTGAATGTCGGGCGCGTTTCGAACGCACTTTGACCGCGTTGCGCGATTGCCGTGGTGGCAAAATTGTGAATAATCCGTCGCGTATGACCACGGAAACAACCACAACGACCAGTGAAATGATGGTTTCGACCGCGGCGCAAAGGGCGCCTGTGCCGGAATATTATCCTGAAACAAGTGGTATGTCCGCGATGCGCGGGGCAAACCGCACACGCGAAGGTGTCATTATTGTGAACAATGTTAATGTGCCGGAACATCTTATAAATCCGGTACCGGTGGAATCGCAACAACCGTTGGTGTTTAACCAGAATATTTATGGTGGCGACAAAACATTTAACGATAACAGCAAACGCGACAGCGAGAATACAAGTTTGAAGGCCGATTGCCCGTGTGCAAATCGCGAATCGGCGAATGGCGGGTCGATGGTTATGTCAAACAACCAACCGGTGTCTGTGACGGTCAATGGTGCACCGGCCACGGTGGCGGCGCCTGTGCCGGCGGCGGAACCGTGCGATTGTGCGGATGATTATGAAGAAATCACCATTGTTGCGGATGATTTGGTTTCGCGTCAGGAATTCATTGATATGATGATGGCTATGCGTGCGGAATTGGCGGCAATAAATGCGCGATTGGATAAATTGTCTGCGGCAAAACCGGCGGCCAAAGATGATTATGATGAAACGACGATTATCAAAGTTCAGCAGATTCCGTTGGAACCAAAACAGCATGTTATGGAAGAAGTCTTTGAAATTCGATTCGATTTTGACAAGGCAAAAATTAAACCAGAATATGATGATGTGATTCGTAAATTGGCGACCGTGACCCAGAATAATAAAAATGTTAAGATTTCGGTCGTTGGTCATACCGATACCTCGGGCAGCAAACAGTACAATTACGCATTGGGTGGTCGTCGTGCCGAGGCGGTTCAAAAAATGTTAATTGAACGCGGTATCCCGGCCAGTCAGATTGTCGCGGTTTCTGCCGGTGAAGAAGATTTGAAAGTTTGGACGCCAGATGGTGTGCCGAATGCGGAAAATCGTCGCGTCCGTGTCGTGAAAGAGGTCACATATACCGACCCGAATGGCGGAAAAATGGTTCCGGTTGCAAATGTCGCGGTCGAAGAATTTATTGAAGATTGTGACGATGGAACCTGCGGAATGTAGTTTGTTTTGGTGAATGCAAAAGGACTTGACAAAAGATTTTATTCGTGTATAGTCGTGTTCACCAGAGAGATACTTTGAAAAAGGTGTTGAATATGGCAGATGTAAATGATGTAAAGAAAGCGAACACAAAGATGGCGTTCCGTAGCGGGGCAGAAAATGTTGTGAACCTTATGGCGGAATTGCAAAAACGCGGTGTTAAATTGCAAGAACCCAAAGATACGATACTGCGGTAATTTTTTGGGGAAAGGTATCGGGTTTCTATTTTTGTGTGGTGGTGCGTGTGTGCCACCACGCATTTTTTATGACCGGTGAATTTGAAATTCTTTTAAAATAAACCATTTTGAACTTTATTAAAAATGTGATACAATGACCCCTAGAGGAAAGGGGAGTCAAAAATGATGCAGAATTTGCAAATCCACAGAAATCTGGGGGCTGGTGGTCAAATTCAAAATATTTTTTCTGCGATATTTATATTTTTTGTATTTTTAATTTCACAAAATTCTTATTCTGTTGAATTAAAGCAACGCCAATTTGGTGTTGGGGCACACTCGTCCGGTGGTTTTGTTGCCGAAGTTCCAGGTACAGAAAGTATGACTGAGATGGATGTTGTGTCGACCCTGCGTCATGATATCCAATTATTGGATGAAGAAATTATGAAATGCGATCGCAAACGCAAGGGTTGGGTTGCGGCGACGGTTGTTGGTGGTGTTGGGGTTGTTGGTACGGGAATCGGTGCAATTGTGCAACATAACAAGATTCAAAACAAGAAGTCAGAGTTGAAACAGGTTCAGTCTGATATTGCGGATACTAAACAAAGCATCAAAGACGCATCAAACCCTTTACAAGAAGTTAGCAAATAATGGGGGCGACAAAGATGAATATAAAACCTATATCGTTTTTAACAATTGCTTTGGTTGGTATGACGCCCGCCGTTTCATCGTATGGTGTGCCGATGACGGCACAGATTCAGCATTTATTGGAACAAAAAGAAGAAAAAATTAAGAAATTGGAAGAGTGCGAAGGTAAAAAGTGGGGTTGGAAAATTGCGGGGATATCTACGATTGGTTTAACCGCGGTTGGTATCGGTGTAAATATTGCCCAGGCAAATAAAAGCAATCGCCTGTCTGAAGAGATTGATTTGAACAAACAACAATTGGAACGCCAACAAAAACGTTTGGATCAGATGAACACCCAAATATCACAAAAAGAACAAGAAAAAGCCGAAGGTGGGTATTTAAAAGAAGAAAACAGCAGACAAAAAGGTGTTGAGTCAGAGATTGTTAAGAGCGATTACGCAGATCGTGAGCCGGATGGCAAGGTTGGCGATGCGTGTGATAACGGCAAAGGTACGTGGGTGCCCGGCGGTGACCAATTATGTCTTGATGTGGGTGGTAATGGACTGCAATATTGCCATTGCAAAACAAATACAGATAACGATAATGACGGGAAAGATAAAAAAAGTATCCAAGATAATGGGGATGTCGTTATAGCGGGTTATTGTCTTAACCAAGAAGGTGATACCGGTGATTTAGATTATAGCAAAAAAACGTTTTGTTGGTGCGATATTTATATACCGAATTACTGTTCACAATCAAAGTTATTCGATGATAATATCGGTGTGTGTTCCGGACAAGAAAATGGAAATAACACCATGTGTCAAACGTTTTGTGAAGGTAAAAAGAGCGCATTAATAAAAATTTGTGATGATTTACAATAATAAAAAATCCCTGCGGTTGTGCGGGGATTATTTTTTTATTGCCCAGATAAGGGCGAGCAGCCAACCAATGCCGGTCCAACCAAACACCCATGATGCGACGCGTATGCGCATCGCGTCCGCTTTGCCTTTCTTGGATTGTGCGGCAAGGTACGCCGGTGCCAATATAATCGCCACCAGCAACCCCGCCGCCACAATGTATTTAATAATTAAAATTGTTTCATTATCAATTTGCATCGCAAATTATTTTCCATATGTTGCATTATTACCTAATTCTTCTTCGATACGCAACAACTGATTATATTTTGCCATACGGTCGGTGCGTGACATAGAACCGGTCTTAATCTGGCCTGCGTTTGTCGCAACCGCCAAATCCGCAATCGTTGTGTCTTCGGTTTCGCCACTGCGGTGGGAAATTACAACGCCATAGTTTGCATCCGTCGCCATTTTGATTGCGCGCAATGTTTCGGTAAGCGAACCGATTTGATTTACCTTAATCAAAATCGCGTTTGCAACGCCCGCGTCAATTCCACGCCGCAGACGAATCGGGTTTGTCACAAATAAATCATCACCGACCAATTGTACCGTGCCACCAATTTTGTCGGTTAATTTTTTCCATCCATCCCAATCTTCTTCGGCCAACGCATCTTCGATAGAGATAATTGGGTAACGCGCGATTAAATCGGTATAGAATTCTATCATTTCATCAGATGATAATTTTTTGCCTTCGAAATTATAAACGCCGTCTTTATAGAATTCTGATGATGCGACATCCAAACCAATCGATATTTCGTCGCCCGGTTTATAGCCTGCATCGCGAATTGCCGCAATGATTGCATCCAACGCTTCGGCACAAGAATTGAAGTTCGGCGCAAATCCGCCTTCGTCACCAACATTTGTTGAATGACCGCCAGATTTCAAAATCTTTTTCAAATGGTGAAATACTTCGGCACCCATTTGAATTGCCGTGGCTTCATTTTTTGCGCCGTTCGGAATAATCATAAATTCTTGGGCATCCAGACCGTTATCTGCGTGTGCGCCCCCGTTGATAATGTTCATCATTGGACGCGGCAATACGTGCGGATTGGTGTTCCCGTAGATTTCCGCCAAATATACATACAACGGAATATTTTTTTGTGCCGCAACCGCGCGTGCCGCCGCCATGGATACCGCCAGAATCGCGTTTGCACCGAATTTATCTTTGTTCGGTGTTCCGTCCATATTTAGCATCTTTTCATCCAATTCGGTTTGTTTTGATGCGTCCATCCCAATTAATTCCGGGGCAATGAAATCATTTACATTTTTGACCGCTTTGCTTACACCTTTGCCCATAAATGCGGTGCCGCCATCACGCAGTTCCAATGCTTCGAATGAACCGGTGCTGGCCCCGGATGGGACCGCCGCACGACCCATTGCGCCACCCGATAGTGTAACATCGCATTCTACGGTTGGATTGCCACGCGAATCCATAATTTGGCGTGCGTGAATTTTTTTTATTTCAAACATATTTTTTCTCCTTGATTAACTTATATTCTTTTTTTTCTTGCCTAAGTGTGTTATAATATAACAACGAAACCAGAGAAAAAGAACAAAAAAATATGATAAAAAAACTGGCCCCCTTGATATACTGCCTGACGCCGTTGTGTGCCTTGGCAGAGACGATTGAAGTGACCGGCGTAAGCGGCAATGTGACGCCATTTTCCGGTGACCTTAACATCACAACCGATTCGTACCGATTCGTTTACGGGTCGGGTATAAATGTAACCGGCGGTATAAATACGGCCGGTGGGTTATATATTGGACAAGATGCGGGACTGTCCCCGTTTGCCGGTGCAATTTATGCCGAATCTACTATCAACAGCCCGTATACAATCACAGCGGCCGATGCGATTACGATTGGTGGACCGTTACAGGTTGGGTCGCAGACCGCAACCGGATATAGCCTGACCATTGGGGGGGCGGGTTCTGCGGTGGATTTGACCGCAGGTATGGTTGATGTTTATGGCGATTTTACGGTTTCCAATGCGGACGCGGTGTCTTTTGCGGGGGTTGTGTCAAACAATGCGGATGCGACAATAAACGGAAATTCGTTAACAATAAGAAGCGATGATTTTCAGGCATTGGGGGCCGGGGATACCATCGTAAATGTTGGAACGGGTGCGTTTAATGTTGCAAATGGCGCGATTGAAAATAAATCCAGTGGTGATATGACAATTACCGCCGGTGCGATTACCGCCAAAACAATTACCAACGAGGCGAATTCCGGCCCAACCGGTGATTTGACGATAAATGCGTCGTCTTTGACATTGACCGGTGGCGATGCGACAACAAATGCGTCTTTTGTAAACAAGGGGAATTTTACGGGTGTTATATCCGGGGCGACAACATTGGCACACGGATTCGACCTTGGGACGATGGGGGCGACAAATACATTTAATTTGACGACTGGGACATTATCTTTGGGCGACAGAATAGGGGAATTTTATAATAATAATTTGAATTCTTTTGTATTGAATGTTACGGCGGGTGGTATTGATGCCGGAACAAACGCGATTCGCAATGGGATAATAAATGATAATGCGGGTATGACATTGGCCGCGCAAACTGTCGCGGCGGCGGGCATCGAGAATTTGGCGACGATGAATATTACATCAAATGGTGCCGTTAATATGACGGGTACTGTTGTAAATTCGGGTGCGTTGGATGTTTCGGGTACCGTGTTTTCATTGGCAAACATAAATAATTCGGGTGCCGCGACATTTAGCGGAACCGGCGCATTTAATGCGGGCGCAATCAGTAATTTGACCGGTGCAGAATCTTTGTCAATTACGGGTTCGGTTGTTACGGCAACGGGATTGATAACAAATGATGCCGGCACAATGAGTGTCGAATCAGATGGCGCGTTGTCTGCGTTGGGATTGGATGTCAATGCCGGGACAATGAACATTTCGGGAACCGAATTGAACATCGGTACATCCGGAATTGATGTTGCGGCAAATGGCGCATTGAATACGACGGGCGACATTGTGTCGGGTGGTGAAATATCAATCGCAAATAATTTGACGGCGGGCGCGGGTGCGGCCGCGACGGGCAATATGGCCGTATCTGGCGGTGTGGTTGATATTACAATAAATAATAATGAAAAATTGTATATCGGAAACAATGTCACGGCAACTGGAAGTGGCACAGGAATGAACATAGACGCGCACACGATGGAAATTGACGGCGGTGTTTCGGCGACAAATTCGGGTAAGTTGGCGTTTGGTGTGGCCGGCGAATCAAACTATGCGTTGACCGTTGAAGGAAACCTGGGGGTGACCAACGGTGGTGAAATTTACCTGTATACAGATAACGCGTTGGTGTCGGGGGCAATCACGGAAAATTCTGGATTGATATTTACCGACGATATGAATATTACCGCGGGTTCGGTTAGTGTCCAGGATGGTATGTATTTTGATGGCGCATCGCATTCGCGCGGGTTTGTAGTCAATTCGGGTAATGCGTTTACGATTAATGCGGCCCAGTTCACATTTAATGGTGGCGGAAATGTCGCAGATGGCAAGACATTAAATATATCGCGTTTTGGGGATGGGCAAAGTTTTGTGACGATGTCTGGTGCATTTACAAACGCGGGAACCGTGAATGTTGGCGCGACCGACCGTGCGTTCGGGACGGTTGCGTTGGGTACGCTTACAAATGATGGGGTATTCAATGTTTGGGCGAATCAGATTACCGGCGGGAATGTCACGAATGATGATGTGGATGCGGTTTTGAACCTGAATTCTACGGGTAATGTGACATTGACCAATTTGGCCAATTCGGGGTCGGCCGATGTTTCGGGTGCGGCGGTCGCATTGGGGACGGTTGCGGCAAATTCCGGGAATGCGACGGGCGGCGGACTACGCGTTGTGGGGACTTCTTCGGTTGCGGCAAATTCGTTGAATATTACGGGTGGCGCGGGCGCAATGGATATAGATGCGCCGGTTATCAATATTGCCGGTGCGGTGAATACGAATGGCGGTGTGTTGCACCAGGGGTCTGGTTCGACCAGTTCTTTGAATTTGTTGGGCGACAGTTTTACATTTAATGCGGCATCTTGGACATTGAATTCATTTGTTGCCGATGGGGGTGTGGGTACATACACCATAACCGGTACGGCGGACTTTGGTTCGGGCATATTTGTTGCGGACGGTGCGTTAACCAATTTCAATCGTAATGTCATAGATGCACCGACATTAAGTGCCGCGGGTGATTTGGTTCAAAATGGTTCTGGATTGATTCAGGATGGTACCGTGAATATGATATCCAACAATTTCACATTAAATGCGAACACGGTTAGTGTTGGTGGTGATATAGATGTAAGCAATTTCACGATTTCAAATTTGAATGCGGCGGACGGTGTGAATATCAATGTTGGCGGTAATGTGTCGGGCGGATTGGATATTATCAATTTGAATTATATGACGGTTGGCGGCAATTATACATTTGATAATAACAGCAGATTGTTGGCGGTTGCGAATTCATCGTCTACGCATAATTATTGGACCGATGTAGATTTCAGTGGTGCGGAACCGGTGATAAACCCGTTAACCGGGGGCGAGGTTGCATTGATAACCGTTAATGGTTCGTTGATAAGTAATACATCAGGAATGAATATGACATCGGGTCCAACAACATTGGCAGATTCTCAGTTTGGTATTGTTTTGAAACAGGCGGTGACGGAATCGTCTGCGCTGTGGTTGGCCAGTGCCGCGGATATCCAGGGAACATTTAATAAACTAAGTATCGGGTTCTGTAATGATAATGGAACAAATTGTGTGAATTATCTGGATGCGTTTAACACCAATAATGGTGCGGGTGAAAATTTGCCGGTGTATTTGGTCCAGCAGGGTAATGATTTATATGTTGTGTTTGATACGCGTTTTGGAACACCAATCGGTTTGTTCAAATTGCAACCAATTGTTGGTGCGACGCCGGGACATACATTGGGTGAATGGCAATCGGCGGGCGCGTTGGACGATGTGATAGAGGCGCAATTGGCCGGACTTGGGTTTGATTATGAAACCGCCGTTTTACCGGTTGTGCAAACTTTGTTTAACGGGACACCGTTGGAAAATGTTGATACAGAATTGTATGCCCGTATGTATGATTATACGCAAAGTGGTAATGGTAATGTGATTCGCGCGTTCAGTCGTTTGTTCCAATTGCGCGAGGCGAACCAGATTGCAGACAGTTTGGCAATGAACACCCACGCGAATTTCTTGGATGTGTCGGATCGTTTCATTGATGAAGCAATTTGGAATCGTAATCGTCGTTTGAATAAATTGTGGATTGATGGTGGATATACAATGTTTAGAAACGACTTTGAAGATATCCGCGGCGATGGTGAACGTTTCAATTTGTCATTTGGATATGATTGGCAGGCGAACAACACATTGATATTGGGGTGGATGGTTCATGGGTCATACACAGATGCAAATGTTGTTGATGATATTGATTTGTCTTATGGTAATTCGGGTGCGGTCGCGGGTCGTATGGAATCAGATATGACAAACCTTAGTGTTGGTGGCGGATTGTATTTCTTGAAGACTTTAAGCAACAAGGCGCGTTTCTATGGTGATGCAATGTTTGATGTCAATATGATTGATGTTGAACGCAATCAAACATGGGTTGATACGATTAAGGGTGATGCGACATCGTTCGGTGTTGCGGCCGAATTTGGGTTGATACACGATTGGTTGAACCAGTATGTTATTGGCAACTTGTATGCGCGCGCGGGGTATAATTTCGGTTTCGATATGACCGAAAAGGTTGGCGATGTGGATTATATGAACCTGGAATTTGATGGTTATCCAATTTTGACACCGGGTTATTCATTGACCGCCCAGAAACGCGTGTATCCATCTGCGTGGTTTGAATTCCGTCCATATTTGACGGTTGGGGTGGAATACGATTTGTTGGGTACGCCGGATACGATGAAGTATAAATTCGCGTTGGCGGAAAAGTGGACCGACTATAATATCGATATTGATCCGCTTTGGGCGAACGGTGGCGCGGGTGTGGAATTCTTGGGTGTGAACGGATTGCATATCGGCGTGGGATATCGGTACCAATACAACGCCAATGTCCAGATGCACAAAATCCACGCGTCTATGAAGTACCGGTTTTAATTAGTGGTTAGAGAGAGTATAAAACCCGCGGATTTCCGCGGGTGTTTTTTTATGCGCGGGCAGGCGCGCGAACAAGTTCCCCTCTATCGGGCCCCCAAAAATGCTATGCATTTTTTGGGGTGATTCACAGAGGGGTGCCGGGTGGAACCCGGCGGGGTGTGGTTGTCTGCGACGCAATCGCGGGTCACACTGTGTGTGGGCCGGATGGGTCCCGGCCGAAACGAAACCACTCACAAAAAACATACGGCGGGATGACGAATCGTGCCTGATTGGTGTTGTTAACGGTAATAAAATCGCCCGGATTTCCGGGCGGTTTTTTGTTGGGCATACGAATATGAAATCCGGTTCGTTTTTATTCCAATGTGCCCAGGTGATATGTTTCCCCACCGGACATAATGTTCATTGACCCCGCACCGCCATTGCCCGGTTCCATTGGTGTATAGCATACCGTTCCATTGTGTTTAATATGCAATGCCGGCGTTGTTGGTTTGGTGTCAAACAACGGAAATTCCAACCCGGTGGATGTGCGCAGTGTTGTAACCCCCGCATCACAATCCGCCACACATACATCGTTATACAGGTGTTCCGCCGGATTGGCCTGACATACGGCCCGTCCATCAACCAGGCTTTCCCCCCAACCGGTTTCGGCGGACACGCTTCCACATGGACATTCAGTGTATAAATTTGTTTCTTCAAACATATAGTATGTGCCATATTCGCCGGGCGATGTTATATTTTCAAAAATGCTTTTTGGTATATACCCCGATAAGTTTGAACAACTATAAAACGTTTCTTGGAACATAGAATCGGCACCTTCGCCCGATAAATTGCCAAACAAATTTCCTGGGATTGAACCGGTTATACCGGTGACTGCGAATGTACCATTAAACATACCTTCTGCCGGTGCGCCGGAAATTCCGCTGAATAAGTTTCCTGGGATTGAACCGGTTAACCCCTCGCATCCGCCGAATGTACCACTAAACATATATTTTGCCGGTGCGCCGGAAATTCCGCTGAATAA
Organism: uncultured Pseudomonadota bacterium; assembly: GCA_900320405.1. Classification (GTDB taxonomy): domain Bacteria; phylum Pseudomonadota; class Alphaproteobacteria; order Rs-D84; family Rs-D84; genus Enterousia. The sequence continues at coordinate 19,813 of OOHM01000003.1, forward strand.
GTTTCCTGGGATTGAACCGGTTAACCCCTCGCATCCGCCGAATGTATCACTAAACATACGTTCTGCCGGTGCGCCGGAAATTCCGCTGAATAAGTTCCCTGGGATTGAACCGGTTATACCGGTGAGTGCGAATGTATTCCTAAACATACGTTCTGCCGGTGCGCCGGAAATTCCGCTGAATAAGTTTCCTGGAATTGAACCGGTTAACCCCTTGCATGCGCGAAATGTACCATCAAACATACCTTCTGCCGGTGCGCCGGAAATCCCGCTGAATAAATTTGCCGAGATAGCCCCGGTTAATCCAAAACAACGAGCAAATGTGTCTAGGAACATATTATTTGCCGGTGCGCCGGAAATTCCGCTGAATAAGTTTCCTGGAATTGAACCGGTTAATCCAGGGCATTCGGAAAATGTATATGCAAACATACTTTCTGCCGGTGCGCCAGAAATTCCACTAAATAGGTTTTCTGGAATCGAACCAGTTAAACCCGTGCAATTATGAAACGTTCCATAGAACATATATTGTGCCGGTGCACCCGATATATCATTGAATAATCCAGATGGTATCGATTTCAAACCAGAGCAACCATAAAACGTTTCGTAAAACTGGTGCGATGTTGCACCTGTCACCCCAGAAAATAAATCAGATGAAATTGTGGTCAGACGTGAACAGCTCTTAAACGTTTCACGAAAATGTGGTTGTTGCGTGGACGCGGTACCACGTGATGGGAATAATGCCCCCAACGAACCGGAAATCTCGTACAGAAAGGTCGCCATTTTAGAAAAACCTATCGCCGATGCTGTGGCCGCGGTGTCATTTGCATATGGAGCGCCCATTGCGGCAATACCCCCAAAACGAATTGTCTTGTATCCATTGGTGGAATATGTACATGTATATGTTGCGTTGTTTGTGTCGGAACGTGTTATTGTTTTTCCTGATGCACCGGTTCCGCCCAATGTTCCACCACTGCCACAATCAACATAGAATGTTCCCATCGCAGACATATCGAAACGTATAACGATACCGGGGACCATTAATTGTCTCAAGGTCAATGTAAGTTTTGTGATTTCGCATTGGGTGCCGTCGCCCAAAACGTCTATTTCGTTTTCCGCGCATGCCGCGTGCGCAATTGTTGGAAACAAATATATAAAACACAATACCGTTGCAACAATGATACTTTTCAATAATTTCGACATTTGGTGCGTCCCCCCCGTTTGGTTCACGGCCGGCGTGCGCATCAAATGAAAAATTGCCATCGGACGGCGCGTCAACCGACCCAATGGTGTTTTCCCCAAATAAAAAACCGTTGGAATTAAATTGTTATAATCTGCTTGATAAAAATCTGGTTAGATTATATCAAAAATGTGAATATGTGGCAAGAAAAAAAGTGGTTAGTAAAAAACAACATAAAAAGTTCTCCTCCTGTGGAGGGGTACGGCGTGAAACGCCGGGAGGTGGGGGTAAATAAAAAAACAACAATGCCCACCCCGTCCCGTCACCACAAGTGGTGCCGCGACCACCCCTCCGAGGAGGGGAACTAACCACTTACATTAATCACTAAAATGGAATATCGTCGCCGATTTCAGAAATTGACATTTCTTCGGCGGGCGCCGGTGCCGCCGCCGGGGCGGATGCGCCGGACATTGCGTCCATTGACTTTGCGCCCGATAATATCACCATTGTACCGGCGAATTGGTTCAAAACAACCTCGGTCGTATAGGTGTCAACGCCTTGTTGGTTTTGCCATTTGCGTGTACGCAGGGCGCCTTCGATATAAAGTTTGGTTCCCTTTTGTAACATACGTTCTGCAACTTCGACCAGATTCGGATTAAATATAACAATACGGTGCCATTCGGTTTGTTCTTTTTGTTCGCCGGTCGTGCGATCACGCCAACGGTCCGATGTCGCCAGTGAAAAACTGACCACCTTTTGTCCGCTTTGCATTGTGCGTGTTTGCGGGTCTTGCCCTACGTTTCCAACCAATATTACTTTATTTATGCTTCCTGCCATAATTCACTTCCTTTGTTTCAATGTACTTTCATTGAAGCAACAATCATAATAAAAAGCAAGAAAAAAGCAAAACTTGACATTTTGTGCAAAATGCACTATAATTCGTGGGTCAAAAAGGTGGCACGTTCTGGGCCACGGGAAAACTTCCAAAAAAGGATTTTTTATGCATATAAACGAGATTAAGGCTAAATCGCCGCAACAATTGTTGAAAATGGCGGAAGATATGGGTATCGAAAACCCGTCCCAATTAAATGTGCAACAATTGCGATTCGCCGTTATGCGCGGATTCGCGGCCGATAAAAAAATTACGCTGATTGGGGACGGCGTGTTGGAACGTATGCAGGATGGGTTTGGATTTCTGCGTGCACCGGAAAGCAATTACCTGGCCGGGCCGGATGATTTGTATGTGTCGCCAAATCTGATTAAAAAATACGGACTTAAAACCGGCGATTATATCGAAGGTCAAATTCAGGCGCCGCAAAACGAATCTGAACGTTATTTTGCGTTGGAAACAATTGAACGCGCAAATGGCGACACGCCCGAAAAGTTGCGCCACCGCGTGTCTTTTGATGATATGACACCGCTGTACCCCGACGAGCAATTAAAGATGGAGGTCGAAGGCGATACCGACAAAGGTCGCAATTTGTCGGCGCGTGTAATCGACCTGATATCGCCAACGGGACGCGGACAACGTTCTTTAATCGTTGCGCCACCGCGTACCGGTAAGACGATTATGTTGCAAAATATCGCGCATTCTATCGCGACCAATTATCCCGAGGTTAAACTTATCGTGCTGTTGATTGACGAACGGCCCGAAGAAGTGACCGATATGCAACGCAGTGTCAAAGGTGAAGTTATTTCTTCAACATTTGATGAGCCCGCAACCCGCCATATCCAGGTTGCCGAAATGGTCATCGAAAAGGCCAAACGATTGGTCGAGGCCGGTCAAGATGTCGTAATTCTTCTTGATTCTATTACCCGTTTGGGGCGCGCGTACAACACCGTTGTCCCGTCCAGTGGTAAAGTTTTGACCGGTGGTGTCGACGCATACGCATTGCAACGGCCAAAACGATTCTTTGGTGCCGCGCGTAATATCGAAGGCGGGGGCAGTTTGACAATTATCGCAACCGCGTTGGTTGATACCGGATCCAAAATGGACGAAGTCATTTTCGAAGAATTCAAGGGAACCGGAAACAGCGAAATCATACTGGACCGCAAATTGTCCGATAAACGCGTTTACCCGGCAATCGATATTACAAAATCGGGTACGCGTAAAGAAGACCTGTTGGTGGGCAAGGACACGTTATCCAAAATGTATGTGCTGCGCCGCATTATTAACCCGATGGGAACACTGGAAGCAATGGAGTTCTTGTTGGATAAACTGCGGGTGACAAAAACGAATACGGATTTCTTTAATTCAATGAATCAATAAGACAAACGCACCAAACGGTGCGTTTTTTTGTGGGGAAATTTTGCAAATATGAAAAAATATCTTGTCGGTGCCACCGTGATAATCGTCGCGGGGGCGTATTTTTTTGGGGCGCGCATCGCCCGGATAAAATGTGTGGCGGCGGGTGCGCGTGCACAATCAAATGAAATTATAAATATCACAAATACAAAAAGGGCAACAGATGAAAAAGTTTTTAATACCGGTATGCGCGATGTTCGTCGCATCCTGCGCGCAAAATATACCATCGCAGAATAGGGCGGTGTGCAATATATCTTGCGATATAATTCGTGGGCGCGCCGGTGATTGGGATGCGATAAGTGATGATTTGGCACGAAATATTTACAGGCATAATTTAATGTGTGAAAATATGGGAAAATAATTATTCACTGTAATATTCAATCAATGCCTCGGCCGCGGTTTTGATGCGTTCCATAGATTGTTCGTATGCGTTGCAATCGCGTGAAATCTGGGACCGATATGCATCGCGCAGGTTCGAAGACATATATGCACATGCGCGCAAATGTTGGACACAATATTGGTGGCCAATCAAAAATGCGTTTTGACCGCGCATACGCTCTTCGGGTTCCGGCCAATCTATGTTCAATGCGTTTTCCAGGTTAACCCAAGAATTTTCGCCGGCATATTGACCAACCAATTCCATCCAATATTCGTTCATTTCGTCTGTCGTCCATTGGCCGCCCCCCATAAGGTTTATGATTTGAATGATTAAATCGTTGATTTGTGGTTGGTATATGGAATCTATTTGTGCCAATTTCGCACTGCAATAGCATCGATTATACGCCGTATTTTCGCGGGCACAATACCCGTTCATACATGTGATATAATCGGCCAGACAACGCGACGAAGACACGGGTGCGTTCGTAATGTTGGTCGTTGTTTCGGCGGTGCGCGATTCGTTGTCGCGTGCGCCACGTGTCGATACGGCGCGTGCCGTAGATGCGGTGGGGGTGACGGGCCGGGCACTTCGTGCCGTATTTTGTGGGGTGCGTTGAACAACACGACGGGTCTGTGTGGCGGTTCCGGAATTCCCATTCGTCGCGGCGCGCGCCGTGGTGTTCGGTGATGATTTTTGGGTGCGCGGAACGACGCGGCGCGGTTCGGACATACGTTTTGTTTTAACCACAACATCAATTGGATTATTGGTCATATTTATTGTCGTGCCGGGGTTCATTTCTGTGCGCATTTTGTTGTTCAAATATGGATACATATATGCATACGATTGCGGGTCAACATATCGGGAAACGCGCCCGGGGCTTGGCACCGCGGGTGCCGCAAGCGCGGATGCGATAAACAAAGTCGTGCAGAAAAAAACAAGAATCCTTCCCATATAGTGCAGTTTAATAAAAAATATGTGGCGGGCGCAATAAAAAAAGAAGTATCGATTGACAAAATGTTGTGAACTAATATAATGTTTGTCAACGAATGGGATCAAAAAATGTATGGAATTTTTGCTTTATCATTAAAGGTGACAAATTGGTGTAATTTGAACTGTGCGCATTGCCGGGAAAATTCAGGGCGTGACGCGGCAATCAAACCGATGCCTTTGGAAAAGGTCGAGGATTATATTTCCCAATTTCAAGAATTACCAATCAATTTATCAAATCGTATAACCATTGATGGTGGCGAACCAATGTTGCCTTATTTTATGGGTGACGAAAATTATATTCCAACGGTGTTGTGTTTGGTGTCCAAGGCCGGCGCCATACCCACAATCAAAACAAATGGCACGTGGGGAAACACATATACCAACCGCAGTACCGTATTAAAATCTTTGGCAAAAAATGCATATTTTGTTGGGCGACCATTAACAATAAATGTGCCGGTTGACGAATTTCATAATAATATTTCAGGCGTATCAAATATAATTGCCGATGTTGTATTCAGTGACTATTTGCGGGGGGCGTTGAATATATCCGTTTCCGGGTTTGATACAATTGGGTCGGTGGTGGCATACGCGCGGTTGCGGTCGGATTTGCGTGATAAAGAAATAAATACTGTTGATTCTTGGAATGATAATTTTGTTGCATATAATGACGACGGGGTGGGGATTCATGTTGAAACAGATTATATGTCTGGGGTTGTGCGTTGTGGACGCGCCATAAAAAATCACGTTTATACGGAAAATAATTTGTCGACATATGTAAACAAAATTCAGATAGACAATGATGATAATGTCGCATTGAATTATGTGGCGCGCGATAATATAAAGAAACAACCATTGAAAACGGTTATAGACAGTTTAATAAAAAGTATTGATGCCAGGACAAAGTAGGGTATTGTGCCATCTGCGGGAACAAGTTGCCGTAATGTTTAGTGTTGTTTTTGGTCAAATAAATTGATTTTTTTAACAAGATTTTTGGCGGGCAAAAATAAATTTTTTGGTATGTTATTCTGGGTAAACCATTGCCATTTTTTGCATTTATCGGGTTCGCATAATATCGGTTTTGCGGTCACAGAATCTGTACGATAATGTATTGTTATATAGTGTTTGGTTGGAAAAATATCGTTTGTGATTCCAATGTAATGAAATTGTTCGGCGGGGACGGATATGCCGGTTTCTTCGAATAATTCACGTGACGCGGTGTGCGTGGGGAATTCACCAAATTCCATGTGCCCGCCCGGTGGTGCCCATGTGCCGGCGCCGTGCGTGGATAGTCGTTTCCCCATCAACACTAAGCCCGCCGGATTAAAAATCCAGCATGCGACTCCAACACGAACAGTTTTTTCTGACATTATTTTGTTTCCTTTGGTTGATAGTAAAGGATTAGAATTAAAAGACAATGAAAAAGTTTAGGAAATATGCGCTTTTAAATATAACTTGCGTTTGACAAAAAAAAGCGTATAATGGCGATTACTCGGGGCGTAGCTCAGTCTGGTAGAGTGCTTGCTTTGGGAGCAAGATGTCGTAGGTTCGAATCCTGTCGCCCCGACCATAAATTCAAACCGACCAAATGGTCGGTTTTAATTTATGTCTGTAACGACATATGGATTTGGTTCGAAACCAAGTAGATTTTGGAAGTGAAACGTGTCAAAATCGTCACGGGTTGCGCGCAGCCGGCATATCGTGCCGTGCGAGCGAATCCTGTCGCCATACTTTTTTCTTGTTGTTTATCAAGGAAAAAGTCGCCCCGACCATAAAATTCAAATCGGCCGTGGTGCCGATTGTAATTTATGTTTGACATATAATACAAAATAGTTTGATACTGAAATCCGTACAAGCAAAGGATAAGAAATGAGGACTAATTATACACTGCATACGCATACGGTTGGGTTTGATGGCCGCAATACACCCGCCGAAATGGTTGATGCCGCACGCAAGGCGGGTATTAAAAATATCGGTTTTTCAAATCACTTTATTGTTCATCCGGCGGTCAAAAAATCAAAAATGTATGAATATTCTGTGCGGGGTGGATATTCAAATATATACAGTGCCGATGCAGATGAAGCAATAGCGAAATTTTCCAAACATTATGCGGTTGTGCGCGGGTTGCGTGAAAAATATCCAGATATGAATATCCTGTGCGGAATGGAAATGGATTGGTTTCAATATCCCGGGTGGCGTGATGCGGTGAATTACGCGGTGACGCGATTGAATCCAGATTATATAATTGGTGCAATGCATTTTATCGACCGGGGGGTGGACGGCATATTAAATGTCCATGATATAAAAAATGCGGAATCGCGGGAATCGACACGATTGATGCGGGAATATTATCAAAACCTGATGAAATTGGCGGAATATGATTGGCGACCTATGGTTTTTCGGTTTAATTGGGTTGCGCACTTTGATTTGCCGCGTAAAATTGGGTTGCGCTGTGATGATATGGAAAATGCCGCATTGGACGCATTGGCACGAAACGGTGCCCCGTTAGAGATAAATACCGCATTAATGGGGAACCGGCGTTATGGACCAATTGGTGCGCGTGCGCGCAGAATTAGACAAATTACGGCGGCCGGTATGCCGGTCTTGGTGTCGGATGATGCACACGATGTGTCGCGTGTTGGGGCAAACTTTGGTATCGTTGAAAAATTGGCAAAGCCCCAGAATTTTTACACTGATTTTAATGAGTTAAAACAAAAAATCGGCATTCGTTCACGCTAAGTTCGGGTTAAATATTTGATTGCGTGATTTGCCATAAACAAACCGAATGTGCCGGTCACGGTTATGATTGAACCAAAATTCTTGGTGGGTGATTTGTGTGGGGTGGGTGTTTCGGTTGAAAACACAACTGGAAAATCACCGATGTGTTCGGCGCGCACCTTTTTACGAATTGTCGCCGCAAGGGGGCAGGCAAATGTTCGCGATATTTTATCAATTTTAATCTTGGTTGGGTCGGTTTTGCGTGCCGCGCCCATTGATGATATAAATGGTATTTTATTTTGTTTGCACCAACGATAAATTGCAATTTTTGAATCAACCGTATCAATGGCATCAATCACAAAATCGGGATGGATGGGCAGGGCACAATTATCATCAAAAAACATATCAAAAACGGTCACATTGATATCTGGATTTATATCGGCAATTCGTTCCCGGGCAATATCTGTTTTCTTGTGTTTCAATGTAGATTCGACCGCAAATAATTGTCGATTAATATTCGATTCTTCGACTACATCAAAATCCAATAAAATTATGTTTCCAACGCCCGATCGTGCCAAAGATTCAATTGCAAAAGAACCGACCGCACCGCATCCAAAAACCATAACGGTAGATTTTTGTAATTTTGCTATTTTTTCGTCGCCCAATAAAGTGCGTATCCTAGTCAATCGGTCGGACATAACTTATAACCCTTTGGATGTTTTGATAGATTTGTTCGGACATTTCTTCGGTGTCTAATTGGTGTATGTCGGCGATCATATTTAATGCGGCATCTAATGTTGATAATTCTGTGATTGCGTCCGTGGTATCACTTTCCGTCAAAATCCGGTTTTGTGGTGTGGCGGATATTCGTGTGGTGATATTATGGTTATCGTTTGGCGCGCCATATGAAAAATACATATTATATTTATCGGCCAACATTTGAATTTGATGTGGGTCACCGGAAAACGCGTGCGCCAAAACGACGGGCGGCATATTTTGTTCGTGTTCGTGGAATATGTGCAGAATCTTGTCCCAAGCGCCCACGCAGTGCAAGTGTACCGGGCGACGGAACCGTGCAGCGATTTCCAATTGCCGTGTAAAGATTTCAATTTGATAATCCATATCTGGATGGAATTTGTCCAACCCGATTTCGCCAACCATCATATTCGGGTGTGATGCCAAAATTTCCGCCATTGTGGTTTCAAAACCCGGTTCTGCATCTGCAATATACCACGGGTGAATACCAATTGCCGCGAAGTTTTTATCATCGTCGCGTTCGGAAATTGTAATCGCATTTTCCCAATCGGTTGCGCGCGCAGAATTATAAATTCGACACGCAATTTCTGGATTTTCTGCGTCGGGGGCCAAATGACAATGTGAATCAATGTGTATCATAATATGAGTATACGCGGAAATGTACGGGTGTGCAACAAAGATTTTATTCTTGGTTTTTGATATGTGTTGTTTTATTTGTGAAAATATGGTATCATACACGCAGAAATGTGAAATTTTTTGGGGGATTTTATGAAAAAAGTAAGAGACAAGAAAAAAGATTTGATTCGTTTGGCTAAACGTGTTTATCGGCATACCGCGCCGTTGTTGTTGGGCGAGGCGATATTGTTCATTGCCGTCGCGGTGTTGATGATGATAAAGCCCGTGGAAATTTTGTCTGCGGTCACATTTATTGTTGGGGCGGTTTTGGTTTTGTTCGGTCTGTATCGCGTTAGTATGGTTTTTGTTTCAACCCAGGGTTTAACCGCCGGTACATTTGATGTTTTCTTTGGTTTGGTCACATTTGTGTTGGGTGTCGTGTTTTGCATATACCCGTATGGTGCGACCGTTGGTGTTATTTATATCTTTATAGTAATGTTCTTGATGAACGCGTTACGATTGCTGTTCTTTGCGGTAAATGTGGCACGGGCGCGTATTGGTAATCATACGGCCGATGTGTTGGTGGCAATTGGTTTGGTAATATTGGCGTTGTCGTTGTTGTTTATGCCGAATTTGGCGATTGGCGTTTTGGTGTGGTTTTTGGCGATATATTTGTTGCTGTACGCGGGGGCGGACGTATATATGTTTATGCGCCTTGTACAATTGAAACGCGAAATTCGCAATATGGATTAGGCCTCCTTCGCATAAAATTATTGAAAATGTAATACGCTTGGTGTATAATCTGCGTATGTTTACGAAAGATTGTGTTTTTTATATTGTCCATCATGCCCGTTTGGGCAAGTGTTTCTAGTGTACAAAAATTAAAACATTTCGGTTGGGGCGTGTCGCCCAAATTCAAACAATAAAAAAAGCATAAGGAAAAATAAAATGGATTTGAAACCAACAAAACCTTTATCAGGATTCATAGAATTACTGCCGGCGCAGCAACGGTGCTTTGATGAATGTGCGCGCCGTATGTTGGGTGTTTTGCGCGAATGCGGCTTTTCTGCATTGGATTTGCCGGCCATAGAACGGGCCGAGGTTTTAACCGACAAAGATAACTGGGACGAAATTGAAACACAAATATTTTTGTTTCAAAAAGGTGACACGAAAATGGGACTGCGGTATGACGGAACGGTCGGGTTGTCGCGGTATGTTGCGGGGCACCTGAACGATTTGGTTTTCCCTTTTCGCGCCAGTCAGTTTTCCAAACGCTATCGTGGTGAACGTGCGCAACGCGGTCGGTATCGTGAATTTTATCAAATGGATATGGATATAATGGGTATAAATTCGCTGTCCACGAATTACGATGCGGAAATTATATCTGTGATTGGGCGCGCATTGGATTCTGTGCGTGAATTTATCGGTGATAATTTTGTCAGAATCGGCAGTCGCCCATTCTGGGATGCATTATTCGATTGGTTGGAATTAAATGCCGAACAAAAGAAGGCCGTATTCGTTTTGATTGATAAAAAAGACAAAATGCCGCCGTCGGAATTTGTTGCGGGTATTGCCGATACTGTTCAAGATTCCAAAAAAGAAAAAGTTATTTTGGATGTTTTTGAAACGGGATATGCGGGCGTTCGCGGCAAATCGGAAAAATTGGATGTGGCGATTGCCGAATTAAATGATTTTATGAAAATTTTGGATGTGATGGGCGTGAAAAATGCGACCATAGATTTATCTGTGACGCGCGGGTTGGCATATTACACCGGGTTGGTATTTGAATTTGGGTTGACCAATTTCCCGGAATTGGGAACGGCGGCCGGTGGTGGACGCTATGCCGATTTGGCGGGCAAATTTTCCAAGACAAAAATTATCGGGGTTGGTGCGGCAATCGGTTTTTCAAGAATATTTGTCGCATTGATGGAATCGGGCAAGATTGATTTAAGTAAATTTGAATCTGGAACAGATGTCGCGGTGTTGATTATGGGAAATGAAAACTTGTCCTATGCGATGTCGGTTTTGAATGCTTTGCGGGACGAAAAAATACCGTCTGTGGCGTATTTGGATACAGATAAAAAGTTCAAAAATCAAATTGAATATGCCGACAAAATTATGGCTAAATTCAGTATGATAATCGGCGAAGATGAAGTTAAAAACAAGGTTGTGACACTGAAAAATATGGCGACCGGCGAACAACAGACTTTGGCGCTCTTTGACGCAATGAAATTGGTCAAATAATGGATAAAAAATGGTAATTGATCAGAAACTTTTGGATATAAAACAACGCGCGGATGATATTCAATCCAAGATGAATTCGGGTGATGTGTCTGGTGACGAATTGACGAAATTGTCAAAAGAATATTCGCGCCTGAACGATATTTTGCCATTGGTTGATGAATATTTTCAGATAAAGCAGGGCATATCGGATGCAAACGAGATGTTGCACGATGCGGAACTGCGCGAAATCGCGACGGAGCAACTGGAAGACCTTAAACATCGTATGCCGGATGTTGAAAAACGGTTGCAAATTGCGTTGTTGCCGCGGGACGATGCGGACGACAACAGTGCCATTATGGAAATTCGCGCCGGGGTGGGTGGCGAAGAATCCGCGCTGTTTGCGGGTGATTTGTTCAATCAATATAAATCCTATGCGTTACGGCATGGGTGGAAAATTGAAATTATCGAAGAAAATGCAACATCCCTGCATGGGTATAAAGAAATTATATTCAAAATCGACGGTGATGGTGTGTACGCCCGTATGAAGTTTGAATCGGGAATTCATCGTGTTCAGCGCGTTCCGGAAACCGAGGCCGGCGGGCGCATCCATACATCTGCGGTTTCTGTTGCGGTTATGCCCGAGGCCCAAGATATAGACGTAAAAATCGAAGAAAAAGATATTCGTATTGATGTTTTTCGTGCCTCTGGCGCGGGTGGCCAGCACGTTAATAAAACCGACAGCGCGGTTCGTATTACGCATTTTCCGACGGGGATTGTTGTCACGTGTCAAAATGAACGCAGCCAGATTCAAAATAAGGCGACCGCCATGGCGGTTCTGCGTTCGAAACTGTATGAAAAACAGCGCAGTGAACAAGATGCGGCGCGTACGGATTCACGGCGCAGTATGGTTGGTTCCGGTGACAGAAGCGAGAAAATTCGCACATATAATTTCCCGGAACAACGCGTGACCGACCACCGTATCAAATTAACATTGTACAAATTGGATGATATTTTGGCGGGTGGCGAAGGTTTGGATGAAATGATAGACGCATTGATTTCGGCCGACCAACTGGAACGCCTTGCCGCAATGGAATAAGGAAATGTACAGCGGTGCCATCTGTATATGTTTTTTTGGATGAATTTTGCCCGAAATTGGGCGCTTTTTGCCATAAAATCGTGCTGTGTCAAAATTAAAAAATATTAGTAAAATCATATTGTTATGTTGTTTAATTGAATTTTTGCTTTATTTTGGGGCGGGGCGGGGTGTGCTTTGCGCAAAATTGGGCGAAAAACATCGTTTTTGGGGCATTTTGGGTGGTAAAAATGGGGTCGGACAAATTGAATATTTTTATATGCGTGTTTTGAATGTGAAAATGCAGAATTTTGTATGTAGGTTTACAGGTTTTGGGCGGTTGTGTGGGGGTGGAATAATGTTAAAACTTTATGTGATGTTTATAATGTAATCGTTTGATTTTTCTTTAAAAATCGTGTGCGTAAAAAATATAAATTTGAACGGCGGGGCGGTGGTATATAAAAGGCGCATAATGTATATTATGTATAGTTTTATGTGTGGTATGCGCGATGTTATGATATAAACCCCATATAATAAAGCCATACATAATAATATAAATCCACACATAAATTGTGATACTGTCACTTATTATATAAAAACATACATTAAGATGGCCGTGTTTGCACATTATTAAAATATTATATGATGTCGCCGATATAATCTGTATGGAATTTTGTTTGTCCGGTTGTGTCAACGACGAAAATAACTTGCTGTTTCTTTCTCTTCGTCGTTGTGTGCTGTGGTGGCGCGGACACATAAATATGCGTCTAATAAAATTTTGCTCGCTATTAGCCCCGTTGTGGGTATAAATATGTTTGATAGATTTTGCGCGCTTCTGTGTGCGTTTGTTGATTTGTGTTTGTCTGGTGTTACAAAATTTGAAAAATCTTGTTTGTTGTTAGTTGGTGTTGTGCGGCCAAAGAAATTCCGGTTTGTGCCACGGTGAACAACCAAACGCCGCGGAACGGCCTGCTGCAAAATTCCCGGTTTTTAACGGGATGACGGCTTTGGTTGTGTGGGATGGTGGTACATAAGTCCCGAAAATTTGCAAAAACTGCCCTGCTTTACCCAAAAAATTGAAAAAATGGCGGATTTCTGCGGGTTTGCGGCGGTTTTTGTGGTCAAAAACACCCTTTTACACATGTTTTTGGCAAATTTATTAGAATTTTTATGATTATTCTAGTGGTTTTATTTTGTCCTTGCTTTGAATTGTGGCTGTGTGATATAGTTTGCCTGTACAGGAAGGAAATGTCAATATTATTAAATACCAAACTTTCATATGTGTTGGGTGTGCTGTTTACAGTGTTTGTAGATGCCGCATTGGCGGCAGATTGTGAACCGGGGTGGTATATGGCCTGTGCAATGGAATCTGGACCGTATGGCGATTATTGCGACTGTACATGCAATATGTGTGCATCTGGTGCCGCCAGTGACGGCACCGGCATGTATAACTATGATTGTCCTGATATGCCTATTGGTGGGGATACTGGGTGCAGTTTTTGTGCGGGATATAATGATTGCCCGGCGGGTGTCGGGGGGAACGGCAAAAAGTGTAAAGAATTGACCGATGCGTGCCCCAGTGGCAGTGGTTGCCACGAATACGAACTGTGCAATGTGGTCAATGGCGCAATTACTTACGAGGTTACCGGTTCGTGTCATATTGAAGAAGTTTCTATGTGTCAGCCCAATACTGTGGCGTGCAGCACTTTTCCAATAATGACAACTTATGCATATTATGCTGCAACACAAAATGACCAGACGGGTGATGCCAGATGGGATGGTGATAATTCTGCGTGGGATACGATAAATTGTAAATTAAACTCGATGAATAAAAGTGTTTCTACATTTACTGTGGGCGGTCAAACCGTGCCTGTTCATTGTGATGATTTGAATGTCGTTGGTGTGGTTTCGACCGCATATCAATTTTTTCCCCGGACGGTTTATGAACCGGTATATTATAATTTAACGCGAATCTATTGTGAAAAATGTCATGCGGGTTATTTGCCGAACATCCAGGCTTCACCGAATGCGGGTATGAACCTGTCCCCCGAAGGGGCTGATGGGGCATATGGTGTGATGATGTGTGACGAACAGGTTCGTGCGCCGTATTATGCGCCGGGGTGCACGATACCGTACCCGTTAAATTCGTCATCAATGCCGGGGGTGTGTCGGATGCCCTGTCCTGACAATATGGAAACGGTTGTGAATGGTGCGACCAGTATCAATGACTGTGTGCCGACGGGCGCGACATATAATGATTCGACCGGGTCTTTCAGGTTGGGGTCAGATTCCAGTTTATGTATACCATAGCACAATAAAAACCGCCCTATTCTGGGCGGTTTAGTTTTTACTTATGCGATTTATTATTTTGCCTTTGCCTGTTGAAACAATTCTTCGGGTTTAACCGCTTTTTCTTTCGTTTTCACATGCGACAACATTGCATCCAATGCCTTGCGTTCAAAAATCATTCCGCGCAGCATGGTCAGGGCATTTTGATTTTTATTATAGAATTCAAAAATCTGTTTCGGGTCTGGATAGCGTGCGGCTTCGGCCCAAATCGCCTGTTGCAGGTCGTCGCGTGTGACTTCAACCTTGTTCGCACTGCCCCACTCGGCCAGAATAAGGCCCAATTTTACGCGGCGTTCGGCCTCGCGGCGTTCTTTCTTTTCATCAAATTTGCAATCGTCGTCACATTTTCCGTCACAGTGTGCGTGATGATGTTCGTGTTCGTTTTTCGCGATTTGCAATTCTTGTTCGACAACAACTTCGGGTAAATCTAATTTAACCTTGTCCGCCAATATGTCCAACAATTCGTTGCGCATTTCGGCGCGTGCGGCCTCGGTATATTGTTCGTTCAAAATATTGCGGATGTGTTCGCGTAATTTCTCAACAGTTTCTTGTCCAATTTCTTTTGCAAATGCGTCGTTCAATTCCGGCAAGATATGTTTGCGAACCTCGTGCAAGACAACGGCAAAACGCGCCGCCCGGCCCGCCAAATTATCGGCATGATAATCTTTTGGAAATTTGACGTTAACATCAAATTCATCGCCCGCCCGGTGCCCGATAATTTGGTCTTCGAATCCCGGAATAAACGACCCCGAACCCAAAACCAAGTGGTGCATTTTCGCGGCGCCACCTTCGAATGCGTCTTTGCCAATGTATCCGGTAAAGTCGATAACCGCGGTATCACCGTTTTCGGCCTTGTATTCCGCCGGTTGTTTTTCGGCAACGCTGCGTGCGCGACGCAGGTTTTCGATTGCCGTATCAACTTCGGATTCGTCCAGTTTTGTTGTCTTTTTGGTAACCGTAAATTTTTCCAAATCGATTTCCGGCAACGTCGGCAAAATGTCAAATTCCAAAGTATATTCGGCATCATTTCCAATTTCCCATTTCCCCAGGTCGGCACGTGGCGCGCCCGCAAGGCGGATTTTTTTCTCGGTCGTGTATTTTTCCAGGTCGCGATTCATCAATTTATCTATTGCTTCGCCCATTGCGGATGCATTGTATTTTTGACGCAGAACGGAAAGTGGCACATGTCCCGCACGGAACCCCGGCATTTTGGCGTCTGCGCCGTATTTGGTCAAAACTTCATCGGCGGCTGCCTGAATTTCGTCTGCGGTCAAAACGCCGGTCACAGAATAATGTAAATCTTTGATTTTATCTTTTTTAATCATAATGTTCCCTTTATATGTATCAGATTTGCCGGGCAATTATACACGCATTTTTTTATAAATGCAAGTGTTAGTGGCGCAATTAAAAACCCCACCATTTTCGATTTTATGATGGGGAATTTGGTAAGTCGTTGATTTGTTGTTTAATAGTTATCGCATGCGCATATACCGTTCCTACAACGTGGACCTGCGCACTGTGCGCCAACAATCCCGACACAATCTGCATTTGTTGTGCATTGTTTTGTGACGACATTAACATCAATTAAGTTCCATAACAGGCAGTTTTCATCCGTGCCTTGGCCCTGGCCGGCGGCATCCCATTCCACGCACTGCTTATGCGTAACCGTTTTTTGTTGGGATGGCATTGCGGAAAAAGCGGCGCGTGCAGTAATTAATTTTTTGCCGTCATCGTCGGAATCAAACATATTGATGGGTGCATCAAAAATCCCCCTTTCACCGAGTACCCCAGCATCTTCGGTATATGTAATAACGGACACGCCACCACCGTTTTCATCATAATTTGTACCCGCGGCCGGAATTGTTGCCTGGCGCGTGGTATCAACATATTGTTTTGATGTGACGGTTGTATCTGCGAAAACCGAATTGATTGCGATTATTGATGCAATTGCACCAAATGTTAAAATTGGAATCCTCATATCCCTTCCTTTTTGTGCTTGTTTTATACACATATATTATGACATTAAAGGTACCTTTTTGACCAGTACTTATGCTAAAACATAACATATTGAAATTACTGAAAATAATTTTTGAAAAAAGTACTGGACAAAAAGGTACAATTATTTCGACCAGTCTAAATTAGTGTAAAAAAACCGCCGATGTATCGACGGTTTTTGATTGTTCCCAAAACAAACGATAGATTAACGTTTGCTGAACTGGGTTGAACGACGTGCCTTGCGGAAACCATAGTGTTTACGTTCGACAACACGGCTGTCGCGGGTCAAGAACCCGGCCGCCTTTAATGCGCCGCGCAAATCTGGTTCGTTCTTTTCCAATGCCTTGGAAATACCGTGTTTAACGGCACCCGCCTGACCCGACAGGCCACCGCCCATAACCATTACGAATGCATCGTATGCGCCTTCGCGTTTTGTCACCGCAAATGGTTGATTCAAAATCATTTGCAAAACCGGACGGCGGAAATATTCGACCATAGGTTTGTTGTTGATGACAATATTGCCCTTGCCCGGCATCAAATATACGCGTGCAACAGAATCTTTACGTTTACCGGTTGCATAGACCGCGTTGTTTAATTTCGGTGTCGCAACGGTTGCGGTTGTCTTTTTTGCCGCCGCGGTTTTTGTTGTTTTGGTCGCCGTCGTCTTTTTGGTTGCCGGGGCCGCCTTTTTAACAGTTGTAGCCGCTTTTTTTGCGGTTGTTTTCTTTGTTTCTGTTGCCATTATTCGCCCCTTTTGTTTTTACGATTCAAACCCGCAAAATCAATCACAATCGGATTTTGTGCGGCGTGTTTGTGTTCGGCACCCGCGTACACATGCAATTTGGTCAGGCGTTTATCCGCCAATGCGACCGCCGTGCGACGGCCCATCATACGCTTAACCGCGTTTTTAACCAACAAAGTCGGTTTTTCGGCGCGCATTTGACCCAATGTGCGTTCTTTGATTCCGCCCGGATATGTTGTGTGCCAATAGAATTTTGTTTTGTCGGCCTTGGTTCCTGATAAAGCAACCCGGTCCGCGTTGATAATAATCACATGGTCGCCGCAATCCATATTCGGTGTCCATGTGGCCTTGTTCTTGCCACGCAGGATGTTCGCAGTATACGCCGCCAAACGACCCAGTGTGCAATCGGTTGCGTCAATCAGATACCATTTGGCATCTAATTCGCACTTTTTTAACGATTTTGTCGCCACCATTTTGTTTTTACCTTTGGTTTTGTTAAAAGTTCGTGGCATATTATGTCGCAAGCCCGCAGAAAAGTCAAGAAAAATCGATACGGTATTATGATACCGGACGGTTCGCCCCGCGCGCGCAAAAAACATATATAAAAAAACTTGAAAATTTGGTGGGTTTTTGCTACTCTGGCCTGGCGACTTTATATATATGGAGTGTAAAAATGGCGTCTGATGATATCAAGAAGGTAATTGAACGGGAATCAAAATGGCAACGCAAATGGCGCGATGCGCACGCGTTCGTGCCAAAAAACGATGGTTCAAAACCGCGTTTCTATAACTTGGTTGAATTTCCGTTTTTGTCGGGTGCCGGTTTGCACGCGGGACATATGATGAACTATACGGGAATGGATGTATTGGCGCGCTATCGCCGTCATCGTGGGTATGATGTTTTGTTCCCTATGGGGTTTGATGCAATGGGTATTGCGGGCGAACATTATGCCAAGAAAATCGGTCGTCATCCGGCGGATGTGGCGCGTGATTTGGTGCAATCTTATTCAGAGATGATAGATCGTGTCGGTTGGTCGGTTGACCCGGAAACACGTGTCGCGACATCTGACCCGGAATACATTAAATGGACCCAGTGGATGTTTATTCAATTTTGGCGTGCGGGGTTGGCATATAAATCTGAATTGCCGATGAATTGGTGTCCGGAATGTCGAACAACATATACCAATGAAGAACTGGAAGAAAATAAATGTCCGCGCTGTCACAGTATCATAGAAAAAAAGACAAAAATGCAATGGAATTTGCGCCTTTCGAAATACGCGGATAAATTGCTGGATGGATTAAAAGATTTGGATTTTGATTCGCGTATAAAAAAAGACGAAATAAACCTGATTGGAAAATCGCATGGCGCAGATATAGATTTTCGGGTTGGTGATGATATAATGACGGTGTACACTACGCGACCAGACACCATATTTGGTGTGACTTTTTGTGTTATTGCGCCGGAACATAAATTGCTGCGCAAATGGTTGGATGCGGGTAAAATAACCAATAAAGACGAAGTTGAAAAATATATACGTGAATCTGCGGCCAAGACCGAAATAGAACGCACAGACGCAACCAAGGAAAAAACCGGTATAAAATTAGACGGCGTGATGGCGATAAATCCGTTCAATGGGCGTGAAATTCCAATATTTACATCGGATTATGTTTTGGTTGATTATGCGTACGGAACAATTATGGCGGTGCCGGCACACGATTCGCGCGATTGGGATTTTGCCAAGAAATTCGGTCTGGAAATAATCCCCGTGTTGGCGGGTGGTGAACCGGATAAAGTATGGGAAGGTGATGGCACGCATATAAATTCGGAATTCTTGAATGGTATGGATAAAGAGACCGCAATTGCGACCGCAATAAAATATGGCACGGAACACGGATTTGCACGCGGAACAACAAAGTATAAATTAAAAGATTGGGGATTTTCACGTCAAATGTATTGGGGCGAGCCGATTCCAATGGTGTACTGTGAAAAATGCGGATGGCAACCGATTCCCGAAGACGAATTGCCGCTAATGCAACCGTATATGGAAGATTATAATCCGACCGATACGGGTGAAAGCCCGTTGGCGCGTGCAACCGATTGGGTAAAAACAACCTGCCCGTGCTGTGGCGGGGTCGCACAACGCGAAACCGATACTATGCCGGGTTGGGCGGGTTCTTCGTGGTACTATCTGCGTTATCTGGACCCGAAAAACGACAAAGAGTTTTGTTCGCGCGAACAGATGGAAAATTGGATGCCGGTGACGCACTATAACGGTGGACACGAACACAATACACGGCATTTGATTTATTCGCGGTTTTGGCACCATGCGTTGTATGATTTGGGATTGGTAAATACCCCGGAACCATATGCTAAACGCACCGCCCAAGGGTTGCTTATGGGGAATGATGGATATAAAATGTCCAAATCACGTGGAAATGGTTTTATGGTTGCGGATTTGATGGAATCTGTTGGTGCCGATGCGGGGCGTGTCGCGGTGTTGTCGTTGGGTCCGTGGGAAAACAATGTTGTTTGGACCGATGGTGCGATGGCGGGGGTTCAACGTTTCCTGAAACGTGTTGAAAATTTGTCTGATAATTTAACCGATGATGCATTAACACCCGAACAAGATATTTTGGTAAATCGTTTAATTGCCGATGTAACCGAACGGTTGGATGGTATGAAATTTAATACGGCGATATCGGCGATGATGGAATTTATAAACGAATTCCCGGGCGGGAAAATGCCACGCCGCGCGTACGAGGTTTTGATTCAAATGCTGAACCCGTTTGCGCCACATTTGACCGAAGAAATGTGGGAAAAGTTGGGACACACGGATATGGTGGTGTTTGAACCGTGGCCGACATTTGACGCGTCCAAATTGGTTCAAACAACCGCCACATTTGCTGTGACAATAAATGGCAAACGCGTGGCCGAATTTGTGGCAGATTTGAACGCGAACAATGAAGAATTGATTGCGTTGGCGCGTGCGGCGACCAGTGCCAAATTGGACGGCGTGGAAATAATCAAAACCATCGTTGTGCCTAAGAAGTTGGTAAATTTTGTGGTAAAGAAATAAAAAAAACCGCCCAAATGGGCGGTTATTTAATGTCGTTGTCTTATCGGGACATTTGGTTTTGCAGTTTGCGTATAATCGCCGCTATTTCCGGGGTGACACGAACACCGGCATCCCATACTTTTTCTGCATCATATTGAATATGTTTTGCTTCTAAATCTTGCACTTTCTGGCCAAGTAATTTTCTGAAAGTGTTTCGCGCCGTGGTGGACAACAAATCAACTGTATCCCACAACGGGGTGTCCGGGATGATTTCAATGCCGTTTTCGCATTTTTTTGCGCCTTCTTTTTCCATCCTGTACATTTCTTGTGCCATTATTTTGGCCTGTTGTTCTGGTTTGGTGTCTGGTTCCCACAATGGTTTATATGATGCCAATGTTAATGGTTTTTCACGATAAGATAACCCATATTTTGTGACAACAAAATTACCAGTGCCCTTGATCGGTGACACAGACATCCAATCCCACGGATCCCATTCAAGGTGTGTTTTTAATTCTTTTGAAACTTCTGGTTGCCAACGCCAATCCAAGTTTTCGATTTGTATGCGACCAATTGTTATCACGTTCCAATCGGTGGCTGCGCGAATAACGCGGTTTGGATAATTCAATATCAAATTTTGCATTTCTTGTTTGATGTTATATTCATGTGTTTGTGCCATGTTTTTTCCTCTTGGTTGACAAAATATATTCTAACACAGGCAAAATATAGCAAGAATGTTTTTTTGTCAAGAATATTGTTGCGAAAATAAAAAAACGCCCGGATGTCACCCACAAAATTTTTAATTTTGTGGGACCCGACTTGGGGCGGTTGTTTTTTTATGAAATCTTCGCAATTCTGCGGCGGCGTTTTTCGCAATCGTCAAATGGACTTTCAAGGAAAGCCTGGGCGCAAAGGAACGCCATTTCAATATCTATATCGTCCGCACCAAATGCCAAAACATTTATGTCATCATGGAAACGGTCGTCGCGTGCCTGGTCCGGTCTATCACAGCGCGATGCGCGAATATGGCGATAACGATTCGCGGCAATTTGTACCCCGGCACCCGTGCCACATACCAATATTCCACGTGTTTCCGGTTCGCCATCCATTGCGTCCGCCAATGTTTTTGCAACGTCCGGAAAATCAACCGGTGTATTCAAATCGTCGGTCCCCAGGTTCACCATATTATACCCCAGTGCACTTAACATTTCGATTAAATACAGTTTAAGCCCTACCCCACGATGGTCGGCGGCAATGAAAACTTTTTCGATTGATTTATTCATGTTTTTTGTCCTTGCGTTTTGCCAATTTGCATTCCAGACCCGTATTGGCGGTTATGTTCAATGTTCGATACGACAGCACCCCCGTCATTTGCGCGTGCGAAAATACGTTCGCGATTTCAACCGTTGCCGGGCCGTCCAATGTTCCGTGCAGAAATAAATTGTCGGCAATAATTTTACCTTGGACCGTGCCACCACGGCCAATAACAACCGTTTCGGCAACAATGTCGCCAACGACATGACCGTGGATTTGGACACTGTGGTCGGTTTTAATATCGCCGGTCAATTTGCATCCCGCGCCAATAATGGTTGGTGAAGTCTTTTCATCT
Source organism: uncultured Pseudomonadota bacterium (assembly GCA_900320405.1). Taxonomy (GTDB): domain Bacteria; phylum Pseudomonadota; class Alphaproteobacteria; order Rs-D84; family Rs-D84; genus Enterousia. Next base: position 41,789 of record OOHM01000003.1, read on the forward strand.
GCGTTTGTAAATGCCAACATTTTTCTTTCCTTTCTATTCTTTTACGAATTTTTCTGGGTCAAACGGATTTCCCTTGTACCGAATTTCGTAATGCAGGTGCGGCCCCGTTGAACGGCCCGAAGACCCGCCCAGCCCCACAATTGTTCCCGGTCGCACCCAATCGCCGCGCGACACAGTTATTTTGGACAAATGCGCGTACAATGTTGTGAATCCCAATCCGTGGTCAATTTCAACCGTTGTGCCATACCCGACGCGTTCGCCCGCCGATATAACCCGACCCGGCGCGACCGCCATCAATTCTGTGCCAATTTTCCCGGCAAAGTCTATGCCACGATGGAATTTTGGGGTACCTGTAAATGGATCTTGGCGGGTGCCATATTTAGATGTGACACGGACACTTTTTACCGGTGCACCCAACGGCAAAATGCGGCGCAATTTGTTAAGCCCGTTCCACAGCGTGATATCATTCGCCAATTTTTGATATTTTTCATCCAATTCTTTATCTATTTCCAGTGGATTAAATGCCGCCCCCACCAATTGGTTTGAATATTTGTTTGCGTGTTTGACCAATTCGGCCTCGCCCAGGCCAAGTACGGCCAATGCGCCATTTATGCGCTTTAATTCGTCGCGCAATTCGGCGGTATTATCGGCCGCCAATTTAGATACCGCATCTATGATTTTGGTGTCAGCTTCGACAACCTTGGACACGGTTTCCAATATTTCAATATCGCGTTTTTTTATTTCGATGTTTTCGGCGCGCGTCAATTCATATTCAATTGCCAAATCAGATATTTTCGAATATTCGGGCGCATAGTCTTCATTGGTGAACATTTCGGTTATGCGGGTTTTCAAAAAGTCCAATTCACCCCATGTTTTAAGTCGTTCGTTAATCAAATCTTCTTTTTGTGCATCGGTCAGTTTTTTATCTTTTAATAATTTATCATCAATAACATTTATATTTTTGGTCAAATCGTTATATTTTCCAAGATAGTTTCGCAGGTCTATCATATGGGTGGCGTATTTTTCGCGCATTTGTTCCAATTGTTGGGTTCGATTTTGCAACATTGGGCGGTGATACAAAAATACATATGTTGACCAAGATGCCCATATGATTAATCCCGCCTTGGCACAGAATTTTGTGAAACGCCAAAAACTGCTTTGATTAAAAGTATAAACATTGCCCCGTGGGGTATCCATAACCGTGAATTCGCGGGGCGGAAAAATACGCACAATTACGCGCCAAATGGCCCGAAAAGGCGCCGTTATAAATGCCCATAGTGATGTAAAATATCGTGTTATAAAGTTTATCATAACGGAAACAGCATAGTAAAATAATCTTTAATAGTCAAGTAGTCACCACCTAGCGTGATTTTTTCTGGCGGGCCTTGAACAAATCGGCAATTGATTTGCCGTGACGCAGGATTTGCGCGTTGTTCATATTTATGCCCCGGAAAATTTGCGTGTGTGGCGCGCGCCCCACCCGTCCCGACAATAATACCCGTTCTGCAACATTTTTATTGCTAAAAAGTGGTAATACACGAAAGTTGCCACAGTGGCGCGTCATTTCTGCCAGAATAACCGCGGTTTTTGGTGTGTCCACTATTATGGCGAACATTCCGCCTGGTTTGACGCGCGCGATACATTTGCGTGTCCATTGAACCAAATCTGCATTATGATGCGCATTATGCGCGGCGGGGGTGCCGTTAAAGTATGGCGGGTTCGTAATTACTAAATCGAATGTTTGACCGGTGCGCCATGTTATTATATCGGTGTTTACAAATTCCGCCGTTTGATTATTTAATGCAAAATTTTCCCGTGCCGCGTCCAACATATCGGGCGATATATCAATTGCGGTCATTTTAATATTTGGTATGCGTGCCATTAAACACAATGCGACCCCACCGGTACCCGTGCCCACATCCAAAACCGTTTTGGGTGTGTCGTCAACAAACGCCGCCAACCATACCGCATCAGATGTTGGGTTGTATATTCCACGGCGCATTTTCACGCGTCCGCCCATAATAGTAAAAATGTCTTGTTTTTCTGTCACGCCTATATAATAATCTATTAAAAATAAAAGGCAAGTTTATGTTTGACGAAAGTTTGGTCGTGGCAAGTGCAGTTAGTGCGTTTAATAATGCCGCCGTTGTGGCGCCTGCTTTTTTGTGGAATGCGGTGTTGGCGTCGCCATTGTTTGTTGCGGTGTATGTGTTTGGACGCAAATTTTTAGACGGTACCGGTCTGCGTCCCTATGTGACGGGTGCGCGTATAAATTTTTGGACAATTGTGTTTACGGCATTGTGGGTTGTGTTTATGGGTGGAAATTATGATGTGTTGCGGGACGGGGTATCACTTTTGCCGTGGGTCACGGCCGTGATTTTGTTCGCTGCATCTGTTTTTATTGGAATAAATACTCGTGCGGTTAAGTTCCCGATTTGGTACGGTCGGCGTGATGCGTCAAAGCGTCGTCGTTGGTGGATAAATGTGTTGGTTTTTGCAATTGCGATGGTTCCCGTGGGTTTAAGTGACACACTGAATTGGTGGGGGCCGATATTGCAGATTGGTGCGGTTTTAATTGGTTTTATTCTTGGGCGTCGTTCGGGTTGGCAAATTCGTGCAACAATATGCGCCGTGGGTGTTATGTTGGCAACCACAATTGGAATTTTAATGCAACCTGAATTGTGGCGTTTTGGGCAATTGGGAAATTTGACACCGGCGCATTTGATTTGGATTATGATGGTTGGTATTTTGGCGGCGGCAACGATTGCCTTGGGTGTGGTAAACGCCCGTGGGCGTATTCACCAAAGTGCATATGTCAAATTAAAATGGCTGATGCGGTTTGTGACGGTGTTGGCGGTGATATTATTCTTGCTGACCGAGGCGGTACCGATTTTCATCGGCGCAATTGTGATGGCGTTCGTTTTGTTCGCAATGTCTGTGTGGCATTCAGAATCTGTCCCGGATGTGTTGGTTAATCGTGCGGTTGCGTTGACCACTGTTGCATTTGGGGTGTTGACTGGGTTGGTGGTTGTGACCGCAATGGGTGTGCTGTGGTATGCCGTGTTGCGTGATGATACGACCCGGGCAGATGCGAAATTCTTGTTATAATTCGTTATATTTATTGAATATAAATATGCGGCCGCATAATGTAGTATTTGCATAAGAAAATAACCAAATATTTAGGGTGATTGACTTATGACAAATATACATCCAACCGCAATTATTCGTGAAGGTGCCGTTATTGGTGCGGACTGTAAAATTGGCCCATTTTGCATTGTGGGGTCTAATGTTGTCTTGGGCGAACGCGTGGAATTGGTTTCCAATGTTGTTATTGATGGTAAAACATCAATTGGTGATGATTCGATTGTTTACCCGTTTGCCGTTCTTGGCGTGATGAGCCAAGATTTGAAGTGGCAGGATGAATCCGCCATGACCGGTCTGCGTATTGGGAAACGGTGTCGCATTCGTGAATATGTGACAATTCATTCGGGGACACCGGCGTCGGATGGTACGGTAATTGGCGATGATTGCCAGATTATGGTGAATGCACACGTTGGCCACGATTGCAAGATTGGGAACAGTGTGGTTATGTCTAACCTGGTCCAGGTTGCCGGCCATGTCGAGGTTGAAGATTTCGCAATTTTATCGGGTGATGTTATGGTTCTGCAATTTGCGCGCATCGGGCGCAACGCGTTTGTTGGGGGAATGTCGGGTGTTTCCAATGATATTCTGCCATATGCAATTTATGATGGACCGCGCGCAACATATCGTACGATAAATCGTGTTGGTTTGATGCGGCACGGTTTTACAAATGAAGATATGCACGCAATTCATTCTGTGTACAGCGCGGTTTTCCGCGAAACAGAAGGAACGGTGACGGAACGGTTGAACCGTATTCGGCGCGAAGTTAAAAACAACAAATACGCGATGGATGCGATTGACTTTATAGAAAATCGTTCAAAACGCGGAATCGGGACATCAAACAATGCAGAATAAAAAGACAAAAAAAATAAAAATATTTATAATCGCCGGCGAAGTTTCTGGGGATGCATTGGCGGCACGTGTGATGCGGCGTATGGCGAACGCGGCGGAATTTATTGGTATTGGTGGCCATGATATGGTCGCGTGCGGATTGAAGTCCATATTTCCACTGGGCGATTTGTCGGTAATGGGCATTACCGAGGTTTTGGCCCGTGCACGGACATTAACCCACCGGATAAAACAAACGGTTGAGGCGATTATTGAATCAAAACCGGATTTGGTTTTAACGGTTGATTCACCGGGTTTTGCGTATTCTGTTATAAAAAAATTGCGTGCGTCACGTGCGGGACAGAAAATGATTGCGGACGGATTGCGTTTCCATCATATTGTCGCGCCCCAGGTTTGGGCGTGGCGACCGGGGCGTGCAAAAAAATATGCGCGGGTTTTTGATAAATTGTATGCGTTTTTTGATTTTGAAGTGCCATATTTCACCAAATATGGGTTGGATACAATTGCGGTTGGACATCCAATTGCCGAAAATATTATGGAATTGGCAAAATCAAAACCAACGGAAGAAAAAATTATTACCCTGGTTCCCGGCAGTCGTGTTGGCGAGGTTAAGAAGTTAATGCCCGTATTTCGACGTGTTGTTGAAACATTGAATTCTTGTGGATATATGGGGTATAAATTCGCGATTCCAACCGTCGAAACGACCGAACGGTGTGTTCGTGCGGCATTGCGCGATTGGACAATAAAACCCGATATTGTTGGTGCAGATGTGCGATATGACCTGTATCGACGGACATATGTTGCAATCGCGGCCAGTGGAACCGTATCGGTGGAATTGGCAATGTTGCATGTGCCGACCATTGTGACATATAAAATGAATCCCATAACCACATTGATTGGGCGGTTGCTTATCAAGGTGCGGTGGGTATCGTTGGTAAATATTTTGTTAAATCGTTCGGTGTACCCAGAATTTTTGGGTGGTGATGCGACGGCCGAGAATATTATAAACGAATTCGATTCAATAATTTTGCCGGCGAATCGTGATAAAATGATTGCAGAATTGCATGCGGCGGACAATATGTGGGTTCGCCCCGAAGGTGTCGCCAGTCAAATAATCGCGGATGATATATTGAACACTATTCCGCGCTAATGCCGTCATCCCGTTGTAAAACGGGGTCTATTCAGTCTCGTCGTGAATCAAAGAGATCCCGGCTTTCGCCGGGATGACGATATAAACCGGGGCAACGCCCCGTTTTTTAATTCAAGATACCATCTGGAACACCGTCTGGAATGTTGGCACAACCGTCTATTGGGCAAACCTGATTTGTTTCGGATATTCCGGGTTGTATAGGTGGTGTGGTTGAAGTGTTTGTTGTTTGTGTGCACCAGAAATCAAAAGTTCTATTTTGTACCACTTGCACGAACAAAGCTTGTTGTTGACTTAAAGTGCATATTTTCCTGATAGGAGTTTGTGTATCATTATTGCCACTATTATCACAATTTTTATCGTTTGATATGCCCTGTGTTGGCAGTATTGCCATACATTTGGAAGATAAGCCATTTTTACTTCTGCGTCCGCCGTTTTCCCAACATGAACACATGCCCCATGCGTTTGTGTCCACATTCAGTGTATAATCTTTTGGACACATATTTTCATAGTGTAGAGTTCCATATTGCGTGCCGTCATAGTAAGAGCTGATATAAAATAAACCATATGCACAATTTAAATTATTAATATCATAACTATACTGATTGTTTGCATCGCAGCATGTACCCGTTGCAAGTCTGCATACATTACCGTTTGCGTCATCACTGGACCCATATCGTGTGTGGTCGATGAATTGTGCCTCGATAAATTTACCCTGGACATTGGTGCATTGGGTAATAAGGCTGTCGATAATTTGATTATAAACCTCGGTCGCAACACCGGTTGGACGCAAACGACGATTCTTGAATTTATAATTCGGGGCCGTCCAATCAATCGAGCCTTCGGCATCGCGCATTGCCCAACCATATGCATTTATATCATCGGTGCCGGTCGGGGCACTGTATTCATATTGCCCAAATGTGGTTGATGTTCCCTGGTGTGCGACAACCATATCCACCCCCCCAAAGATTTCTTCGATTTGGGATTTGCAACTGGCTATATCGGCAACCCGTTGTGCACACATTGATTTATAGCCAGATTTCCGTATACCGTCTTCATCGTATTCATACAGTGTGAACCAATCCAACGCCGTTTTTTTATCAACAGACGCCGTGGTATCAACAACATTCGGCGCAAACAGGCCACTGTTTGGCGCATAGAAATTTTCAAAGTTTGTGCCACCAAAGCTGTCAAAGCATTGTTGTGCGACCGCGCGACACGCCGCCAAAGTATCCGTATTCGTTTGGGCTTCGATATATGTGGCAATAACATCGTCGCCGAACATTCCATTACAAGATTTTATGTAATCCCCACACATTTGTTTGGTCAGAATGATTTTATCCGGAATTAATGATGTGTCCGATTGTCCATCAATTAACGCCGACATTGCCGCGGTTATTGCCGTTTCGCGTTCGGCATAGCACGCGGATATTAAATCAAAACATCCATTTTGTATGGTTTTAACCTTGGACTGTTGGGCATAATATATGTCCAACAGAGCCTTGTCCAGATATTCCGCCCAAACAATGTCGGCGATTTCAGTACATTTGTTCAGTGCATCTGTTGCAAATTTCTTGGTCTTGTTCTCGAAATTTTTAAGAAATTTTTGGTTGTATGGGTTTTGCGACAGTTTTTGGTCAACCACATCTTTGCCAAAGTCAAACTTTAACAATTTTCCCAATTCGTTAAAGTTAACAACCCCCGCAATTGGTGCACCGGTTGTCACATCAATAAATTCGCCGTTGTCCAGGCATTTATGATAATTTGCACCGCATACTTGCTCGCTAAGAATGGCGGATTCAACTTCGTTTATACATGTTGTCATATCAGATGAATTGTGTTTCTTGCGATTTTCAATGCGTGCCAAATCCAACATTGCGTCGCCTTCGCGGATGGCGGTTTTTAATTCTTTTGTTTTCCCCGCCAATGCAGATTGAACTGTGTTGCAATCTTGTTCAATTGCCATAAGATACGCCGTGACCGCCCTTTGCAGTGACGCGTCGTTGCAATCAGATGCGACAACCGTGCGACACGATGGGTAAACCGCATTGTATAAATCAACACCGTTGTACGATGCGACAACCTGGGCCGTATCGTTTAGACCGAACATATTGGTTGTGTCAAATGATAAATTTATACTGTTCAAATCGGACCATTTTCCACCAACGGTCGCGTCTTCGCCGCGGATAGAATTCATAATCGCGGTCAGTAAAGCCTTGGATGCGGACACATCGCGGGTCAGTGCGTTTTCGCCATCAGATGCCGTGTGGACGGCGGTTGCCTGGGCCGCGGTCATTCCAACCATATCCAGGTTTTCTGTAAATTCGGACAGTTTTGCGTTTGTTTCGTCCAAACTTTTGCGTGTCGCACTCAGTTCATTTATGCGCGAACTGCAAGAACAACGACGATATTCATCGTTTTTTAATGCGCAAAATTGATCCATACATTGGAAATACGCGCTTTTGCATTGGTTATATGCGGCGCCGGTTCGGGTTTCCGACATACTGGATACGGTCGAATTTGTTGGCGCGGCGGCGCGTGCGGTGATACCGCCGCGTACGTTCGCGTTGGTTGCATCGCGTGATGATGTTGCGGCGAACCGTCCCGGTATTACCGCCGTGCGTGTGCGTGATACGGCGCCGGTTCGTGGCGTTGATATTGGCAATGTGCCGGCACGTGTTGCAACCATTTTTTGCGCCCGGGTTTGTGTCGTTGCACGTGCAGAATCCGGCCCGGTGCGCGTTGCGGTGGTCGCGTTTCGTGATTGTGTCGTTGCCGTACCGCGGGCAGTGGACAAAGATGCGCCGTCACGCACCGCCGATATTGCGGGCGCGCCGACCAAAAAGCCCAGAATTGCGCCAAAAAGCAGAATTTTCTTCATCTCTGAAATAAATGTTAGCAAAATTTGCAAATATTGGGCAAGAGAAAAATAGTAGATTTATGTGGCATTTTTGTTATGTAAAAAGCCCGCACTTTTTTGTGCGGACCAATAAAATGTATGGTGGATGTGATTGGATTGAACTTCGGTTTTTCAAACCTCGTTCGCACTGGCGCAAATCGGTCTGTCGACCGACCGGCGCACTCCCGTTCGCCTTTTGCTGGTTGTCGAACCAATCGCCGTTGGTTCTTCATCCAATCACAAAAAAACCGGGACGGACCCGAATTTTATATCGCCCAATCGCGGCTTTGTGAATGCAAAGACGGATGGTGGATGTGATTGGACTCGAACCAACGACCTCTTCGATGTGAACGAAGCGCTCTAACCAACTGAGCTACACATCCGGAATTTTCATAATTTTTATCCGTTCCTAACGGATTGCCACACGAAGCCTTGGCGAAGTGTGGTGGGGATAGTGGGACTTGAACCCACACGGTCGCAATGACCAAAGGATTTTAAGTCCTCAGCGTCTACCATTCCGCCATATCCCCGTGTTGACCGCGTGATATAATACCAGTATGTTTTTCCGCGTGCAAGAAAAAAATTAAACATATTTTCCACTTGCAAAATCTTTGAAATTGTTTTATTATTGGCGGTGCCTTGTGGGCATATGGCGGAATTGGTAGACGCGCTAGTTTCAGGTACTAGTGGGGCAACCCTTGGAAGTTCGAGTCTTCTTATGCCCACCATCCGTCTTTGCAAGGCAAAGTCGCGATAGCAGTTTTGGGGTTGTAGCTCAGTTGATAGAGCGCTACGTTCGCATCGTAGAGGTCGTGGGTTTGAGTCCCATCAGCTCCACCATAAATCAAGAAATCGGGTTTGTCCCGATTTTTTTATTCTATATCGTATAAAATTTTGATATAATTTGTTCTGTATGAGAGGGTTTTATCGAATATTTTGTTTAATGGGTGCGTTTGCACCGTCTGTTTTGTGGGCAGATTTATTGCCCGGTGGTGTTGTGCCGTTTCCAGATGTGCCGATTATGCCGGTGGAACACATTTCCAAGTATTCTGGTGGTTGGTTGACGCCGACCGCGTTTCCAAAAACCGCAGATGATTTAAGTTTTACGGACCGAATGGCGCTAAAATCCAAGGCATATGAACCTTTTCGGGATTTAAGTGCGTATCACGATTTGGTGGTCGAAGGTGAAGAACATTTTATTGAACGTCAAATGGCATTGGCGGAAATTGAACGCTTGGCGGACTATGAAGATATGCCGTTGGATGAATATTGTGATAATTATCCGTTGGACGATGAAAATTGCATCCAAAACCCGGGCGCATGGAACGATGTTATTGATGTTGCCGATGAATACGAATATGGAACCGAATATGCTGGTGTAACGATTGGCGGTGGCGCAGTGATTGCAAACAATAAAACGCGTGGCGGGTCGTGCTATCCGGCGGCAAAAAATAAATATTTCAAAAATCAAATTTTAACAACGGGTCGGTACGAAGGTGTGTCGCCGGCATTTGAAAAGGCGTTAATAACCGTTTTTCGCAAGGAAGGCAAATGCGGAATAATAGAAGGCGATCCATGCGGCTATACTTGCTTTGGCATAGGGCAAAATTGCATGGGGCGGCAATTGGGAATAAATGTACGCAACCTTACCCGTGCAGATGCCGAAAATATATATTATGAACATTTTTGGAAAAAATATAATATCGGTATATTGCCCGATGTTATTTCGGGTGATTTGTTCTTGGCAATGATGGCCAGCGGCCCACAGACAGGAATCGCGCAATTTAGAAAATTTTTGGGGTTGCCGTATGGGTATCAATTGGATGAAAGTGTTGCAAATGCGGTCGCAAATTATAATGGCGATATTCATAACAGGTGGCTGGATATGCGTAAGCAATTCCTGATTCAGGTTGCCGCAAAAAAATATAATAACCGGGTGTTAAATGGATGGATGCGTGGTATAAAATTAAAGCGTGAAAACGGATGCCACGTTATTCCAAAAGATCCGTTATTTCGTCAATAAACAAAGGTCGCATATTGCAACCTTTTTATCAAATTATTATCTTAATCCCAATGCGCGACAACATGATGATGCGGCGGTTTTCCAATCGGAATATTGTTTTTCAGGATTGCGCAGGTCGCGCCAACCCTGCCACCCGGAGCATGTTTTTTTTGTGCCTGTGCCGGTGCATTTTACATATCGGCGCAGTGAACATGTTTGATTTGACAGTTTGCCCAAATCGGTGGTGCACTTTACAACGACATTTTGATTTTTTGCATCATCTTTACCCAATTCTTTGGAAGATATAACCTGGTATGCATTGGCGGACATAATGGTTGCCATAACTAATATAAATGCGGTAAAAAATCTTTTCATTTTTAAGCCCCCTATTCTGTTCTTTTTCATTCTATAAGAAATTTTGCGAAATTACAACAGGTTTTTTATCGGCTCGTTGATGCATCCGTCGCGGTTGACCACGGTTCATCATTCATAACCAACCAATACAGTTCTTGATTTTCGGTATCGGGGTTGCGGATTATTGGACGCACGACATAAATATCGACATCACAGGCGTGGCGACCGGAATCGTTTTGAACCTCGGTCAGGTCTTGATAAAACTTCTGTGCAAAATCCATCGCCTGAAGGTACGCAGTGTCGTCGTCACGCGCACTGGTTGAATTACCCGCCCACATCAGCCACATACCATAATTGACAACATTGTCTTGGCCTTCGATTGAATCGGCCGAGAGTAATAACAGCGGTTCCATTTTAATTCCGTTTGAAAATTCGTCTGTTTCGGTATCCGCCCAGTCATAGAATCCGCCAACAATTCCCAATACAAAATTCAGTGCCGCCAAATCTTCGCCAACGCGTGCCACACGACCAATATTTCGCATGGTGGAATGGAACAGCCAATCGCGGGCGTGCCCGGATGTTGATGCCTGGCGCGCAACCCGAGCGGCGCGATCCAAAGTTTTGGTGCCGGTGTTTGCGGCCCTGATGCTTTGACCGATATTTTTTGCACCCCGATACGTGCGGGTAATAACATTTCCGGTCTGCGGGACATTTCGAAACGCCTTTAATTCTTTGGAATATTTTATCATATCTTTTAATGCGTCATACTCTTTGACATATTCGGCGACATTTTTATCGGCCCGTGCCATTTCCGCCATTGTTTTTTCAATTTCACCAATATTTTTACGATTTTGCGCGATGAATTTTTCTATTTTTTCAATATCTTCGACTTTGTCAATTCCTTGACCGGCTTTGCCAAGTTTCCACATATTTTGAGATTTTAATCTTTTTGCATTTTCTAATTGTTGGGCAATTCTTTCATACTTTTTTGAATTTTTTGGAATTTTTGCCAACGTCTGTTCAAGTTTTTCAATGTTGCGAATAGATTTTGCAAAATCATTCATATTGTCGATTTCTTTGGTGTATTTTGCAACTTGTAAAGAATGGCGCAGGTATTTTTGAACCGATTCAATTTTAACCAGTGCCTTTAATGAACTGCGTAGCCTGGATGCGGTGCGTGTGGCGCGGGCGCCCTTGGCGGCACCGGATGCGGCGGCATAGCCACCATATGATACTATGGACAGTGCGATGTCAACTACGACCTCGGCCACGGAAATCCATTTCAGGTTTCTGTCACCCGCAATGTAATAATTATTGTCATCGTCATCCAAATTTGCGGTGTGGTCGTGAATAACATTATGAACCATAGAATTATTTATTTTGGCACCTATTCCGGTTTTTGTAGAACACCAACCGTCCGCATTATGCGGGTACAAATTGCCGATGTTTTCTTTAACCCATTTCATTGAAACAGTGTTGTTTTTGTCGCGTCCGACAAATTCGCGCAATGCACCGGATTGTGTGACCATAATTCCATACCACGCCGGGTCGGTGTTCACCCATGTTGCAGTTGGGTCGGTTGCACTGATTGCCGGATTTGGGTCGTTTGTTGGTAATTCGCGTTTGGTGGCCAGTGCGAATCTTTGGTCCAAAACTTTGACTTGGGTTTCATAGTTTATATCAATTGTTCGACCGCCCGGAAAAGTATATCTTATTGGCATAAAAACCGTATCCAATTCGTCGGCATCTGCAATTTCCGGACAGGATAGAACGGCACCCAGGGCCTCGGGCGATTGCAGGATATCATAAACCCATTCGCGAATAACATCGCGATCATCGTCTTCGGAAACCATATACGCGTTTTCGCGCAGTGCATTATTAAATTCGGCGGTGGCACATTCTGAATTAACGCGTCCCGTAATATTTAACAATTCCGCCGTTGTGTTTATATCCCCCGCCGCAAACGCAGTAAGGGGAAAGAGAAGGAAAAATAATAATTTAATCATTTTTTTCTAATAAATTTCTATTGTGCCAGGCTTACAACTTGTTTCATCTGTAGAATCCCCACCAATACAAATTGCTTTATAAGGTTTTAAGTCGGTATATCCTGTGTGTCCGGCATTCGGCAATTTATCTATGAACAACCACCAATCGCGCGAGTGCGAAGAATCGCATTCGTTTGATATATTTGATATATCGTTTTGGATTTCACTGATGAATGTTTCTACATCACCTTTACTTAATTCTAATCTTGCCGGAAATCCGCTTGCCCGGTCGCTTGCGACAAGTTCGCCAAAATTAGAATAACCGTAAAATACATCAGGGTTAATTTTTTCTTTGAATAATTTTGTTATTATTCCCGTGTTTGGATAAGAGTATGCACCAATACAGTTAGATATCCCCCTTTGATTTGTTCGACAGTATTTAGACCAGTTGCTAAGAGCGGATTTACCATCTTTGTGTATAACTCTTACGGCCGCCGTATTTTTGGCAAGGCAATACCACACGATAAACCGGTCTTCGCCATCATCACAGTATTTGGAAATGTCTTTTCCGTTATCGCATACGCATTTGCCGGATTCTTCATGGGTGTTTGGAACCACAGTGCATGCGCAATTCGCGTCCATATACGCTGGGTCGGTACAGGTATTTGTGGTTGGGTTTGGGTTGGGTCCAATTTCGCCACCGTTGTTATTGTCACCATTGTTATTGCCGCCGCCAGGGGTGCCGGGACGTACGCATTTGTTGTTTTGTTCTTCGTATCCGGCATTACACGTGCATTTCGCATAAAATGTTTTATCGTCGCGGTCGTTTGGTGAAATTGTAAACGAAGTTTTGCAATCGGTTAACGCCGCATCGGTGCACCACGCCGTACATGTTCCATTTTGACGCGTGGGTGTGCACGAAACGGTTGCGCCACGTCCCGTCAAGTATGTTGCCGGGCATCCCTTGGCCCCGGCACCGATATAATTTATCGTATGTGTCAATACCGATTTCATACGTTCATAGTATTCGTCTTCGGTTTCAAATTTTGGTGTTTTATATGCATTCAAATTCTTGTATGGTTCATATCCCGCGGTTGTGTTTGCCAACCGATCGGTAAATGACAAATCGTTAACGGTTTTTGGAAAATTCGCCGGGGTAATTGTTGCGGCCGCGGTTGTCACGCGTTGCATCCGTTCTAATTCCGCCGTGCGTTCATCCGTCGCGATTTCATAATCGGTTTTTGTTTGTTTGAACGGGTTTTCAATTTGTATCGTGTTTTGTTTTTGTTGTACCGGAATCACGATGTTATTCGTGGACACATTGCCGTATGTTTTTTTATAATTTTCAAACACAGAATCAATGTATCCGCCGCACGATGTCGCAAAATTATGTCCCGGTAATTGTGACAATTGCACCATAACAATCGGGCGCACATCCGCGATGCGCAGATTTGAACAATTACCGCGATTCGCACAATATTCGGAAACCAAGTTTTGAACGATTCGGTTGCAATCGCCACTGGTCAAATCTGGTCCGGTGACATAAATTGGTGTTGGAAATCGTTGGTTGTACGGACTGTTCGGTGTCCAAAATGGATTTGATGAATATTTGTTTACCGATTGAATTTCGCCATATTTTGACATAACCATCGGGGCGTTTTGCGCGGCATGGGCGTTGCAACCAACGACACCGCACAGCGCCACGATAGATGTGGCAAAAATGTGATTATATTTAATCAATCCCCCTATCCTTTTATATCGTCCATTATAACAAAAATGCGGTTATAATCAAAGATAAAATTCCACCGATTATGAAAAAAGGTGCAAATGGAATAAATTTTTGCTTCTTGCGATAGCCCCAAGCCGCACCGAATATGCATGCAAACACCAATGCAATGGCCAATCCCTGCGGTCCACACCACAATCCCCCGACGCCAATCAATTTTATATCACCCATACCAATTGGGGTGTCGCCCCCGGGATTTCGTTTGGTGATTATGCGATCGAATATCAAACCGATTATTGCCGCCATAATGTATCCAAATGTCATACCCAAAATGCCCGCGCCTATATCATGTGGCCATGGGAAAAATGTCGTTAAAATTGCCCCGATTATCATCAATGGGAAAAGATACGCATCCGGTATAATACGTCGTCGCATATCGGCCGCGCCAATTTTGAATGCCAAATAAATGGCCAGTGTAATCAGCAATATGAATGTTGCATAAAATATGTATGAAAACATTATTTCCCCCTTGCGTTTCGAATCGGTTTTATGATACACTTATCATATCATATAAAGCGAGTAAGGTTTATAGAAAATGAGCAAATCTTGGGACAGTAATATTTTGAAGAAATTAAAGGCCCTTGTGGGCAAGGGTTTATCAACCGCGGAAATCGGCAAAAGATTGGGGATTTCCAAGAATGCGGTTGTTGGTAAATTACATCGTATGGGGTGGAATTCGGGTGCGAACGAATCGGTCGACACCAAATCCAAGAAAGAAGCGGTGAAAAAAACGTCGACCAAAGCGGCGCCTAAAAAGGCCACGGCGGCAAAACCTGTTAAACCGGCCCGTGTCACCAAAGACACAAAAGATGTTAAATCGGTATCAAAATCTGGGGGCAAGGTTTCGGCGGCAAAAAAGGCATTAAAGGTTGCCGCAGAAGACAAACCACAAAAAACGGTTGGACGCCCCATTGCGACACGCGGCGCAAATGTGCATCAACGCATTGTGCAACACGCATTGGAAATGGCGAATCTTAAACCGAATCAGTGTCGGTGGCCGATTGGTGATCCGGATTCCGAAGATTTTCATTTTTGTGGAAAAACCGTGTTTGTTGGTAAACCGTATTGCTATGAACACTGTAAACAGGCGTATCAATTTACACCGCCAAAGAAAAAGTAATGTTGTGGGGGCCATAAAATAATGCCGAGAGAGAAGAAATCTTTTCAACAATTGCATCCTGTGGATTATGATATTGCGGGGAATGCGTTTCGCGCGTGGAAAAACGATGCGGACGAATTGGTGTTCGTCTTGGACGAAACGATTGATGATTTTAAGCCGAATGTTTTGTTGGTGTTAAATGCGCAAGATGACCGCAAATGGGACGATATATTGGTCAATGATTATGGAATAAATTTGGAAGATGTGCGCCCCAAGGTCGATAATAAATACCAAAAATTGGACATTGAATATACGGGTCTGGATGTTTATGCCCAGTTGGTTTATGATTATGAACACGGCGCGGATTTGGGTGCAATAATTGCCGATTTAATCGATTTTCGTGATACGGCGGCGCGCAGGTCGGCAATGGCGCGGCTTGCCACCGCGAACGAGGTTATTGCCGCGGCCGAAGATACAATTATGCGCGCAGAACGTGCCAAGGTCGGTCTGCGCGACCGTCGTCGTAATTTGCGTGACCGTTTGGCAAAACAAAAAGAATATATTGGACGGGAACCAACCAAACAGTCTGCGTCAAAAATTCTTAAAACCGAATCGCAGATTGATACGGTGGGCGAAAAATTGGCGCGTGCAGATAAACGCATAGAAAATGCGAAACATCGTATCGCAATTGCAACCGAAGACGCAAACGCGGCGCGTGATTTACTGTCACGGCGGCGTACGGTTGATGTTGTTGTCGCAGACGAAGTGCACGAACAAATTTTGGTGCCGGCCAAAAATAAATCATCTTCCGCAAAAATCAAGGTGGATGAACAGATTAAAACAGAAGATAAAAACGAAGCACCGTATTTCCCGGTGCCGGATTACGAGTATAAATCACAACCCAGGGATGAAAAAATGTCTGATTCAGAAGAAGTAAAACCGTTGTTGGACCAAGACCCCGAAATATTGGACGAAGAAATCGCGTTCAAACCGGTGGAATTTGATGATATAAAACCGCGGGTTGATGAAAATGCGCCCGTAGAAAAAAAATACACGGAACCCGATGTGGAACCGAGCGACAAGTCTGATACGGTTGCGCGTCCTTTGGCGTTTTCTGATGCGGACGATTCGGAACGCCAAGATACATACGAAGAAGATATTGAAGAAAAACAAGAAGCGCCTGTCATAGATACGATAAAGACGGTGGAACGTCCGGATGCGTTGGATACAGATACCACGGGGCGTACGACAAACACGCAATATGATAATGCGGCACCGATTCGTCCCGCGGCACCGGTGGCGCCTGTGGCAAATAATTATACGCGCCCTATTTCGCCGATTTCTGGGAACGGTCCGGTACGCCCGGTTGGTGAAGAACGCAATCGTACAAGTGTCGCGTATTATCTGTTGTTAATATTATTAATTGTATTGTCGGTATTCACATTGTGGCTGTACCAGAAAAAGAATGGTGGCACGGTTCCATTTTTGAATGCTTCGACGGATGGAACAATTGAAGAAGCGGATGAAAACGCGACAAATGATACAATGGTCGGATTTGATGAACCAGTTGTAGAAAAAGTCACATTGCCGGAACCAGAGCCAGTTATTGAACCAGAACCTGTTGTGGTTGAACCAGAACCCGAACCTGTTGTTATCAACGAGCCAATTAAAATAGAATATCCAAACGCCGATGTTTTGCGCGGTGCGACACCGGACACGCCGGTTGTGGAATCTGAAGAAGATGTTTTGGCGCGTAAAGATGCATATGATGTTGCGCGCGAAGATAGACCTATTTATGTTCCCGAACCGCGCGTTACGAATGTTGTTGCGCCGGATGTGATATTTGATGACGATATTATTTCTGTGCCCGTCGCACCGGCGGATTATGTTGATGAAGATATGTATTACCAAGATACAGATACATATTATCAAGACCAGGCTTCGTATTATGATGCAAATTCTGCGTATCAGGAATATGTTGATGAAACGGGTGGTTATGTTGCAGAAGAACAACCCCGAGAGCCGCAAACGACGCGCCATTTAAGTATTCACGATGGTGGGCAATACAGTATCGGTTATACCGAAACAACATATTAAAGTAAAAAAATATCACACATTTTTGTGTGATATTTTTTTTATTCTTTTTCGATAACGACCATTGCGGCAGAAAAGTTTTCTTGATCGGTAATCGACAGATGGACGCGTGCGGTCATTCCCGCCAAATCTTTCAGTGCGGCCCGTGCACCGCCAGCAATCATAATTTCGGGACGACCCGCATCATCGTGAACAACCGATATGTCAGAAAATGCAATGTCATCGCCGAATCCGGTGCCCAGTGCCTTTAAACACGCCTCGCGCGCGGCCCAAAAATTTGCCAAATGCTTTTCAGAATTTGCGTTATCGGCCTCGGCATACTCTAGTTCTTTTTTTGTAAAGATGCGTTGCTTTTTAAAGGCGGACCAATCCAAAAAACGTCCCGATTCGACCAAATCTATCCCGATACCAACAATCATACGATTCCTCCCTTTTGGATATTTGAACTGATACGGGAATATAGAAACTTTTTTCCGATTCGTGCAAGTATAAAATTACATAAAATATATTTTTATTACGATAGTAAAAAAACTCTTGCGTTTTATAATCATTATATATTATAATAATTATTGAATCAAAGGAGTCATATATGAAATCACATAATCTTTTCATTGCGGCCGGTGTGGTCGCCGCGGCGTTAACGATGGGTGCGGGTGCAAATGCGGCGCCATTACATGGCGGTTCGAATTATGCGCATGTTTATCAGACGCAACATGTTCAGCCTGGCCCGCGTCCGGCGGCGCATCATGGCGGACACCATCATAATGGCCATCATTCGGGCGGGCACACGGTTGTTGTGACACATCAACCGCATCATCATCACCATCATCATCACAGTAATACCGCTGGAAATATCATTTTGGCCACGGCATTATTGGTGTCTGCATTTATGTAATTGCAAACTATTTGAAAAAAACCGCCATTGGCGGTTTTTTTGATGTAAAAAATATTTGTGTTTTTCATAATGTTGGTTTAGTATATTTCGTGTTGTCGGGGCGTAGCTCAGCCTGGTAGAGTACTTGCATGGGGTGCAAGGGGTCGCAGGTTCGATTCCTGTCGCCCCGACCATAGAATAAGAATGTCGCCATCGGCGGCATTATTATTTTATCGTGGGTATAACGGATTGAACATCGTATTGTGAAACAATGCAAGGTTCGGAACAAGCACGCGCAACGCGTGCGCAGTGAAAGGGGCCCGCGAACACAGTGAGTGGGAATTACATTCCTGTCGCCCCGACCATACTTCGCCAAGGCTTCGTGTGGCGATCCATAAAATTCAAACCGACCTAATGGTCGGTTTTGTTTTGTAACTATTCGGTTTCTTCTGTTTTAGGGCTAATATCTTCAATGGTCACCACCACCTTGCGGCACAATTCGCAATCTTTTTTGTTGCCACAAGTGTTGTCCGCACATTCAGATGAACCTCTGCCATCCGGCGGACTGTATTCAATTTTTGTTTTATATGTATTGCCGCCCAGACGATTTGTGTCTTCCAGATATTTTTTTACCGATTCTGCGCGTCGCCGTGATAATGGAATATTGATTTTATCGTTTCCTGTTCTATCCGTGTGCCCTACTATATTTATTTTGATTTTTTGTTCATCGGACATCTCATCAAGGATAGGTTTAAGTTCGGTGACAAATGTATCAATTTTTTTTGTTCCGTCTGATTTTATTTTATCACTGTTTCTGGCAAATGTCGTGTCGCCATTCAGTGTAAGTTCTTTTGTCCTGGGGGACAAATTTGTTAATTCAGGCATCTGCACACGACCATTATTTTCACCAAGGTAAATTGTTGGTTTTTGTTCTTCAGGATTTTGTATAACAACTGCCTGGGGTAAGTATGTAAAGGCGGGTAATCTTTCTTCAATTTCTTCAATAACATCATCCGTCTTTTGTTGTAATTTTGTTTTACCGCGTTCGTTAATCAAATAATTCCCGACAATACCACCAACAATACCTGCGCCGGCAACAATTGCGCCGGTTTTTAATTTTTTATCGCTGGCGTCTTTTTGTTCGGCCCACGCGGTGGCATCCGCGCTTTCACTGTCCGTTAATGCACGATAAAGTGATGTTTCCGCGCCGCCGGTTTTACCTGTACTGGCATATTGATACAATCCCGTTTGTGCACGGTCATACAGTGTTTCACTTTCAATACCGGGGCGTAATCCCAATGCGGTCTTGGTTTGTTTTAATTCATCCGCCAAAGATTTGTATTCTGTATAATATTCCAATAATTCATTTCCGCCCGGCAGAGTTGTTTCTTCGTTACTCAGTTTGACCGTTTGTCCGGCCCCATATTCACACTGCATTGTTTCGATATATGCGCGCATCTGCTTTTCCGCCTCCGCATCCGACCGTTGTTCCGCAATTGCGGATGCGGCCGCCATTGTGCCCAGACCCGTTGCCGCGGTACTTGCCGCCGTTAATCCACGATTCGCCCAAGAATTTTCTTTATCGCGTGCCGTGGTCAAATTCTCTTGTGCGCTTTTTAATTTTTGGGCCAGTTCATCTGCCGATGGTGTATATGTAGGTTCATCTGTGGACGGTTCTTGTTCGTGTGCGGGCTCTGTGGCGACCATCGGTTCAGGTGCCGGAACACATTTTTGGGCATTTTCGTTGATGGTTTCTGTTGTGAATCCATCTGGACAATCACAGGTTTTGCCGCCGTCATTTGTAGTGCCACCGGTTTTGGTGCATTCGGATATTTCTTTTACTTCAACCTCGCCCAGTTTCTGTGGGGTTGGCACCAGTTTAATTGTTGCATTATTTAATTCAATGGCGGGGCGAATTTGTTGTTTGAATCCCACACTGGAAATAGTTATATATGCAGTATTCGGAACTTTATCCAGTTGGAATTTGCCATTTATGTCGGTTGTTGTCCCTTTGGGTAATGAAAGGCTGGCATCGTTAACGGCCAAATTGACACCGGGCAGAGTTTCATTTTGGTTGTCATGGCTAACGATTGTTCCAGATATGGTGACGGTATCATTTATTTTGACACAACCCTCCCACCGGCGCATTGGGTCGCGATATTGATATCCGTTTTTGCACCGACACATTTCTACGTCTGAATCGGTTCTTATCTTACCGGTTTCCATATTTCGATCAGCGGGACATATGCATTGGCTGCCGCCCGAAACTGGGGTTCCACCGGTATTGGTACATGCGACACCTTCCTGGCAATTACCATTCACCAAATATTTTTGGTTACCGTTTTTGCATACGCATTCACCATTTTCTGGTATTGTCTGGTCGTTGGGACACGTGCATTGGTTGTTTTCATATTTTCCGCCACTGCCAACACATCTTTTTTGGTTATATGTCCAATTGGCGTCATTTATACCGTCATATGTCGTCCCCAGTGTGTCAAGATAATCGCCGGATTCACAGAAAAATATAGCATAATTATCAACATATCTTAGAAGTATATCGTTATCCGGACAATCGGTAGCTTGACGCGCCTTTTTTATTTCGTCTGCACATATGTCGCCAGAGATTGATACATCAATTAAGATTGGGGCGTCTTTTGTAATTTTTTTGTTGGCAATATCTTTACAATGATTGACAACCAGATTGCTATAATTGCCTGTTATGGTACAACCATCCCCAGCCGTATTTTCACATGTAATTGTAAATTGTGGTGCGGACCATGCGGTGGTGGTTATAAGAATTGCACAAACAGTAAAGAAAAATTTTCTCATCTCGCTTAAATTCCCTTTATGCCCTATTCTATCAAATTTTAGGTGGTTAGTGCAAGTGGTTTAACAAAAACGGCGCAATGCGCCGTTTTACTAAATACTATCCATGACATTAACTAATACTGCTACATTTCTTTTGGAATTTTTAATCCCATCAAATCCACCGTCCGGGTTAAAACATTGGCGGCAATTTGTACCAGGTCAAGGCGCATTGCACGCGTGTCCGCCGGGACATCGTCGCGTAATATCGGGCAATTGTGATAGAATGTATTTATCAATTGGCACAAATCGTACGCGTAATTTGCAACCAAATCCGTCGCGCGCGATTCGAATGCCGATTGAACGGTCCGGTCAAAGTCCAACAATTCTATAATCAAATTGCGTTCGTCCGCATTCATTTCGACCGCGTTTGCCGATTGTTCAAATTCGCCGGCGCGGCGCAAAACAGAATTTAACCGAACCGCCGTGTATAATACATACGGTCCGGTGCGACCTTCGAACGAAGTAATTTGTTTCGGGTCAAATATATAATCCGCACGGACATCGTGCAACAAATCATTGAATTTAACCGCCGCCAAGGCAATCATTTGTATTGTGTCCGCATCCAGTTTTTTATCGGTTGACGCAATACGCGCCGTAACCGCATCGTTCGCGGCATCCAATATGTCGTCCAATCCCGCCGCATTACCATCACGGGTTTTGAATGGTTTGCCATCGTCCCCATTGATTGTTCCATAACCAATGTGTTCAAACCTGTCGTATGGATATATACCGGACATATCGGCAACACGGAACAGTTGTTCAAAGTGCAGACTTTGGCGCAGGTCCGTAATATAAATAATTCTGTCGGGATTATCTGTCTGTTTGCGACAATAAACGGCCGCCAAATCCGTAGAATCATATGTGTCGGCACCACGGGAATCGCGCCACATATATGGTGGCATTGGTTTGTTGTCATCTTTCCGTTTTACGTTTATGATTTCGGCACCGTCATTTTTATAAATCATATTTTTTTCGCGTAATATTTTTTCAACGGGGTCCAAATATTTCGCGGCGTTTCTTTCACCTAAATCATAGTCAAATGGCAATATATTCAACCGTTGCACGGTGTTATTCATTGTGCGTAACGATATTGCCAAAAATTTTTCATACAACGCAAAATACCCCGGATGTCCCGATTGGAATTTCGCCTTGATTTCTTGGGCGTGCAGTTGAAATTCGGGGTCTTGTTTCGCCAATGCGGATGCCGCCGGATAGTATGTGTTTAATTCATCGGCATCTATTTCATAATCAACGAGCGTGTTGGGGTTAAAATCATCCCGGAAATACGGTAATTCCGGATGCAGGCGTTCAATCCATGCGATTACCAATCCCATTGGTTTGCCCCAGTCCCCAATATGATTCCAAGAAAATGTTTTGTGACCCACAGATCGCGCAATACGGTTAAAAGTGTCACCGACAATAGATGTCCGTAAATGTCCAATATGCAATGATTTTGCGACATTGTATGCACCGTAATCCATATCTATAACCATTGGATTAGTTGTTTGTGTAATGGTCGCGGCACTTTGAACGGCGTGCCACAGAAAATCGTCTTTGATTTTCAAATTTATAAATCCCGGCCCCGCCACAGATGCGGATTCCACAAAGTCTAATTCTGCGATTTTTGGTAAAATTTCGTTTGCCAATTCGCGGGGATTTTTACCGGCGTTTTTTGCCATAACCATTGCCGCATTCGTCGAAAAGTCGCCAAATTCACGATTGCGCGGGGTTTCCAATTTCGCGTCAAAACCCAATTTTTCATTTAATTTTTCAGATACATATTTATACAGATTCATTTTGTTTCCCCGTGTTGTTTGTTAAATTGGTAATACCACGCGCACACGCAGACCGCCCAGTTCGCTGTCTTCCAAGAATATTTGTCCACCGTGATTTTCAATTGCCGTTTTCGCAATGGACAGTCCCAATCCCGTGCCGCCGGTGTCTGTCCCACGCGCATCATCCAGGCGCACAAATGGGCGCAATGCATCCGCCTTTTTTTCGTCGGGAATGCCCGAACCATCGTCTTCGATAATGACCGTTGTTTCATTGTCGCCGTCTATTTCTGTTATTTTGATAATTTTGTTCGCATAACGGGCGGCGTTTTCAATTATATTACCAAATGCGCGCGCCAACGCCATTGGACGTGCATAAAATTGTACCGGTGTGTCCGGAAATTCGGTCAAAATGCGTTTGTCTGGTGCGGCGTCACGCGCAATACGCAACAACATTGGTGGCAATTCGGTCGATTGTTCTATTTCCGGCATTTCGCCACGCGCAAACGCCAAATAACCACTTATCATCGCACTCATACGGTCGATGTCGGTTAACAACGCGTTCTTGTCCGCAGTGTCGGTTTCTATGGCAAGTCGCATCCGCGCCAGTGGCGATTTCAAATCGTGACTGACTGCGTTCAACATATCTGTGCGGGTACGGTTGTACCGATCCAGTCGTTCTTTCATTGTTATCATTGCGGTTGCGGCCTCGCGTATTTCGCGGGAACCGGTCGGTTGAAATCCCGGTGCATCCAATCCACGCCCGAAACGATTTGCCGCATGTGCAATTCTACGAATACTGCGATTATGCAATATGATAAACGGCGAAACCAAAATCGAAACGATTAAAATCGCGCCAATCAACCAGATTATAAATACTTCGGTACTGGTGGAATAAATACGATAAAGACTGGTCCCGAATGTTGCAATCTGCCCGTTTCGCGTTGGAATATCAATATATATAAGGCGGGACGCCCGGTCAATATATATGTTCGCGCGTCTTTTGACACGATTTGATAATTCGCGTGCCAACAAGCCGGCCTCACGCGAATTGTTATCACTGTGTTTTGGACGGTTCAATTTTTCGTGAATCGAGAAATTTATACCGATGTCGGTTGCCATTTCTTGCGCCGCGGTCGTATTTCCAGAATCCATAAAATTCATCATAGTTGTGACTTCGCCGGCCAATGTTCGCGCCAATGTTGCGTGTACGCGTGCCCAGTGATTACCAAAAAACACATTCGCAATAATAACCTGGGCCACAACCAGTGGGACCAATATCAACAAAATCGTACGCCAGAAAAAACTGCGTGGAATCAATCTCATATTTCTATTCCGCCTTTGTTTCACATTCCATTGTTGAACACACCAATTTGTAACCATGACTGCGTATGGTCACAATATCCAGATTTGATAATACACCATTTAATTTATTCCGCAAGCGTTTTGCAACCATCGGCGCCGCCGCGACAATATTCCCAATCGGGTATGTTAATTTTGCCAATAATTTCTTTTCTTCACCCGATAACGCAAGTATGCGCATTTCACCGTCAGGCGATTTAACAAAAAATTCATCCCCGCTTAAAATCAGTCCATCCGGCATTTTGGGCGTGGTCGCAACATTGTGTTTGGTAATATTTTGTATACGCAATATCAATTCTTGTAATTGAAAAGGTTTGGCCAGATAATCATCCGCGCCCCCAACAAGTCCTTCGATGGCATTTTCCGGTCCACCCATTGCGGTTAACATTATTGTTGGCGTGTTATTGCCCGCGGCGCGCAGTTTTTTAAGGAATGTTAAACCATCCATACCAACCATCATACGATCCAATACAATCGCGTCAACACGGATTCGCGACAATACTTCGCCGCCATCCGTGGCATTGTGTGCAGTTAAAACATTGAAATGGTTCGCACGCAACCCACGCGCAAGCGTTGTGCGCAACATATCATCATCATCAATAACAAGCACGGTTTTGTTCATAACGGCGGGCCTTTTGTATTATTCTAGGCGTTTTTTGCGTCGATTTCAAGCCCGGCACATAAAATCTATGAATTATTTCCGTAACGGTTCAACCGCATATTCGCCGGGTTGAATTGTTTGGATAAGGTTGTCGTTTTCGTCAACCGCGGCACGGAATTGCATACCACCCGTTGTAAATTCTGTTTTGAACAGTGCGTAACCGGTGCCACCGCCGGCGGTTGGACCCTGGGTTCCCAATGAATAATATCCGCCCAAGATACCGTAATCCAAATCGATATAATCCAGATTTACCAACAGCGAAACATTACTGAAACCGTCACTGGTCATATTACATGTGAATTCGCGATTCGACAGTGTTGCCGCCGAATTGTTTGGTATAACAATATCCATAATTGTCGGTTCGCAAACGCGGTTTATACCATTTACCAACAATTCATAGGTCATATTTACCGTTGCACGCGAAAGACCGGTCGAAACATTTACCTGGGAAATTGTGGCCTTGGGAATCTTTATAAGTGCGTTCGCAATTCCGGCACGAACCGGGAAAGAAATGCCCGATTGCAGACAATCGCGTGAAAATGGGTCGGCTTCACAAATATAAAGACGCGAATGTGCATTCATCATAAATGTGTTGACCAGACTGTTGAACAAAAATGTGCGTGTAATTTTGTCGTTCAAACGCGTGCAACCAAAGTTACGACATACAACCATTGGGCGTTCTGCAAACATAACCCCGGGATGTGCGAAAGATTCCGCATCACGGGCGTTGATTATATTTTGGTCATAATCCAGGCTGTCTGCGCGTTGCATAAACTCACTTTCCGGGACGAAATTTTGGTCGTCTGGGTACGCATAATAAGATTGTACCGGTGTTTCGGTATAAATTGTTTGAAAGTTTTCTTCTATATACTGGGTTGCACCAAACGCATTTGTTGCGACAATTGCGCCTAGAATTGCCGTAAAAGTAGATTTTTTCATTTTGTTCGCCCTTCCCTTGGATACTTTTATGTCCTTATTCTAAAACATTATGGCCATTCGTGTCAAAGCAAAAATTTTTATTGAAAATTGGTTTGTGTTTGTTCTATAAGACATATTATAATAAAAGAACAAAAATGGAAAGGTGTATATATGGTTGACATTATTATATCGGGTGATGCGGGAAAATTGCACGCGGTTTATCATAAATCTTTGACCGAGGCCGCGCCGTTGGCGGTCGTTTTGTCGGGAAATCCGCGGCAAAAGCATCATATGAATGACCGAATATCGTATGCGATGTTTCGTGCGTTTATGGATATTGGGTTTTCGGTTGTGCGGTTTAACTATCGCGGGGTTGGTGATTCCGAAGGTTCATTGGGTACGACCGCGGACAATATGTTGGATATCGCCACGGTCATAGATTGGATACAAAATCATAACGAAGACAGTGATAAGATATGGTTGGCGGGGCATCAGTTGGGTGCGTGGTATGTTTTGCAAACACTTATGCGTCGACCTGAGATTTCTGGTTTTGCCCTGGTGTCACCGGATGCATCTGTGTCGGATTTCGCATTTCTTTCGCCGCGCCCAAATCGCGGGTTGCTGATTCAAGGGGCAGACGAAGCCGAAGATGCACGCGCATTTTCAACACATTTAACCCAGGTGTTAAAAAAACAGGCGCAAATCGATTTGGAAACAATTCGTATCAAGGGCGCAAATGCAACATATGGTGCGCCCGCAGAGTTACGACAATTGTACAACGACCTTAAGGCGTATGTGGGTCGCGAAAATGCGGATACAAAATTGTTATAATAAATTGGATGTAAAATGGAACAAACAAAAAGGTTTATGGACCCAAATATTCCGGATGATATGGCGGCAACGATTCGTCCCAAAACATTGGCAGATTTCATCGGGCACGATGCGTTGAAACAGAATTTATCCGTGTTTATATCGGGGGCCCGTATGCGGGGCGAACCGATGGATCATGTGTTATTATATGGGCCGCCGGGATTGGGTAAAACGACATTGGCACATATTATTGCAAATGAATTGAGTGCAAATTTTCGGGCAACATCTGCGCCAATGTTGACTAAACAGGGTGATTTGGCGGCAATATTGACGGCGTTGGAACCAATGGATGTATTGTTTATTGATGAGATTCATCGTTTGCCAACCGCAATAGAAGAAGTTCTTTATTCTGCGATGGAAGATTTCAAATTAGATATTATGTTGGGTGAAGGGCCGTCTGCGAAAAGTGTCCGAATCGACCTGCCCCCGTTTACTTTGGTTGGGGCAACAACGCGTACGGGATTGCTGTCTAATCCGTTGCGCGACAGGTTTGGAATTGATTTGCGCCTTAGTTTTTATCCGCCCGCAGATTTGGCAAAGATTATTCGGCGCAGTGCAGGAATTTTGGGAACCAATATTGATGATGCTGGGGCGTTGGCGTTGGCAAAAAGTTCACGCGGAACGCCGCGTATTGCAAATCGTTTGTTAAAACGCGCGCGTGATTTTGCCGCGGCAATGGGTTCCGGTATAATCACGGCGGACGTTATAAAAACCGCATTGGAACAATTGCACATTGACGATTCTGGGTTGGATCAAATTGATCGTGATTATCTGCGTGCGATTATAATGCATTATGCGGGGGGACCGGTTGGAATTGATAATTTGGCGGCGGCATTGTCTGAACCCGCGGATACGATAGAAGATGTAATTGAACCGTATCTTATGCAATTGGGGTTGATTCAGCGCACCCCGCGCGGTCGAATCGTGACAGATGCGGGATACCGTCATATGGGATTGGAGAAATAATCATGAAAACACATAAATTTAATTTTTCGGTTGCCTATGCCGACACCGATGCGGGTGGAATAATGTATCATGGGCGTTATATTGAAATTGCCGAACGCGCGCGTATGAATTGGTTGGGTAAAAATGCGCGTCCGGTGCCGGATGATGTTGGTTTGGTTATACGAAATTTAAGTATTCAATATATAAGGCCTTTGTTCTTGGCGGATGAATTTGCCGTAGAAACGGTTGTGACCGGCGTTGGCGCGGCATCTGTATCGGTTGAACAAAAATTCGTGAAAAATGGTGAAATTTGTGCTATACTTACCGGGACGGCGGCGTACCTGAATGCGGTTGGTCGGCCGTCGCGTTTGCCCGATGTGTTGGCGCAGGCGTTAGAAAATTAAAGGAAAAAAGGAATAAAAATGAATGCGTTTTCTTTGTGGAGATTGTTTACAAGCGATGTTGTTACGGCGGTTGCGTCGATTACATTGGTTGTGCTTAGTGTTATGTCGTGGGCGGTAATTGTCGAAAAAATTCGCCTGTTTCACGCCGTAAAACATAAAAAATTAAGCGGTAATCCGGATGAAGCGATTCGTCCGTTTGATAAAAACTTGTGGTTTTTGGCAATGTGCGCCTATGTGTCGCCTTTTATTGGGTTGTTTGGAACCGTTTGGGGTGTTATGGATTCTTTTGCATCAATTGGTGCAAATCAATCGGTCAGCATCGGCGTTATCGCACCCGGGTTGGCAATTGCGTTGGGAACAACGGCGTTGGGTTTGATTGTTGCGATACCTGCGGCGATTGCCCACCAAGTGTTTTCTAAACGCACCGATGATTTATATGAAAAAATCGGGGGAAAATAATATGGCACGTATGCGGCACAGAATTTCGGATGCGACACTGTCTTTGACACCAATGATTGATGTTATGACGGTGTTGTTGGCGGTCTTTATGGTGACCACACCGATGATGACGAACGGTATAGATTTGGATTTGCCAAATGCCGGGACAACGGTTTTGACGGGTACCGACCACGCGATGCAAATAAGTGTCGATTCAGCGGGACGGTATTATATCGGCACAAACCAATTACCATTAGACGATGTTATAAAACGTGCGGTGGCGATGCGCGCGGAAAATTCTAATTTGGCAATTGTTATCAATGGTGACCGGCGTGCGGATTATGGTGCGGTTATGGCGGTTATGGGCAAATTAAAGACGGCCGGTTTTGAACGTGTGGGGTTGCGGACAAAATTGGATAAATAAAAATGGGCAAGATTAACCATTTTTTGGCGGAAAATTTTGGGTTTTCAATACTGGGGCACTTGGTTGTCGTGGGTGTGATTGTTTTGTTGGCGGATGTTGTGTTTAGTAATTATGAACGCTTTATCGCACCCGACAGAATTCAAATAACAATGATAGATTTGAACAGTGTGCGTGTGATGGGGGACGAAACCATACTGTATAATACAAATGTGGATAAGTCTGATAAAACAGATTCGAAAGAACCGGAAAGTCAAAAACAACCAGAACAAAATGCCACACAAAACAAAACCGAAGAATTGAAGTCTACGGCACTGGTTTCAGATGCAGAAGATAAAAAGACAAAAGATTCGAACAACGAAAAACCGGATGATGTTTCGGCCCCGAAAACCAAAACCGTTGTGCGCGTAAATCGCAATGTTGTGTCTTTGGACAGAACACTGACTGTGTCGGTTGTTGATGCGTTACGCGTTGCAATGACACGGTGTTGGAATATAAATACCGCATATCCGGGAATCGACGGAATTCGTGCGGTTGCGCATTTAACAATGCGGCAAAATGGAACGGTTTCTGATGTTTGGTTTGAATCGGCGGCGCGCGCGGAAACGGACCCGGCGTTTGCATATGTTTTGGAAACAATACGGTCGGCAATCAATGTGTGTCAACCGTTCCGTATGCTGCCCGCAGGTGAATATGACAAGTGGCAAAAGATTCAATTAACATTTTATCCCACAACCGGTTCGGTGATGTAAGTTTTTTTGATTGATAAAGCGCCCCGGATTCGGGGCGTTTTTTATGCAAAACGGCCATAAAAAACGAAGGTTTTTGTCCAGGCTTATTTTCATATTTCGAAAAAAATTAAAAAGATCACCATTTGGGGTGGTCGATTTAATCGTACCTTTTTGTCCAGTACTTTTTTTGGAAAATACAATTCAGTAAAATCAATGACTTACAAAATCACCAGGGTGGTCAAAATAAAGGTACCTTTAATGCCATAATATAAGTGTATAAAACAAGCAAAAAAGGAAGGGATATGAGGATTCCAATTTTAACATTCGGTGCATTTGCATCAATATTAACAATCAATTCAGTTTTGGCGGATACAACCGTTACATCAAAACAATATGTTGATACCACGCGCCAGGCAACAATTCCGGCAACCGGCACTAACGCATCGACACCGGGTACAACCGTTGTCACATATACAAATGCCGCCGGTACAATCGGGGAGCGCGGGATTATCGCCAGTTGGGAAAATTATGATTACGCCAATGGAACAGACGATAATAAATTGGTTACCGCCGGTGCGGTAAACGGCCAAATAAATGAAATATACGATGAGATGGATAATAGATTCGAGGATCAGTCCAAGACAATGGTGACAAGGGTAGAATGTGCGGAATATCAAAATGGTGACTGTATTCTGTTTTCGCTAAGAGAGGTGACTGCTGTTTTTGGGGGTGGATGCAGTAGTGATGATGATTGTTACTGGTTGAATTGTGGTGGTAGTCCTCATGGTAGCGTTCCTCATTGTCATTCAGGCATTGAGCAGTGTGCGTGTGTTGCACCTGACTCGTTCTAGCGTCTATTATTGTAATTCAGGAGTTGAGCCTTGTGTCTGTGATAACATTTGATAAAAACATCCCCGAATGGGGATGTTTTTTTGCCGTATAGCCAAACGATAAGCCGGATTCTGTTCCGCCCAGATTCAGTGCCGTTCCGGCGCGTTCGGCACCAAACATTGGGTGGTGGGCATAATTAATCTGCAAATGATGTTACCACCAATTGTCAAGCCCTCTACCCGCCTCCGATTCGGGACAAATCAATAGAGGCCTATTTGAAGTTGCTGCACACAGAGATTGCCCGTTTCACTCAGGTTAAACCTGCTTCGTCACTGTTGCTCTAATCGTCGGGTTGCCCCGCCCGGCCGTTAACCGGTGTGATGTCCCGCGCAGTCCGGACTTTCCTCCGCCATAAATGACGGCTATGCCCTGTTTGACTATCACCGATATGTTAGACCATTGAAAGCGAATTGCAAGATTTTAATATATAAATAATTATACGAATGTATATTTTTTGGGGTAAAATTTGATGCCCAGATGTTTGGGATTTGATGGCCAAATTGGTTGCCATGGGCGCCAAATCGTAACCAGAAAAAAGCCGGTACGAGATTTGTATCCGTTTTGAAATTAAATCGTCGTATCAATTAAATATTTAATGTTTTTCACCCATTTTCTTGGCGGCGCGCAACGCGGTGCGAAAAGATTCGCGTGCAACCTCTTCTATGCGGTCGGAAAAGGTGCGCATATTCATTGCGTCGGCAAAATTTTTACTGAAAATACCGGCGATATAATCTAACTGTGCCGGCGATATTACGAAAATTTCACTGGTTATATTTGTTGTTTGTAATTGTTTGACCTGTTCTTTCATCTGATATCGGCCTCCCTGTTTCCGAAAATACACGATTTTGAATAAAATTCAATTGTTGTGGCTTGTTTATTTTTCTAAATGTATTATATCATAAAGTATCTTGACCGCAAGGCACAAAATTTGCTATACCAAGATTTGACAAAAGACAAGGAAAAGTGATGGGTATGAACATTATTCAGAAAATATTAGGGTCTGCGAATGACCGATTGGTGAAATCTTATGATAAAACCGTTTCATTGATAAATGATTTGGAACCAAAATA
This sequence comes from uncultured Pseudomonadota bacterium, assembly GCA_900320405.1. Classification (GTDB taxonomy): domain Bacteria; phylum Pseudomonadota; class Alphaproteobacteria; order Rs-D84; family Rs-D84; genus Enterousia. The sequence goes on from OOHM01000003.1 coordinate 73,370, forward strand.
TCACGCGATGAGTGATGCAGAATTGCGTGCGCAAACGGATGTGCTGCGCGGACGTATCGCGGCCGGCGAAAAAGAAAAAAACATATTGCCGGATGCGTTTGCCGCCGTGCGCGAGGCATCAATTCGAACCATTGGTCTGCGGCATTTTAATGTGCAAATGATTGGCGGAATGGTTTTGAATAATGGTCAAATTGCAGAAATGAAAACCGGTGAAGGTAAAACATTGGTTGCAACATTGGCGTTATATTTAAAGGCATTATACGGCAAAGGCGCACATTTAATTACTGTGAATGATTATTTGGCATCGCGCGATGCAAAATGGATGGGACAAGTTTATGAATTTTTGGGTCTTACGGTTGGAATTATTCAACACGATATGACCGATGATGAACGTCGGGCGGCGTATGCGTGCGATATTACATATGTGACCAATTCGGAATTGGGTTTTGACTATCTGCGCGATAATATGAAGTTTTCCAAGGCGCAACAGGTTCTGCGACCGCTGTTCTTTGGTATCGTTGACGAAGTGGACAGTATTTTAATTGACGAGGCGCGTACCCCGTTGATTATATCGGGACCGTCCGAAGATACCAGTGATTTGTACAACAAAGTTGATGCGGTTGTCGCAAAATTAAATCCCGAAGATTACAAGAAAGATGAAAAAGATCGCCATGTGACATTGACCGAGGTTGGTGTGGATTCTGTGACGCGTCTGTTGGCGGATGCGGGGCTGCTGGTTGGCGATAATTTGTATGCGCCGGAAAATGCGGCGTTGGTTATGCATATTCAACAATCTTTGTTGGCGCATCATTTGTTCCAAAAAAATGTGAACTATGTTGTGCGTGATGGCGAGGTTTTAATTGTTGATGAATTTACCGGACGTGTTATGACGGGGCGGCGTTTTGGGCGCGGTCTGCATCAGGCAATCGAGGCCAAAGAACACGTGCGCGTACAACCAGAAAATCAAACGGTGTCCAGTATTTCGTATCAAAACCTGTTCCGTTTGTACGAGAAATTGTCGGGTATGACCGGTACCGCCATGACCGAAGCCGCCGAATTTGACGAGATTTATAAACTGCGTGTGGTATCAATTCCAACAAATCGACCGGTGGCACGCGTTGATCATCATGATGAGATTTATCTAAATAAAAATGAAAAATATGATGCGATTATCAATCAAATATCTGATTGTATGAAGCGAAAACAGCCGGTTCTTGTGGGTACGGTTTCAATCAAAAAATCCGAAGAATTGGCCGATGTTGTGCGTAAAAGATTGGGCGTAAATCCGGCGGTGTTAAATGCAAAGCATCACCAATCCGAGGCAAAAATTGTTGCCCAGGCGGGTGCGCCGGGTGCGTTAACCATTGCAACAAATATGGCGGGACGCGGAACTGATATTAAACTGGGTGGAAATGCCGAAGATTTAATTGCGGACCTGGATAAAAACGCGCCAGATTTTGAAGCAAAAAAGAAAGAAATTTATGAAACGATTGAAAAAAATAAAAAGATTGTGTTGGATGCGGGTGGTTTATATGTGATTGGTACCGAACGGCACGAATCACGTCGTATCGATAACCAGTTGCGTGGGCGCAGTGGTCGTCAAGGTGACCCGGGCGATTCTAAATTCTTTTTGGCATTGGATGACGATTTGATGCGTATATTTGGTGCGGCGCGCCTGTCGGGAATGCTTACCACACTTGGGTTGAAACCCGGCGAGGCAATTACCCATCCGTGGATAACCAAGGCGTTAGAAAAAGCACAAAAACGTGTCGAAGCCCGGTATTTCGAGGCGCGTAAAGAATTGTTGAAATATGACGATGTTATGAATGAACAACGCGGTGTTGTTTATAAACAACGTGATGATTTGATGACATCGGCTGATTTGGCGCCGTTGGCCAAAGAAATGATTGCGGATGTCGTAGAGATAATTTGTGAAAACAACATTCCGGAAAAGGCGCAGCCCGCAGATTGGAATATCAAAGGTATTCATGATGCAATGGTTCGTATTTTTGCATTGGATATCACAGATATAGAAAATTGGAAAAAAGACGAAACTATTACAGAGCGCAAAGCCTATGATGTTTTGCACGGTTTGGCATTACAACGCTATGAAACCCAGGCGAACAAGTACGGGCCAGAGATGATGCAGACCGCATCGCGCCAGATGATGTTAGGTGCATTGGATTCTGTGTGGAAACAACACCTGCAACAAATGGATTATTTGCAGACCGGAATAGGATTGCGTGGATATGCGCAAAAGAATCCGTTGTATGAATATAAACGCGAAGCGTTGGGGTTGTTTAAAAACACAATAAACAATTTCAAGATAATGTCTGTTGCGTATATTTCGCGTATGGAATTGACGCGTGCGGATGTTGACGCCACCGAAAAACAGCGCAATGAACATGATGAATCACTGAATGCCGCCGGCGAAGCGCGCAGAAATGCGCCCTGCCCGTGTGGTTCGGGATTAAAGTATAAGCATTGTTGTGGAAAATTAAAATAAACAAAACCCACCCAATCGGTGGGTTTGTTTGTGATTGTGATTTGGGAATATTATCTTGCCTTTTTAACAAAAATTGATTAACATACGTTGCGTTCAATGGGTGAGAAATTATGAGCAAAATACCATTTTATATAGGCAATTTTTTGGCAATATTTGTGCCTGATGGCGCGCGGCGTGCACGTGTGCGTGGTAATGTCAATGCCACACTGTATGGACCGCGTATTAAGCATTTTATAAAAAGGGTGTACGGTGAACAGGTTAAAAAGATTAAATTTGTGCGCCAAATCACTTTGAATCGTGTTTGTTGTGTGGTGAATGATAAATACTATGTTAAATTATTTCGTAATATCACCCCGGCGCGTGTAAAAAACTATAAAGATTTGATGGATTTTGTTCAACCACGTATGAGTGTTCGTATTCCAACTATATATACCGATGATAATATGGCGATGTATGTTAGTGAAAAAATTCCAGGGCGTAATATTAATACCTTTGATGATGCCACCATATTAAAAAACGAGGCCAAAATTAAACATCAGGTGTCAAAAATAATATCGGAAATACAAAGTATAAGACTTGATTCAATTCCGGGGGTCAACCGTTTCTTGCACAGTTTGCAACCAGAACGAGCCAAGGAACCACCGATTGATAAACCGTGCCCAGTATTGGCACACTTTGATTTGAATGGAACGAATCTGCTGTTTGATGATGATATGAATATTATCGGCGTTATTGATTGGGATATGTGTTCCGTTGCGCAAAATCCTGATACTGATATGTTTATTTTTAATCACTTTTGGAATCGGTTTATGAAACATATCAAAAGACCCGCGTAGACTTTTATTTTTTTGAAATATTTGCTTTACAGTGATTTGGTATTTTTGCTAGTCTTGACGGTATGGAAAGGCAATTTATTCATCTTCATATGCACAGTAGGCTGTCCATCGGTGCCAGCACCATAGAGGTTAAAAAAATTCCAAAACTTTGTGCCGAAAATGGTATGTTTGCGTGCGCATTGACCGATACAAATATGATGTCGGGTTGTGCAGAGTTTTCTGATGTTATGCCGGGGGCAAAAATTCAACCAATTATTGGGGTTGAAATAACATTGAATCATCATACGGCCGATCCGAAAATGCTGCGCGCATCGTCGTTGTCTAAAATAGTGTTGTTGGTACAAAATCATGAAGGATATTTGAACCTTTGCGAATTAAGCCGGATTATGTATATGCGGGATGAAAACCACCATTTGGGTCCGTATATTACTTTTGATGAATTAGAATCGCATTCGTCTGGTGTTATTTGTTTGTCGGGCGCACATATGGGGCCGATGGGTATGGCCGTGTTAAACAATCAAGATAATTTAGCAAAAAATTATGCGGAACATTTTATTAAAATATTTGGCGACCGGTTTTATATTGAAATTCAACGTCACGGATTACAGGACGAGATAAAGACCGAACCGGCCTTTTTAGAAATTGCAAAATCTTTGAATATACCTATTGTTGCCACCAATGATGTGTGCTTTGCCGGTGCCTCAGATTACGAGGCCGCAGATGCGTTGGGTTGTGTTTTGAATCAAACCAAGGTTATTGATCCAGATAGACCCCGAAAATCATCGGAACAATACTTCAAGAGTTCTGAGCAAATGATTGATATCTTTACAGATTTGCCAGAAGCCATCGAAAACACTGTTAATATTGCACGGCGTTGTGCGTTCTTTGTAAATGTTCATGAAAAACCTTTGTTGCCGCGTTTCGGTGATAATTTTGAAGACGAATGTAAGATGTTGCGTGACAACACAATGAATGGTTTGACCGAACGGTTAAAGCAACATGGAATTACAGACACGGCACCATATTTCGAACAGGCGAATTATGAATTAGATGTTATTATTGGTATGGGGTTCCCGGGGTATTTCTTGATTGTTGCCGACTATATAGATTGGTGCAGAAAACACGATATTTTAACCGGCCCGGGTCGTGGTTCTGGTGCGGGTTCCATTGTTGCGTGGGCGTTGGGTATTACGCATGTAAATCCATTGCAATATGGGTTGTTGTTTGAAAGATTTTTGAATCCTGATCGTATTTCTATGCCGGATTTTGATGTTGATTTTGAACCAAATGGAATCGAACAGGTATTGGCATATATTTGCGATAAATATGGACATGATTCTGTGTGTCGTATCATCACATTTGGCAGTTTGCAGGCGCGTGGCGCAATTCGTGATGTTGGGCGCGTTTATGGTATTCCGTATTCCAAATCAGATAGACTTTCAAAAATGATACCACCGGATGCCAAGAAGTTAAAAGAAGCCGTTGATACATCGCAAGAAATTCAAAATGTGTTAAACACAGATTCTGATATGGCCAAGGTTGTATCAATTGCCGAAGAATTGGAAGGTTCGTTCCGGAACCTTGGGCAACATGCGTGTGGTGTTGTTATCGGTGACCGTCCAACAACCCAAATTGCCCCGGTCTACCGTGACCCGGCAAACCCGTTGCCTTCGTGTCAATTTGATGGGCATTATTTGGAATCGGCCGGATTGATTAAATTTGACTTTTTGGGGTTGGAAACTTTGGTTGTGTTAAAATACGCAACGAAACTGATTCAAAAAACACATCAACAAAACATCAATTTGGATGATATTCCAACCGATGACGAAAAGACTTTGGCGTTGTGGCAATCGGGTATGACCGAAGGTATATTCCAATTCGATGCCCCCTTTGTTCAACAGACTTTGCGTAAAATGCATCCTACAAACTTTTTGGAAATTTCTGCGTTAAACGCGTTGAATCGTCCAGGCCCTATTGCGTTTATTCCGCAATTTATCGCGCGTATGCACGGTGAAGAAAAAATTGAATATGTGCATCCGCGTGCAGAACCGATATTAAAAGAAAGTTATGGTATTATTGTTTATCAAGAACAGGTTATGCAATTGACGCGTGCATTGGCCGGGTTTACGCGTGGTGAATCTGATACTGTGCGCAAGGCCATGGGTAAAAAGAAACTGGAATTGTTGGCGAAATTAGAGATTAAATTCTTAGAGGGCTGCAAGAAAGAAGGAACTTTGGATGAAGCAACCGCAAAAGATTTGTGGGAAAAATTCAAAGAATTTGCAAAATATGCGTTTAACAAATCGCATGCCATCGCCTATTCTATCGTGGCCAATCAATGTGCGTATCTTAAGGCGCATTTTCCGGCGGAATTTTTGGCGGCATCTATGTCCAGTAATATGAACGATACAGACCAATTGGCTTTATTCGTTGATGATGCGAAATCAAACTTTGGAATTCAAATTGTTGCGCCCGATATAAACAAAAGTGAATCTTTGTTTACGGTTCAAGATGGCAAGATTGTATATGCCCTGGCGGCGATTAAGGGTGTTGGTGTTGCCGCAACCGATGCGATTATCGCGGAACGCGCCAAAGGCAAATTCAAAAATATAACCGATTTTGCAAAGCGTTGCGCACCAATAATGAACAAGCGTATCTTAGAGGCGTTTGCCAAGGTCGGTGTATTAGATTCTATAAATCCGAATCGTGCCGAAATATTTATGAATGCGGATATGATTTTATCTTATGCGGCAAAATCCAAAGAAAGTGCGAAAATGTTATCTTTGTTCGCAAACACGGTTGAAGATGATGTGGCCGAAGACCGGCTGGCCAAGAATTTGGTTAAAACTGCACCGTGGAGTTTTGGGCAAAAATTGGAAAACGAATTGTCGGCGTTGGGGTTCTATATTTCGGCGCATCCGTTGGATCAATATAAACATTTGATTGCGGATGCGCACTTGGCGATAAGCACAAAATTGGCCGAATTGCCGGATCGGGCCAATGTACGAATTGCCGCAAATGTGAATTCTTATTCGCATCGACGGACCAAGACCGGTAAAGAAATGATGACTATAAATGCGTCTGATGGGGCCGGCAACATTGACGCGGTGGCGTTTGGTGATGATGCGGTTGCAAATTTGACCGGTGTGTTATCTACAGAAACCGAGGTCGTGATTTCGGGTCGATTGTCGAATCGGGATGACCGGGTGTCCGTTTTTGTTGATTCCATTATACCGCTTGCCCAATGGGTTGCAGGCATAGCAAAAAAAATTACATTGGATATTCGCGAAAAATCCAGATTGGCGGATGTAAAAAAGACATTGACTAGCCTGCCCGCGGGAAAAACCAAGGTTGTTTTGAATTTGTATTCTGGTGGCAAAAAAACAACGATAGAATTAAAAGGTGGTGTGGAATTGGGCAAGAATATTATTAAAGATTTTACGGGTTTGGGAATAAAGGTTGAAATAGAATGATAAAGCATATTCCGGTTTTGTTGGATGCGGTTATGGATGCGGTTGGCGATATTCGTGGTGCACGCGTCATAGATGCGACATTTGGCGCGGGCGGGTATACTCGGGCGTTTTTGGATGCGGGTGCGAATGTTTTGGCGTTTGACCGCGACCCCAATGTGTTGGATGACGCACAAAAAATCAAACAAGAATTTGGCGCGAGATTTGAGTTTGTGCCAAAGCCGTTTTCAGCGATGGCAGAATTAAATGAAGCATTTGATGCGATTGTTTTTGATTTGGGAATTTCTTCAATGCAGATAGACAATCCTGAACGCGGTTTTTCTTTTCGTGCAGATGCGTCGTTGGATATGCGTATGTCGGGTGATGGTCCAACGGTGCGTGAAATGTTCGATATATGGACGGTGGCGGATATAACGCGGATACTGCGGGAATATGGCGATGTTAAACCGGCGGGGGCAATTGCGCGCGCAATCAAACAAAAAATGCCGGCAACAACATTTGAATTGCGTGATTTAATTCATAATCCGCATGATGTTGCCCCAACCTTTCAGGCATTGCGTATCGCGGTCAATGATGAAATGGGGGAACTGTCGCGTGCTTTATCGGTGGTGCCAAATTTATTAAATGTTGGTGGTAAATGCATATGTGTGACATTTCATTCGTTGGAAGACAGAATTGTTAAAAATACATTTCGTGATTGGACAACCGCACCCGGGGATCCGCGTATGCCGCAGAACATTCGACCACGGTTTGAATTGATGCGCGCACGAACGCCAAGTGCGCAAGAAATTGCGAATAATCCGCGTGCACGCAGTGCACATATGCGCGGCGTTGTAAAATCATATTGACCCATCGCGTTCGATTTTTGTAAGATAACAAGAAGATTAAAAAAGGAAAGGAAAAATATGACCAAAAAAGTTTTGAGTTTTATGTGTGCAATATTTGGTGGAATGTTGTGTGCGACCGCGGCGTCTGCGGTTTGTCCCGTCTGTACGGTGGCGGTTGGCGCCGGATTGGAAGGTGCGCGTTTGTTGGGTGTTGATGATGTTATTACCGGAATTTGGGCCGGCGGATTAACATTATCTTTGTTTTTATGGACGGCGGGTTGGCTAAAAAAACGCGGCGTCACAAGTGCTTTTTGGCAATTATTTGTGCCGTTTGTGTGTTATTATGCCCTGTTGGGAATGGTTTATTTATTGCCTGATGTTTATTTCGGTATGAATACATTGTGGGGAATTGATAAATTCTTGTTGGGAATAATTGTTGGAACGATTTGTTTTTGGGCGGGCGCGCGTTGGTATATCGCGATTAAACGCAAAAACGGCGGTCATGCGCAGTTCGCGTTTCAAAAGGTTGTTGTTCCAATAAGTTTTTTGTTGGTTGCCACGATTGTATTCTGGTTTATAACCAAGTAATTATGATTTGAATATGGAAAGGAGAAATATTATGAAAAAAATGTCTTTGGAAGAAATGGTTCAAAAAATCGATGATTCCAAAAAAGTGAATCCGTTGGATTTGTCATCTGACCAAGATTTGTCTATTGCGTTAATGAACCTGGTATCGTTGGAGGAACATTTCTTTTTCAGTGGTGCAAAAACGAAACAGCCGGGTTTTTACGATCTTATAAATGTTGTGCGTGGTATGCGCAAAGAATTGATGGAACGAATCGTTGATAAATCCGGTAAACAGGGTAACGAAGTTTGGTGTATTTCAAAACATTTGTTGGCGGCATCAATGCGTCTGTACGAGGTTGGGACCAAGGCAATCGGTGCGGGAAATAAAAAAGATGCATATAAAATGTTCGAAAAAGCATATGAATTGTATTCTTTGTTTTGGGGTTTGAATATGAAAATGATAGACCTGGCCGGAGTTAAAAAAATGGAACCAGAATTATATACTGCGGCAATTGATAAAGACGCAAAGAAAGAAAAAGATGTAAAAAAACAAATGTCTGAATCACGCTCAACCGTTCAAAAATTGGGGGATTGGGTTAAAAATGCGGTGAATTGTTGCATCGAATAAAAAAATAGGTTGATTTTATGGTTGATTCAAATTTGGAATTTTTACTATAATCGCAACCGAAGGGAGTAAAGTGTTTAGGACGAAAGGGATTTTTTCTTGGATATGCGCTGTTTTGACGACGGGTGTTGTCGGTGGGGCTTATGCGGTCCAGGCACCAAATCCACGTGCAATCGATTCGGAATCTGCCCCACGGCAAACGGCGTCTGATACGCAATCCCGGCGTGCGACGGGTTCTCCGACCCGTATTCGCGCGATTGGTCCAACCCGCGTCACCACAAATGGTGGTCGTGTTGCAACGACAATTGTTGCGGTTCGGGATAATTCTGTGAACAGTCGTGCCGCATCTACAAGAACGGCGTTTGCGAAGCGTGCGCGCAGTGCCACCGGTGGGGTAACAAATGCGCGTGCCGGTAAAAACACTGTTTCGGGTATCAATGGTATGGCACGCAGTGCCACCGCCCGCGCAACCGCGGTATATAGCGATATTAGTAAAATTGGCGGTGGTTATGCCGAATGTCGCGAATCGTATGCAACATGTATGGATCAGATATGTGCAAATGCCAATGATACATATCGTCGGTGCTTTTGCAGTAACCGTTTTACCACATTCCGTGATATTGAAAATTCTTTGGACCAGGCAATGATTATGTTGCAACAATTCCAAGACAATAATTTGAATGCGGTGGATAAGACCGCGGCCGAGGTTGAAGCGATGTATTCCCCAACCGTTGGCGAATTGGCAATAAAACGCGATACCAGTGCCGCCGCCAAGGCGTTGGATGCCATTAACGATTTGTTGTCGGGTAAATCTTCTACAACATCTTATTCGGGGGCGTCAAATTCGTTGGGAATTTTAGATTTGGATTTTTCTACCGATTTGGATGATATTTGGTCAAACGATGTTACTTCTATATTCTCGTCCGGTGGCACGGATATGTCCACATTGGAAGGTACGGCGTTGTTCAATGCGGCACAAAGACAATGTGTGCGCATAACCAGTGGCAATTGCAGTAACGATGCACTGTTTTCTATGTCGCAAAGTTCGTACAATATTTTGATCACCCAAGATTGCAACACATATGAAAAAACATTGAACAAAAAACGCGAAACCGTGGCCCAGGCCGTTCGTACGGCGGAAAAATACCTGCGCGAGGCACGTTTGGAAGAATATCGTTCGCATAATTCCGCCGATGTTAACGAATGTATTGCCAAGGTTCGTGATGCAATTTTGGCGGATACTGCATGCGGTGCAAACTATAAACGTTGTTTGGACCCGACCGGGGCATATATAAATGGTGCAACGGGTGAACCGATTTACAGCCCGCGTTTGTTCAAATTGGAAGAAACAATATCATTAAGTGGCGATGTTTCGGGCGATATATTGAATCAAAATCCAAATTACAACAGATTCTTGGAAAATTATCGTAAATATGTGACGCGTGAATTGGATACTTGTCGTGACATTGCCGATTTTGTTTGGACGGAATTCAAACGCAATGCGATTATTGAAATTGCCCAGGCACAAAGCGCAAAGATTGAAGAAGTCAAATCGTCCTGTGTGGACACGATGGCGGAATGTTATGACACCCAATCTAATGCGTTAAAGAATTTTGATAAAAACACGGCGACGACGGCCGCGGCACTGGGACGCTATACCGCGCGTGATATGTGTCGCGAAAAGGTGACAACATGTGCCGCATTGTATGGCAGCCAAACAGAAACCAGCACCTGCACATTCGATAACCGTGGTCATTTGACCAGTAATGCGAAAACATGCGGACTTGCGTCTTTGTTGAATTATGTTGAAACCGTGGATTCTTTGAACGTTGTTGAAAAGTGTGAAAAGGCGGTTGAAGAATATGTGACAAAACTTTGTACGCCGGATGACACCAACTACTCTTATCCGTATAAATGTCGCAATATGACCTTTACAGGCAATGGTTCTATGGACCTGCGAAATGTATTGGAAGATTTTGCATTAAAGAATTGTGCAGATCCGCTTAAAACAACGAATTCGTACGGTGATTTGGATTCGCAAATAAGAACGACGATTGATTCTTTGGTGGCCGATGTTAGAGATTCGTTGTCCGTATCTTTGGCCGATGTGTGCAACGAATTGAATGGTATGTGGTCGCCGAGATATGAAACCGAGGGTAACCCGCAGTTGTTAACCGCGTTCTATAATACTGTGTTTGGTGGAAATTTACCCGATGATAATCGCCCCAGTGGTTCTGATTATGGATATTGCTATCAAAACAGTGCGCGCCTTGCGTGTCAGATGTATGAAGATATTGAACTGGGTGGTGAAAAATTGGCAGAATGGAATACCGCAACCCAAACCTGTGTATTAAATGACGCATGGTATCGCTATAAATGTGACGAGTTGGGAACAGGATATTATTTAGATGGTGTTTGTTACATTGTCAAATAGTAAGAATAAAACGAGCAAAAAGGAAAGGTAATGTTTGGTAAAAAACTTGTGGTAAGCGTGTTTGCTTTGACCATTGGTGCGGGGGGCGCGATTGCGGCTTCTACGTCCCGGTCGGGCAGTCTAAGGGTCAGCCCTGCGACGCAATCTGTAAAATCGGTGTCGAATCCGGTGGTGACAACATCCGCGTCTTCGCGTATGGCCACAATGCCGGGGGCAAGTAACATTAGCACGAAACCGAAATTGCCGTCTTCGGCGTCTGCCGCGGTGGTGGCGGATTTGAAAGACAAATTGAACGATTTGGCGGCGGATGTCGCGGCGTTACAAAATGCCGGTGTCGATGAAAATGCGGTGCGTGATATTATTGATTACGAATTATCAAATAAAGATTATGCAACCCGCCCAGAATTGAATGCAGTTGATGCCGCGAAATATGACATACCTGTTGTAGATGAAAAAATTGCGGCGATAAAACCGACGGCGGCCATTCGGTATGTTGATTCAACCGGTGATTTGCAATATCAAGATTCAGATGATTCGTGGCAAACGTTCGCAAACAAATCGGATTTTGCCGGTGCGGACGGTAAAAATATAGAATTACAAAAAACCACTACCGCGATTCAATGGCGCGTCAAGGGTTCTGGCGAAGCGTGGGTAGATTTGGTTTCTTTGGACGAAATTACCGGTGCCGCGGGTACGGTTGATGAACAACAATTGGCGGATGCAGTAAATACGGCAATAAGCGGTGCGAACTTGTTGGATAAAGATACCGCAGATAATTACTATGCCAACAAAGATTCTGTGTTACCAAAAAATGTGAAATTTGCAAAACAACAGATAGATAACGAGGACTACTATGTGCTGATGAATGCAGACACAAACACGGTTATTGCACCATTGGCCAAGGTCGATGATTTGCAGGGCGAAGATGGCAAAGAAGCGTGTCAATCTTTGCGTCTGGATCCGGTCTCGGGTGGTCCAACATCAGAAAAACAAGTATATAACCTGGTCTGTGTAAGTCAAAATTAAAAATAAAAACCAATAACAATATTAACAAGAATTTAGGAACCGAAGGAAGCAAAATGAAAAAATCAATCGTATTTGGCGGAATCTGTGCAGCAGTGGCAATGCTGGTTGGCGGGAACTGTGCATATTCTGATTCGGTAATTGGTCAAATCGAAGTTTATCGTGGACCAAAGGGTGAACCGGGTGTTGGTATTACATACAATGGCGAGGTTGAAAATTGTACAGAACTGGGGCAATTGACCGGTATGTCCCAAGGTGATGCGTATTATAACCGCGCAGAAGGTTTGTTGTATATTTATAACGGTTCCGCGTTTCCGACATGCCCAGGCGGCGGTGTCCCATTCAAAGGCGAAAAAGGTGACAAGGGTGATAAGGGCGACAAAGGTGACAAGGGTGCAACTGGGGCGACCGGACCGGTTTGTGCGTTAACCGCAGAAACAACGGATACAACATTTGAAGGGCGTGCCGCCAAGAAAACTGTTATAAAAGATTGTAACAGTGTCAGTATCAGTGAGTTTACAATTGCAAATGGTCCCCAGGGTGAACAAGGACCACAAGGTATCCAGGGTGTCCAGGGCCCCGCGGGTGTCGGTACCTGTGATGGGGTCAGCGATACGGCCAAGGCGGTTAAAAATACCGTTACGACATATATAGCCCACACAACAACGGCACGCGGCAAGACCCAGTACACGTATACTATGTGTAATGGTACAACCAGTACCAAATATATACCGGACGAATGTAAAGTGATTGTCCCGGATCGTGCAATACAGTGTGAAAATGGTGACTATATAGTTTGTCCGGAGGTTAGCGGCGTTCACGAAGAATATAGAATGTGCGAAACCGTGAAGCCGGGCACGAATGCCAGCACGATTTTGTCTGCAATTACTACGGCGCAAACTGCGGCGGAAAAAGCACAGTCAACCGCAACCACAACCGCGAACAAGGTTGATAATACAACCACCGGATTGGCGGCGACATTCAGTTTGGCGTCTCAGGCAAATACCGCGGCGGCCAATGCGCAATCAACGGCGGATAATAAAATATCCAAAGATGCGACATTCAGCACATCAAATGGCTATATTGTTTTGACAGATGGTGACACGACCAAAAATGTTGTCGCATTGTCGGATATCCAGGGTGAATCGCCCTGCCCGAACGGTATGGAGGTTGTTGTGAATGATGCAGAAACAACATCAGACAAGACAGTATACGATGTAGTTTGCAAAGGAAACTAATTTTAGGTGCGAGAACGATTAAAACGAACAAAAAGGAAAGTCAAAATGTGTGAAAGAAAAATGACTTTTGGTGGAATCTGTGCCGTATTGGCGATATGTGTCGGTTTAACCGGCGCACATGCCGCGGATACAGTGATTGGACAGATAGAGGTTAAAAACGGGGCGGCCGGAACACCGGGTGCCACCGGTGCATCCGCCTATCAAATTTGGTTGGCAAATGGTAACACTGGATCCGAAGCAGACTTTTTGGCTTCGTTGGTTGGTGCCACGGGACCTCAGGGTGTTGCCGGTAAAGACGGAACCAGTGTAAAGATTAAAGGTACTGTTTCGTCGTGCGCCAATTTACCGAATAATGCCGATATCGGTGATATTTATATGGTTGCTGCGCAAGGTAATCAGGGGTATATTTACGATGGAACATCATGGCATTGTCCCGAGGCCGGTGTTAATATTCAAGGCCCCCAAGGCCCCCAAGGGCCGGCGGGTTCGGCGTGTTTATCAACGGTGACAAGTCAGGCATGTGGTCCGAACAAAACCGTAAAATGTGCCATTCAGTCTAAGTCCGGTACAATTTACACCAAGACAGATTGTAATGGCCAGAATCCAACGTCTGACACAATTTATAATGGTGATGATGGTGCGAATGGTACGCCGGGTTGTGCGACGACATTGACCAAAAGCAAGACTGGCAAAGTGACGACCCTAACCGCAAAAGATTGTAATAACCAGACGCTGTGGAGTGAA
>OOHM01000002.1 GCA_900320405.1 uncultured Pseudomonadota bacterium
CCGCGTTGGGTAACAACGCCTTCGGTTCCGGTTGTTTCAACAACACTGCCGTTTGTAAAGTTTGCACCGGTTGCACCAATTTTGTTTTGCTTGGTTGCGACCGCGGCATCAACATATCCCCGCGATGTAACGGTTGATGTTGTATCCGCCATAACTGAATTGATAGTTAATATTGATGCAATTGCACCAAATGTTAAAATTGGAATCCTCATATCCCCTTCCTTTTTGTGCTTGTTTTATACACATATATTATGGCATTAAAGGTACCTTTATTTTGACCACCCTTGTGATTTTGTAAGTCATTGATTTTACTGAATCGCATTTCCTAAAAAAAGTACTGGACCGATTATTTCGACCATCCAAATAAAAAACGATGCGCCATAACTTACTTTGTTTTCTTTTTTATTCTGTTCAGGAATTTTATTGTATCGTTTTCAATCCTGTCCCAAGATGCAATTTCTTGGCGACGCGCGTATTCGTCGGCCGTGCGTTCAAATAATTCACAGGCATATTCACGCGGAAAATACGGAATCCAGTTATCACGAACCTTGATATCAAAAATATCGCGCCCACAACGGGTTTCACAACGAATCAGGCATACAAACCGACCCCGATTTGTTTTTACCGTATAACTGGCCGTATATGAATTCGGTTCGGCGTATGTCATTACAATATTGTCTTGGGAAATGATTGTTCGCAAAGAATCAAACAAAACCCAATGGAATTCGTTCATCGTTTTGTCCTTTTGGTTTTGCTTGTGATTATATATGTAGCACAAAAATATAAAATGTCAACTATGCTTATTTAATAAATAATAAACCGTCCAATTGGACGGTTGTATCAATCAAATGGGTTTTCTGATTTTTTGTATTCAATGGTAATTGGCAAATGTTCCCATTTCAATGCCGTGGCCAATCCGCGACGCAAATAACGGGTATAAGATTCCGGTATGTCGGACGCCCCACCAACATTGATTGTTATGCGCATTGGATGTCGACCGGTTTGTGCCGCAAATTTTATCTTCATCGGCCGTTTAAGCCGCGACATAGGCGGTTGACGCGACGCGACCAATTCACCAACAATTTTGTTTATCAAACTGGTTGGGGCGGTCGCATTTGAAATATCGCACTGTTCATAAATTCGTTTGAACATATTTTGCACGCCCATACCCGTTTCGGCAGAAATTGCCAAAATCATAGGCTTTATAATTTGATGAAAAGAATTTGTAAAATGATGTTTCAATTTTAACAATTTTTCGTCTCTCTCTTCCGCCGGTACCAAATCCCACTTATTTAATGCAACGCACAAAATTTTACCCGCATCATAAACACGTGCGGCAATACCCAATGCCTGGTTTTCAATATCGCGTGTGGCATCCACAACCAAAATAACCGCATCGGCCCGTTCAATTGCATCCAATGACTTTAATGCCGATAAAGTTTCTACATCATCACGCACATTTGATTTTCGGCGCAGACCCGCCGTATCCATCAACAAAATATCGCGACCATAAAACTTAACCGGAATTTTTACGGTATCGCGCGTGACACCTGGTTCATCCTTTACAATTTGACGGTTTTCACCCAACACACGATTTACCAATGTCGATTTGCCAACATTTGGTTGCCCCAAAACCGCGATTCGCGTGCGGCGTTCGGGGGCATCCGGAACATTTGCAACCGGAACATTTTTTTCGATAAATTCATATATCGCATCAAAACCGTTCTTGTGTTCCGCAGAAATTAAAACCGGTGCACCAAATCCCAATTTATAGAATTCGTGAACATCGCCCAATTTTTTACCTGATTCAGATTTATTTACCAACAACAACACCGGTGCACGCGTTTTTCGGCGCACAATGCGGGCCCAATCCATATCTTCGGGCAACAAACCGACGCGGCCATCAACCACAAACAGAACCGCATCAGATGTCGCAATCGTATCAATTGCCATATTTGTAGAATCTGCGGCAATACCATTTTTTTCGTGTTCCAATCCGGCGGTATCACATATCGTACAGTCCGGACGATTTACCATATTTGCCCGAATTATGTCACGTGTGACGCCCGGCCGGTCGTGCACCAATGCATCCCGTGTTCCCGTAAGGGCGTTAAACAATGTCGATTTGCCGGTATTTGGACGCCCGGCGATAGTTATCTTTGCCATGTGTTTTTCCATTGATTTTTTTTAATTATAAAGCAAAAATATAAATAATCAAATAAAGGAAGGCGCCATGATGCAAAAAATAAAAAAATGGTATAAATCAATCAAAGGTATTGTTATAAATCCGCGTCGGTATTTTTCCAAGATTGTGGCAGACGGCGACATTGAAGAATCTATGTTAAAGGCATTTATATACGGTTTGATGGGCGGGTTGTTGGTATTGGGAATTCGTCTTATTGGTGGCGCAACAATAACTATCAGTTCTGTGTTCACGGCGGTCGTTATTGTGCCGGTAATTGCGGTTGGATTGTTGTTCGTTGGCGGTGGTTTAATGATGTTGGTTTCGGAAATAACGGGTGGCGAACGCGATTGGGAAATTGCAATCAAAGGTTTGGCATCAATATTCTTTATATACCCGGTGATATTGGTTTTGAACGCACTGGCATTTAATTGCACATCTATGTGGATTATCAGCATTATTGGTGATGTGTATATATTGTTCTTGTTCTATAACATTGCACTTTATTGTATGCACGGGCGGCGCGCGGCGGTTATAGTGATAATCGGCATATTTGCGTTGTTTATGTTGACGGTGTATTTAACAAATTACCATATCGGGTGGTTTCTGTTAAAGAACACAGGCGCCGCATTATCTTGTTTGCTGTAAATCGGTGATAAATTTACATTTGTGGCGGGATTATATTTGCCTTGAATTTTGATATTGGTTTGCTATCCTTGGCACAAAGGAAAGATAATATGGATGGCAACTATACGGTTTTGGCACGAAAGTATCGCAGCCAAGATTTTCAATCACTTATTGGGCAAGATGTTTTGGTAAAAACACTAACCACGGCAATAAATACCGGACGCATCGCACACGCGTATATCTTTACCGGAATTCGCGGAACCGGCAAAACCAGTACGGCACGAATTTTGGCCAAGGCATTAAATTGTTTATCAAGCGACGGCCCAACCGCCGCCCCGTGCGGGAAATGTGAAAACTGTCGCGCAATTGCGGCCGGACAACACATCGATGTTTTGGAAATTGACGCGGCATCCCATACCGGTGTTGATAATATGCGTGAAATTCTGGATGCGGCACAATATCGTCCAACAAATGGTCGATACAAAGTGTACATAATCGACGAAGTTCATATGTTGTCGTCCAGTGCGTTTAACGCATTGTTAAAGACATTAGAAGAACCACCTGCACATGTAATCTTTATTTTGGCAACAACCGAAATTCGCAAGGTACCGGTCACGATTCTTTCGCGCTGTCAACGGTTTGATTTGGTGCGCGTTCCGGTGGAAACATTAAAAAAACACTTTGCGTGGATTGCCGAACAAGAAAAAGTGGAATTGGCAGATGCGGCAAACGAATTGTTGGCGCGCGCGGCGGATGGTTCGGTGCGCGACGGTCTTTCCCTGCTTGACCAGGCGATTGCCCAAACAGGTGGTCATGTGGATGAAGCCGCAGTTATGGATATGTTAAAACGCGCGGACCGCGGTGTTGTTGTCGACTTTATGCAAACGATACTTTCCGGTAACGTTTCTGCGGCGTTGGCACGCGCAGACGAAATTTATACAAATGGCGCGGATTTATCAATGTTGTTGACCGATATGATGGAATGGACACATTGGGCAACGCGTATGCACCCGGTTCTAAGGGCGGGAAACAACGACAGTGCGCCATATACCGCCGACCAACGCGAACGCATAAATGAAATAAACAAACATGTGTCGTTGAATACGCTTTCACGTCTGTGGCAGGTTATGGTTGCGTCCGTTTCAGAAATGGCGGCGGCGACGAATCAAAAACAATGTTTTGATATGTTAATAATTCGAATGATGCATATCGCAGATATGCCGTCGGTTTCGGATATTTTGAAACAAAGCGAACGGCCGACACCCGCACCCGGCGTGGCCACGCCCGCCACACCAAAGCCCAATACAATAAAGATAAATTCTGCGGCCGATTTGGCGGATGCGTTGTCAAACGCACGGGAAATGATGCTCTATTCATACTTTACCAAAAATATAGAGGTCACCACGATTGCCAACAACAAGATTTCTTACTTTGACCGTGGGGGTGACGCAGATTTTCAAAAGAAATTGATTGTATGGTTAAACACCAAAACCGGCGCAAATTGGAAATTGGAAAAAATTCAAGAATCACACCAAGACAAAACTGTGCGCGAACAAATTCAAACCGAAGCGGAATCCGACCCAATGGTCGCCGATGCGATGTCTTTGTTCGAAGGTGCAGAAATTGTTGGAATTTCAAAACAATAAAAATGGAGGGATAAATGAAGTACGAATCAGGTCGTTCATTGATTGAAATTATCGGTGTTTTGGCGATAACCGCCGTTATGACGGCAAGTGCCGTTGGTATATATAATTCGATTCGACACAACCAAAAAAACACTATCGCATCCGCCGAGTTGCGCGAGGTTGCCAAGAATACAAAACTGCTTATGGAAATGCGTGGCGACTATACGGGTGTTTCGGTTGATTATCTTATCAAGGCCGGCGCATTAAAATCTGACAAGGCACCGGTTGGAAAATCTTGGTCAATAAATGTCGGCACCGATGTCACAAGTTTTTCAATAGATCTTAAAGGTTTGTCAAACGGCGAATGCGAATTCTTTGCGACGGCATTGCCAAATTGGGCATACGATATGTTTGTGAACGGTTATCGGTTGGATAATTCTGCAACTTGCTTTGGCGGGTCGGAAAACGACATATCTTTTATAGTAAGATAATATGAAAAAAGTGCTTATTGGATTTTTTATCGCAATTCTGGCCGGGTGTACACCGTACACCAGTCCTGAGCGCGAAATGTGGAAAAATTACCTGTACGGCGCAACATTCACAGATATGAATGATGTTTCACAAACCGCGAAAAAACCGATATTTTTGGGCAGTGGTGGTCGCACGGTTCGGGATGCCATAATTCCAAATCCGGAAATGGAATATGGCGACAAGACACTGAATGAAACCGCAATGTATTTGGGGTATATGTCTGAATTAGAAACTGCGTTGTACGATGCATTGCGTCGACCGGGTTTATCGGTGCAACGCGCGGGTACAGATGTTTTGGTAATTATGGTTCGTGATTCAATTATGGAATTGAATGCCCCGGAAATTTCATCTATTGGTGACGAAAATTTACGCACCATTGCAAAAATATTAAACAAATATGATGCCACCTTTATCGAGGTCGCAGGCTATACCGATTCTATGCGGGATACGAATGCGGCGCGTGCATTGTCAACCGATATGGCGGAACGCACGGCGGTATACTTTGCGCGTCACGGCATTAAGCCTGCGCGTATGTTTATTGTGGGACGCGGCGCCGCGCGCCCAATTGCCGCACAAGACGAATGGGGACGCCTGACCAACCGCAGGGTTGAACTGCGCATTTCTCCGGTTCGATAAATCGTGATAACTTTCTCTTTTATTTTATAAAAATTGTTGCTATACTGAACCCGTCAACAAAACAACAAAAGGATGGAAAATATGGTAGACACAAAAAAGACAAACAATCCAACAACAAAAAACTATGTTAAATATGGTATCGTTGCCGCGGTTGTAATTGCGGTTGCATTAATTGGTGTTTTCGCCCTGCGTGGGTGCAGCGACAAAACAATTAGCGCAGACACTGCTATTAGCGAAGTATCCCCGGATGCCGCAAGTGGTGCAGATTTGCGCATCGCGGTGGTGCGTATGGACGCGATTCAATCGGATGCCAATGCATTACAAGATTTGCGCAAACAAAAAGAAAACTATGAAAACAAATTGCGCAATGAATTAGAAAAACAACAAAAGGCATTGGAAAAAGAAAAAGCCGAAATTGAAAAATCCCAAGATGTATTATCGCGTGAGGCTTTGCAACGCCGCGTTGTTGAATACCAAGGCAAAGTCACAAAATTGCAACGCGATTTGACCGAACGCGCCCAGGCGATTGATGCATCTTTCCAACGCGCATTGGCGCAAATCCAAGAAAAACATTTGGATCCAATTATTGAAGCAATCATAAACAAAAAGAACCTGTCTTTGGTTATTGACGGTCGTTTTGCACGCACGGGTGCAAATGTTGCGAATCTGGATATTACAGATGATGTTATAAATTCACTGAACAAAAAAGTTTCATCTGTAAAAATGGAAACACCAAAAGGTTTTTAATATATAAAAACATTTCAAGTTTTTTGACCGCCGAATTCGGCGGTTTTTTATATTGGTATATTTCGCTTTTCTTTTGTTTTTTTTACGCTATAATGCCGATATGTCGAAAATAATTGATTTTTTATTAAAACCAAAAGCGGTCAAAATGACCGCCGGTGAATTGGCCAAAAAATTTGGCCTGGAATTGCGTGGAAACCCAGACACCGTTGTAAAAGGAATCGCACCAATCGCAGATGCACGCCCCGGTGATATTGCGTTCTATTCCACCGAACAAAACAGCAATGCATTCAAGATATTGCCGGTATCCGTTTTGGAAAATACGCGCGCGTCGGTAATCTTGGTTCAGCCGGAAATGGTATCCCACGCGCCCGCGGGTGCAACACTTCTGGTGTGCGCCAGTCCGCGTGGTGAAATTGTTAAGGTTCTGGGCGAGATTTATCGCGAACCGCCACGGCGTGGCGTGTCCGGCGATGCACATATCGAACGCGGCGTGTTCTTTCGCAATCGTCGCAGCGTTTATGTTGGACAATTTGCAACTATTGAACGCGGTGCGGTGATTGAACCAGATGTCAA
This sequence comes from uncultured Pseudomonadota bacterium, assembly GCA_900320405.1. Taxonomy (GTDB): domain Bacteria; phylum Pseudomonadota; class Alphaproteobacteria; order Rs-D84; family Rs-D84; genus Enterousia. The sequence goes on from OOHM01000002.1 coordinate 6,922, forward strand.
GATTTATCCAAACGCCTATATCGGGCGCAATGTCACGATTGGGCGTGGAACGGTCATTCAATCGGGCGCCCACATTGAAAATGCCACCATTGGTGCAGAATGCGTCATTCACAACGGTGCGTCTATTGGTAAAGACGGGTTTGGTTATACGCGTCAAGATGGTCATAATGTGTTTATTCCGCATGTTGGGCGCGTTGTTTTGGGCGACCGTGTATCGGTGGGCGCAAATTCCTGTATCGACCGTGGGGCATTAACTGATACAATGGTTGGCGACGGAACCAAGATTGACAACCTGTGCCAAATTGCGCATGGGGTGGTTATTGGGCGCGAATGTTTTTTGGCGTCCGGTGTTGGAATTGCCGGTGGCGTTAAAGTCGGCGACCGTGCATTATTGGCCGGACATGTTGGAATAGCAAACGGGGTTAAGATTGGAAATGATGCCGAGGTCGGCGCAAACAGCGGTGTTTTCCGCGATGTGCCGGACGGCGCAAAACATATGGGTTATCCGGCTGGACCGGGAACGGAATTCTTGCGTCATTACGCATGGATAAAAAAGCATGTAAATAACGATTAATCAAAAGGTGAAAATATGATTGACACTAAAGGAATCGAGGCGGTTATTCCGCACCGTGGTGATATGCGCCTGGTTGATGAAATTCGCGAATTTACCGACAAAACCGCAGTCGGAATTAAATACGTGCGCGATAATGAATTTTGGTGTGCAGGGCATTTCCCGGCAAAGCCGATTATGCCCGGCGTTTTGATTGTTGAAGCGTTGGCGCAAACCGCGTGTTTTACGGTTTTGAACGCAATTGGTAATAATGGCGGACGGGCATTGGGGTACTTTGTGACAATTGAAAACGCCAAATTTACGCATATGGTTGTGCCGGGCGACATATTGGAATTACACATTGAAGAAATCGGCGCAAAAATGAAACTGCATAAATTCAATGGCACGGCGTTTGTTAATGGGAAACGCGTGGCATGCGCAACATTTTCGGCAATGTTAGATAACGACCCACAGATTTAATGACGCCCATTTGGGCGTTTTTTATATCACTATACCAAAGAATATTTTTGCGCATTCGCCGATTATGAACGATGCCAGTGTCACAACAAAGCACACCATCATCATTTCAAAAAATGCCGGCCAAAATCTTTGCCCGTTTAATTTTGATTTCAAATAATTAAAGAAAAATATTATTGAGGTTGCGACGACATAGGTCATTATAACTCCGACCACCATATTTGATATGAACAAAAACGGCATCAATAACATTGCGGCGGTAAAAACATATGCCGCACCCGTCATAATGCCACGCGTGACCGCACCGCGCATATTTCCGCCCGCCTTTTGCGACAGGTATTCCGACGCCATCATAGAAAGGCCCGCTGCAACGGATGCGATTAGACCAGTTAAAACGATTATATATTGTGTTGCATCTGCAAATGCCAACCCGACAATCAATCCCAATGTCGAAACCAATGCGTCGTGCATTCCCAACACCAATGATGACCACACAGAATTTTCTATCTTCATAACACAAAAAATATACCCCCATATCGGGGGCATACCAATTGGTTAAAATTCCGATTTACCAATTTGGCGCATGGTCACCTTCTTTGACAATCGGTTGTTCATCTTCCCACAGGGCAAGTCCTGTTTTAACATCGGTTAATGTCATTTGCAGGTAATATTCCACGCGCGTATCCACGGACGAGAACCATCCAGAACGCAATTTCAAATTGCGTTGCAACATTTTTCCCGACAACGACATATTTGGCGCAACCAATGTGCCTTTATTTACGATAGTAGATGCATCGTATTCTTCGTTGCCACGCGTATCACGCACCGCGTATGTTGTACCATCTTCGGCCGGGCGGAAGTTTTCGAAACTGGTTGTGACCTGGGCACGGCCAGAATTGATAAGTGTTGTGCGAATCTTTTTCGTCAAAATATCGGTATCAAAACGTTGCATTGTATCGTTTTTAATATTGCCCATCGCAATAACCGGATTTTTTACACGCGCAAACGCGCCACTGGCCAACATAGATTTGGTCATCGCTTCGGCGGTTTTGGTCCAATCGCGATATTCCAATTCCATAACATTTTGCATTGCGGCAACTTCGCGTTCGTTGTTCAAATCCACAACCGTTGTTTCGCCACAACCGGTAAGCACCGCACACAATGCAATTGGTAAAAGTTTTTTCATATTCTTCCCCTTTGGTTTATTTTAGTTTTATTGTTTTAATATCGTATCCCGTTGGTGCCGTGCGTACATATGTCAAATAGTTACCCGATGTCGGCAATGACACCTTCTCGATTAGATTACCATTTGAACGCAATTCAATCAAGCCACTTTTATTATTCGGCACACGCAAAACAGATATAGTTTTCGGTAATGTTGCCCACGTGCGCACATCCGCACTGTTTGTAATTTCTGAATACAGTGTCGACAACAAACCCAACCAAGACGCGTTGCCCGAATGCGAATTATACATTGTTGTTTGCAATATAACACGGGCGGATGCGGACGCGAATGCACGCAGCGCATCATTTATTCTGTATTCGCCATATTCTGTCATAAACATTGCGTCAACATTTGCCAATTCTTGGGCATTATCAATATGTACAATATTATTTGAAAACACCGGTTCAGATGTCGCAATTGTCACCGTGGTTAAACCGTTCCCATGCATAATTGGTAAACTAAGCCGGCGTTCGGTCAATTTCGGTGCAAAACCGTCTTCAATAAAAACCCAAACCGTGTTTTTTGGAATTGTGCCGAATTCCGCGTTTTTCAAATCTTGGGCAACAAAGGTATTTTTTGGCATCATACCATTCGCACGCGACAGATATGTTTTCGCATCATTAAAATCGCCGTTATTCAAGAAATATATACCCGACAAATACATCAATGCCGGATTCATAATATCGCGATATGCCGTCCATTTAGAATTTTCGTTACGCAGGTTGGTTGTTAATTCTGTATTTTCTGTAAAAGATTTCTGATTCGATTCTATCAATTTTTCATATGCGCGCGACATATCGGTTTGACGCGCATAAGATTGATTGATTATAACGCGCGCATCATCATATCGACCGTCAATCAATGCCGCCCATAATTGGTAATATGACACAAACAATGAATCCATCATATACGGTTTATAATCGTTTGCATTTGGACCCAATGTTAAAGATGTGGCTTCACGCAATATATCCCCGCCATCGGCAACACCCGGGTTTTTACGATTAAATATTTCGTATGCATTGTCTGCGCCACGAATATCATCTGCGTGAAACATTGCATCCGCCGTAATTAATAAATCAAGATTGTTTTTATTTTCCACATCCGACGCATCAACGGGTACATTCATATACCCGGCGCGAATCGAATCAATACGCGATTCGACCGTGGCACTGCATCCCGCCAACAACAATCCAATGATTAAAAAACGTGAAAATTTTAACATATAACTATTTTGCCACAGGTGCCAATTCTGTCAATTCATTTGTTTGCGGATTATAATATCGCGGATTACCGTTATATTCCAAAATTGCGTGATGCATCGGTATCAAAAATTCCGGCAACGGCGAAGACCGACCCATTTGCATATATCCCGCCAAACGCGGGTCGGCATATGCCATTTTCAATTCGGCCTTGATAGGACGATGGTACCAACCCTGGAAAATAACAAGTTCATCTTTCTTGGAAAGCCGCATAATATCATACTCGCTGAACAACGGTTCTGTCTTAGGAACCTCTGTTTCTTTTCCGTCCGGGCCTTTTTCTTTTTTCATCGTTATCTTGGTACCCATCATTTCCGAAAAACGTTTTGCGGTATCTGGATCATTTTGACGCAAAACAACCTTGGCCGCGGTGGTTGATATAATCGTTGCCGCGGCATCCGCACCGTATTTTTCCTGAATCTGGTGTAAATCCTGGCCAATAAACAGGTATGATATCTTTTGTCCACGACCGACATCGGGTCCCTGGATAACCGCCTGCATTTTTTGCATTTTTGGCATTTCATCCAATAAGAACAGCACCGGATATGGTCCCATTTTTTCACCACTGCGCCCAACGTGTTCCGGCGGATTGGCAAGCAAGAAATTCGACATAGTTTCAATAAACATCGCGGTTATCGGGTTTAACGCCTTGGCATCGACCATATTGATGGACAGGTAAACCGTCACCGGTTTCATTTTTCCATCGCGCGGGTCAATCATTCCGCGCATATCGGCAAAGTGAAAATCTGAATGTGATGTTCGGTTGCGTACCGCCGCATTACGGAATATCGCCAAACCAGTCAATATCGTTGAAATAATTGACCCGCGTTCGGTTGATGGCGTGTTTGCCAATTTGGTCAATTCCGCCACTGCGCGATTTGAATATGCAAACATACGACATTCATTGACCGCGCCTTCCAACCAATCTTTCATTGGGTCCGCCATCATAACACTTTGGTCGCCCTGTCTTTGACGTTCGGCCAAATCGTTTGCGACGGCGATTTGTGCCTCGGTAATCCAATCTAACATCATCGAAAACGACGCCTCTTTACCCAACCAGATTTGCGGAATATTCGCCCAAGTTCCAATATGAACATAGTTTGTTGCATTTAATTCGCCGTTTTTAATAAGTGCCTGGGCCGCAAAGGCATTTGGGTCGTTTACCATCGAAAAATAATAATCGGACAAAACCGCCGCGTCTTCGGCATCAAATTCACCGGATTGCAAACGCGCATAGAAATAATCATCCGCCTTGGCACGTTCAATTTTCGAAACAATGAATTGAATAAAACCGGCCAATCCCGCACGCCCGGATTGGGTCCAGTGTGGGTCGGCACTGCTGCCGACTGCATCGGGAACCAAAACATCACACAGATAATCAACATACAATTCGCGTTGTTCTATACTAAACGGGATGTGTCCCGGTGACAATGGGTTCCAAGACGGATAATAAATACCCTTTTCCGGTTCATCTTGACCACCCCAATCCATAATAAACACCGGCCCAACATTTGTGGCACGATAACCACTGGACATTCCATCCAATTCAGGTTTGGGGTCATTTATAATCATTGAAACACCCGGACAATCGAAAATTGTTGGCAAAACAATACCCTGGGTTTTACCGGTTCCGGGGGGCGCCAAACACAACACAGATAATGTTTCAGGTAATTTTAATGGTTTCTTTTTGAAATATCCCAAAACCATCATAAAACCATCAAATAATCCCATTTGCTTTACATCTTCTTCGTTCGCTTCACGCGAAGATTTTTTATCAAATTTATCTTTGCCGTGCGGGTTAAATTCGCCCTTTAATGTATCATCCGTTAACAAGAAATACGCAATAAACGGGATAATCGGCACAATACACGCATAATCCGGATGCATTAAACAACGGACAAACCAAGATGGAATTTCCGCAATAACAGAAAGTCCCGCGCTTGATACCATATGCCCAAGATATATTTTTATCCAATCGGCGGTGGCCGGCGACCAACCATATCGCCAGATATGTTCAATAATAAACGATGCGCAAAATGCCAACGCGCATATCAACCAAACACCAACGGACCACCGCAGTGCCCAAAAAATCCGGGCCATAGGGGTTTGTTCGTGTTCTTTATATGCGCTGGATTTGAATATGTTCAAACCCTTGCTGTCTTTGCCCGCAGATAAAATCTTGAACTTTTCAACCATCGTGTTATGATTATACCAGAAAAATTAACAATTATAAATATGGAAATTCAGTTTTTATGAAAAATATTCCAAGAATCTTTGTTGGTGATGATGCACAAACCGGTATGATGATACCGGCAGACAAATCTGTGGCGCATTATTTAACACATGTTATGCGGACTCACGATTTTTTGGCATTTGGGGGCGGAAACGAATTCCACGCGACCATATCGGCGGACGGAAAAAATATCATCATTGGCAATAAAACGGCGCACCCAGACCCATCAAACGATATAACACTTTACTTTGCACCAATTAAACATACCGACGATTTGATAAATATGACAACACAAATGGGGGTCGCAAACATTGTCCCGGTAATTACAGAACGCACCGTTGCGCATCATATAAATTGGGAACGTATGCAAAAAATCGCGACCGAGGCCGCCGAACAATCAAACCGCAACAGTGTGCCAAAAATATCGGCAACCATTCCGTTTGCAAAACTGGATTTGAAAAACATTTGCTTTGCCGACGAACGGTTTGCATATGACAACAATAAAATCGCGCAAATTCCGTCAAACATTAAATCTGTCTTGGTTGGACCCGAAGGCGGTTTTTCTGATTCAGAATTTGCGGCATTGGATGCGGCGGGCGCGACGCCGATATCACTGGGCAAAACAATATTGCGCGCAGAATTGGCGGCGGCAATTGCAATTGGAAAAATGATAAAATGAAAATAAGAATTGCAAAATTTATTTCTGATTCTGGTATAACTTCGCGGCGCGGCGCGGAACAAATGATTGCGGATGGTCGTGTTGTGGTGAACGGCGAAACAATAAATACACCGGTGCATTTTGTTGATGATTCAGATGAAATTATCATAGATGGTAAAAAAATTGAAAAACGCCGTGACACAAAACTTTATGCGTTTCATAAACCGATTGGAACGGTCACAACAACACGTGACCCACGCGGGCGCAATACAATTTATGATATATTACCACCAGAATATCGAAATCTGCGCTATGTTGGACGTTTGGATTTTAATACAACCGGATTATTATTGATGACGAACGATGGATTGTTAGCGCGGAAATTGACGATGCCAAATTCAAATATTCCGCGTGTATATTTGGCCGATGTTGCAGGTAATAATATGTCAAAGTTGGACAAGGCGCGTCGGGGGTGTACCATAGATGGGATAAAATACCGCCCAATGAAAATTGAAATTATGCCCGATGGCCGTTTGCGTGTGACCGTCACCGAAGGTAAAAAGAACGAGATAAGAATCGTATTAAAACACTGTGGGTTGCCAGTACGCAAATTGCACCGCATTATGTATGGCCCGGTCAGTATAAAAAACATTCCATCTGGAAAAATTATTGAATTGGATGAAAAAACAATTGACGCGTTGGTAAAAACTTCTCTATAATCCAAACATAAGGAAGGGAGATTTCATATGAAAAAGAAAAACACAAAGAAAGCGCAAGTCAAAGCAACTCCGGCACGCGGGGTAAAAATAAAGTCCACATCACGCCCGCGCGAATATTCGTCTTGGTCGATATCAATTTATGTTTATTGGTTTATCATTTTGTTCTTTATCGCGGCGACTTTTTATATTTTGGGTCGTTCACACTTTATGAATAAAGAAACCAAAAACACATTAAATGACCCGGCCCAGATTGAGATGGTTGATGGTGGCGAAGAAAAATTGATGGGTGCCGCAGATTACTACACTCGCGGTAAAAGTGAAATTTTGGCCGGAAACATTGATGGGGCGGTTGCCGATTTGACCGCGGCGATTCAATCGGATGCTACGATGACGGATGCGTATATCCTGCGTGGTGAAGTCTATATGCAGACCGGTAATTACAGTGCCGCAATGAATGACTTTAACACCGCGTTGAATATTGATGCGACAAATTCTGTTGCGTATTATGACCGCGCATTACTGAACACCCGTTTGGAAGATTTTAATTCTGCGATGGGTGATATCAACAATGCATTGGCGGCATATGTATCAAAACCAAATGAAATATTACAATTGCGTGATTTGTATGCAAAACGCGGACAATTGAATTTGTGGATAAAGAATTGGGAAGGTGCGATTGCCGATTACACAAATTCTTTGGCACGCCCCGAAGGCACGGTCAGTCCGTCTGTGTACGCAGAACGCGCCGAGGCGTATACCGCAATGGGTGAATATGCATTGGCGGTCAACGATTATACTTCGGCGATTCGCGTGATTTCCGAACAAATTCAAGGCGCAACAACAATGGAACAAAAAGAAGACTTGTCTATGCGCGCAATGAATTATTTTGAAAAATCTGCGGCATTGAACCTGAATATCGGGAACACCGCGGCGGCAAAGTCAGATTTGGAATCTGCATACGCGATTGCGGCTTCATTAAACGATGCGGATACAACAGAACGTTTGCAAAAGTTGATTGAAGCATTACAATAAAAAAAATAACTTGTTAATTTGAAACCGCCATTTTGGCGGTTTCTTTTTTTCTGTTAAAATGTTGCACGCACACCGGCGGCCATAAATGGTTCGCCGCGCGACATACCAATTGATGTCCAACCATCAACAAATTTACTGTATTTATAACGAAATGATGCGACAACCGTGTGGTCATCATAATTTTCCATATCTTTATGCCAAATACCCGTATCAGAAAACATATACGACAAAGACATTGTATAATTCAATAAATCATAACTAAGGCCCGCCCCCGCAACAATACCATCCGTCGCCATACCAATCGGTTTTTCATCATACACAACGCGCCCCGTTAGTGCGAAAATCCAACTGTTGTATTGAATATTTAACCCGGTATACAATTGTCCACGCCAATCCGCCACTGTGCCGGGTGTGTATTCATCCGTAGAAAAACCATCCGGTTTTTCCATAAACGATGCACCAAATGACAACGCGTACTTTGTTTTATCCACAGAATTCTTGATTTTCAAACCGGCATCAATTTCATAATCATAATCGCCATTTATTCCCGCCACAGAAATTCCATATTGCACACGTGAATTTGGTGTTGCAACCATATTCACACGCAATGCGTCTGAACCGTTTGTAATCTCTGGATTCGCAATAATCGCACCACCGGTTCCCATTTTACGATAAATCAAAGAATCATGATTAATACGCAATCCACCAACATCAGGCAATCCCAACCCCAGTTTATGCGCAACAGAATCAGTCAAACCAACCTCAACCCGACCGATACCGCGCCATTGCCAGAAACCAAATGCATCGTGTACCCAATCTTTTTCATGTACCGCGTCTTCGTCCATCATATAAACCGCGCCCAACATATGTTCGCGATTTCCAAAATCATATGTTAATTGACCACGCACACGAAAATCACCGACAAAATCGGGCTTTTCAAAATTCGGCTCTATAATACCCGCCGTTCCGTACCCCGTCACCGCCAGATTAAAAGGCCCAATGTCGCGCGATAACGCATTTGCGTTGGTTGCGACCGCGCACAAGATTGCACATATTGATACCGTGCCAAATTTATTTATCATCCGAATTCCCCGTTGTTTCCGCCAAAATGGCATCGCGCAATTTGTTATATGCGCGTTCTTCAATTTGACGCACGCGTTCGCGTGAAATTTTATATTTCTTTGCCAATACTTCCAATGTTGCCGCAGGTTCAGAAAGTCGCCGTGCGCGCAATATTTCCCGGTCACGTTCCGGCAATGTTGCCAAGTGTTTTCTAAGCAACGCCCCACCCCGCACCATCATTTCGTGGCGTTCGACATTGTCAACAATACTGTCCCCAGAATCGGCCATATTTGACAACATATCCGCACCATCCTGTTCGGTACTGCGTGCCGGCGCATTAAGCGATAAATCGCGCGCAACAATCCGCGTGGACATACGTTTAACATCTTCGGCCGGAACATCCAAATATGCCGCAATACGGTCGGCCTGGGCGTCCGACAAATTTCCATCCATAATCCCCAGCGCCCTTTTTGCACGCGCCAAATTAAAGAACACACGTTTTTGGTTTGCGGATGTTCCAATCTTTACAATAGACCAATTATTCAATATTGTTTCATAAATTTCTGCCCGAATCCAAAACATCGCATAGGTCGAAAACCGAAATCCGCGTTCCGGGTCAAATTTTTGCAATGCCTGCATAAGGCCCATATTACCACTGGCCACCAATTCGCCAACCGGGATACCATAATTACGAAAATCGTACGCCACCGACACCACCAGTCGCAAATGGCTTTCTAATAATTTTTCCGCCGCGTCCTGGTCGTGTTCGTTGACCCATTTGGATGCATATTCGTATTCTTGTTCCGCAGAAAGTATCGGAAATTCAGAAATCGTACGAATATATCCCGCCAGTGACGCGTCTTCACCATATGTTGGCGCGGTCACCCCCGTTCCAGATTTTGTCACCAAAGCGTTCTTGATTTGTTTCGTCATTATGTTTATAGTATAGCAAGAAAATAGAAATTATCAAGGTACCAAAGTAATAAACAGGAGATATTTATGGCAAATATGTTAGAAAGAAATAAAAAAGTCAAGGCACCCCAGAAGACTTATCAAGAACACGCCCAAGACGCCCTTTATCGTGAGGTTTGGGAAGATGTTAACAATGAAAAAACTCAACAGTTTTTGAAAAAATATGGTAAATACATTGTTGCCGCGGCATTGGGTATAATGATTATCGTGACCGCAATTCAAATCGGCGTGCGTGCACACCGCGCGGCAAAAATGGCCACAGCGGAAAACTACGAGGTTGCAATTGAAAATACCGATGTAAACGCGTTGGTTGGTATCGCAGAAAACACCGGTGGCGCAACCGCAGATTTGGCTATGTTTAATGCATATGTGTTAAGCAACGATGTCGCAAAATTGGATGAATTGGTAAAATCTGGTAATACACGCGAATTTCGCGATTTGGCACGGTTGCATATAATCGGGATTCGTGGTGACGAAATGGACGCAAATGCGGTCGAAAAATTCTTGGCACCTATGGATACAAAAAGTTCACCGTTCTATTACACGGCGTGTTTAACCATCGCCCAGAAATACATTGCCGATGGCAATCGCGATGTGGCAAACAAATGGTTGGATAAAATATTAAACGATAACGATGCGCCGGCGGTCATTCGTTCGGACGCAGAAATGTTAAGGTAATATTATGCGCAGAACATCTGTATTCATCTTGTGCACATTGGCATTGGTGGCGTGCGATAAACACGACCCTATTCTGCCGGGCGAACGAAGTGATATATTTGACACGAAAACATTAAATGTTTTGAATGAACCTGTTGCAAATGTACCGGAAAATGTTGCGACATATGAATCCGCAGATTGCCCCTACACACAAAAGTCTGATAATACTGTTTGGGACGGGGAACGAAAAATATTTTCAGGATTCGCAACCGGTAATTCTGTTGCCGGCACGCGCATTCCACTGTGTCACGGTAAATATGTATATGCAGGTCTGTCCACCGGGGAATTGGTCAAGATAAATCCGCGCAATCGCGAAATCGTTTGGATGGCCGACATATATCGCCCAAGTAATATGACCGGTGGCGCGTCGGTATTGGATATTGTTGCCCCGATTCAAATTCATAACAAATATGTTTATGCCGGCGGTTTGGGTGACGCGTTTTGTAAAATATCGGATGCAACCGGCACAATTGCGTGGTGTACAAACATAGGTGTTGAAAAAAACTTTATAATCGCCGACACGGTTGCGTATGTGGTTGACACAGAAAAAAATTTGAACGCGATAAGATTAAAGGACGGCGCAATTTATTGGCGCAGTCCCGTCAAAAAATCACGCACACCAAAATATGAAAACAAGATTGTTATCGTCGGCACAGAAAAATTCGACGCCGAAAGCGGAAAAGCAATAAAAAAATAGTATGAACATCTTTAAAAAACGGCGCGAATGCGCCGTTTTTATTAACAGATTATATCGGCCTTATAATTGAGCTTTGATTTCTTGAACCTCGTAACATTCTACGCGGTCGCCTTCTTTCAAATCATTATATTTATCAAAACTCATACCGAATTCGACGCCGCCGGAAACTTCTTTAACTTCGTTCTTTTCGCGACGCAATTCACCGATTTTACCATCGTATATAACCACATTATCACGCAACAGTCTCACAAAGGCGTCTTTACGAATTGTGCCTTCGGTCATACGGCAACCGGCAACACGAACGCCCTTGCCCACCGTGAACAGTGCGATAACATCAGCATACCCGATAAAGTTTTCTTTCTTTTCCGGCGCCAATTTACCCGACAGAATTTCTTTGATTTCATCGGTGATACGGTACACGACGCTGTGATAACGAATATCAACATGCGCCGCACGCGCCATATCACGAACCGCAGAATCGGCACGAACATTAAACGCGATAATCACCGCACCGGATGCAATTGCCAAACGCACATCGCCTTCGGTTATTTGACCAACGCCCGCAGATAATATTTCAACCCCGACTTTATCGGTTTTTATTCCGCGCAACATATCGGTTATGGCCTCGACACTGCCTTGAACATCGGCGCGCAAAACAATCGGCAAAGTTAATTTCTTATCATCCGATGTTTGACGCGCAAATAATTCTTCCAGTGATGAACGCTTTACCGCATTCGCCTTGTCGCGTGCCCGTTGTGTGCGCCACGCAGCAACTTCGCGGCATTGCGCTTCGGTTTCCATAACATTCAATTGATCACCCGCCGATGGCACAGAATCCAATCCCAACACCATAACGGGTTGTGCCGGCTTTACCATTTTGACGCGTTCGCCGTTTGACATAATCAAACCACGCACGCGCCCGAATGTTTCGCCAACAACGAACACATCACCAATTTTTAATGTGCCCTGGCGAATAATAACGGTGGCAACCGCGCCCAGGCCGCGTTCCATTTTCGCCTCGACCACGGTGGCAATTGCCGGCATATCTGGGTCTGCACGCAAATCCATCATTTCGGCCTGTAGTAAAATGGCTTCTTCCAATTTATCCAGACCGATTTTTTGTTTTGCAGATATTTCTACACATTGCACATCGCCACCCATTTCTTCAACCTGGACTTCTTGTTGCAACAAATCTGTTTTAACACGTTGTGGGTTGGCTTCGGGTAAATCAATTTTATTGATTGCAACGATAAATGGAACCTTGGCCGCACGGATATGATTTATGGCTTCGATAGTTTGTGGCATAATAGAATCATTTGCCGCAACAACCAAAACAACTATATCCGCCATTTGCGCACCGCGTGCACGCATCGCCGTAAATGTTTCGTGACCCGGCGTGTCCAAGAAAGTGATAACCGCACCAGATTTTGTTTTAACCTCGTACGAAGAAATATGCTGGGTTATACCACCGGCCTCGCCTGCGACAACATTCGCATTACGAAACGCATCCAGCAATGATGTTTTACCATGATCAACATGTCCAACAACGGTCACAATCGGTGCACGCGGTTTCAAATTTTCCGGATTTGGTGCGCGTTCGATTTGGTCTGCATATGGTTTAACCTCTACCCGTTTGACGGTTGCACCAAATTCACCGGCGATAATTTCCGCCGTATCGGCATCAATAGATTGATTTTGGGAAACCATCATCCCCATTTCCATCAATTTTTTGATAACATTTCCAACCTTTTCCGCCATCGCGGCCGCCAAGTCTTTGACAACGATTGTATCGCCCAATGTGACCTCGTGCGAAACCTTTTGCGGGGCATTAAACATTGCACGCGCCTTTTCGCGGAAACGTTTTAACGACGCTTCGGACCGGCGACGGTTTGCGCCACGAATTCCAATTGAATCTTCATCGTCATCATCGCCCATAACAATATCGTGCAACGATATTTTGCCGGTTTTCGTAAATTCTTTCTTGCCACCACCAAATTTAGAATTGCGTCGCGAATTCATCGGTGAATCTTCACCATCATCAATATCATTGCGACGCGATTGAGATTTTTTGAAAGATTGATTTTGACGCGGGGTCGCAACATCTGGCATAACTTCGGGTTCTTCTTCAACCGCTGTGGCGGCATTTTCACGCGCGGCCAATTGTTCTTTGACCTGCTCATATTCTTTGTTTTCGCGGGCAATCTCGGCTTCACGTGCGGCACGCGCAGCGGCCTCTTCGGCTTCGCGCTTTTTGCGTTCTTCTTCACGGGCGTGCGCGGCCTCTAACACGGCACGCAATTTTTCATCCGCCGGATTATTACGCGGTTGAACCGGTGCAACAGGTTCTTCGCGTAATTCGTTGCTGCCGGGGGCAACAACACGACGGCGGCGTTCAACAAAAACGGAATCACCTTTTTTGCTTTGCACCGCGCCCAGTGTCACAGATTTTCCCAGTGTCAGTGTTGCCATATTACAACCTTTGTTTTTTTGTTTTATTTAATATTTTATTCTTCTTCCGATTGGGTGATACCAAACGCAATTTCACGCGCCTTCATAATTACACGACCCGCCAAGCGCGCACTCATTGTTTCTTCGCCCAATATTTCGACCAATTCATCCGATGCCAAATCCGCCAAATCAGACAAAGTTTTTATGCCCGCCGCACCCAATTTCATAATGATTGGGCGTTTGATAAAATCAAATTTCAACAGGTCATCCGTCATTCCCAATTTGTGGCCTTCGTCAAAGTAATCTTTTTCAACTTTTTCAAGATATGCCCTTGCACGATTTTGTAATTCCACCGCCAATTCCGTATTGAAACCTTCAATAGATTCCAATTCTTTCAATTCAACAAATGCAATTTCTTCAATTGTACGGAATCCTTCGGATACCAACAAATGGGCAATCATTTCATCAACATCCAAACCGCGTATAAACAATTCGGTCTTTTCTTTGACTTCTTTGGCACGGCGTTCCTGTTCTTCGGCTTCGTTCACGACATCAATGTTCCAACCCGTCAATTGAGATGCCAGGCGAACATTTTGACCGCGACGGCCAATCGCCAAAGATTGTTGGTCTTCGTTCACAACAACGACGGCACTGCGTGTGTCTTCGTCGACGATGATTTTTGCGACCTTGGCCGGTTGCATTGCATTGACGATAAATACCGCCGGATCTTCGGAATACAAAATAACATCGATTTTTTCGCCGTGGCATTCGTTGATAACCGGCTGAATACGCGTACCCTTGATACCGACGGTCATACCAACCGCATCAATAGACGGGTCCGCCGTTTCCACCGCAATCTTGGCGTGTGAACCCGGTGCACGCGACACAGATTTAATTTTAATAATACCTTCGTAAATTTCTGGAACTTCTTGGACAAACAATTTTTCCATAAATAACGGGTGTGTACGGGTCAAGAAAATTTGCGGACCCGAATTAGAACGCGCAACATCCATAATCAATGCACGCACACGATCACCAACCGCCAAACGTTCACCCGGAATCAATTCAGTGTTTTTAATATAACCTTCGGCCTTGCCGTTGATATCAACAAAGACATTACCAAATTCAATGCGTTTAACAACACCATTAACAATATCGCCAATGCTGTCTTTGAATTCTTCGTATTGACGACCTTTTTCGGCATCACGCACACGCGCGGTCATAATCTGACGCGCGGTTTGAAACGCCATACGACCAAATTCGGGTTCCGGCAAAGAATCTTCGACAACATCGCCAACCGACGGATTTTTAGAATATTTTTTTGCCTGGGCCACGGTCAACATTGTTGACGGGTTGTATTCTTCGCCCGCAGATTCCGGCGATTCAATAACATCGAACAACCGCTTAACATAAATTGCACCGTTTTTACGGTCAATATTTGCAACAATGTTGAATTCTTCGCCATATTTGTGTTTCGCAATTTTTGCAATTGCGGCCTCCAATGAATCAAAAACCGTTTCACGGTCAATCTGTTTTTCGGCGGCCAACGATTCAATGGCCAACAACAAATCCTGACGCGGCATAGAAACAAAAGACATTTGCGTTTTCTCCCTTGGTATTTGGTTTTTCGTCTTGTTTATCTATAAGGGCGGGGTTTCTCGCCCCGCCCTTAAAATTTATCTTTTAAGAACACGGTGATTATAACACCGAATCGGTTAAAAGCAACTGTTTTTTGCATATTTTATTAAATATATTTGACGGTGGTTATTTTGGGCTCTATACTAAGGAATAAATGAAAACCATAGATAAGTATTTTACAAGACAGTTGGTCGGTATTTTCGTGATGCTGTTGTTGATTTTAACTGGACTGGCATGGATGGTCCAGATTATGTCTATGATGAAATTCCTGATGAATTATGGCGTCAAACTTACCAACTTTCTGGGGTTGACCGTTATGATGGTCCCATTTATCGTTTCAATTATTGTGCCATTCGTCACATTTATTGCGGTTTTGTTTGTTTATAACAAAATGATTGGTGATAACGAAGTTGTGGTTATCACGGCGTCGGGAACATCACCGGCGCGCATCGCGCGGCCTGCGATTGTGTTGGCGGGTATTTTAACAATTGCGCACTTAATATTAAATACTTGGATTGTTCCTGCAACCCAGGCAAAGTTTTACGACACCCAATGGAATTTGCGATATGGTTTGGCGCATCTTAAACTGCAAGAATCCGCGTTTACCGAAATGTCGCACGGTTTGGTCGTATATGTAGACAAGGTTTCCGGTCACGATTTAAGCCAAGTTATGTTGTCAGACACGCGCAGTGATAATTCGCAAATGACGATTTTTGCGCGCACCGGTAAATTGGTCACAACGATACGGGGGCTGTCCATTGTTATGACCGATGGTTCATTACAGGCCACCGGGAATGGCAATGTAATCGGCACATTTGAAAATTTTGATATGGATTTAAGTGTCGCAGAAAAAAGTGGCGGTTCCACATTCAAGGCACGGCGTATGTCAACAACCGAACTGATTAAATCTATGTCCCAAGATATGACACCAAAACAATACAAAACCGTTATGTCAGAATTATGCAATCGTATTTTGGGTCCGTTGATGAACCTAGTATTGGCATTGTTGTGCGTGACGATATTGTTACGGTCTTCTTTATTGCGCCGGCGAACAAGTTTTGCACCCGCCATTGCGGTTTTAGCAATGTCCGTTGTTATGGCGTCGTTTATGTCTTTGTCCAGTATGTTGGATAATGGCACACACTTTATGTTGTTGGCGTTGGGACAATTCGTTTTATTGGGCATAATAACCATAGTGTTGGTAAAAAAATGAGGAAATTTTACTTCGCATTTTTAATGGGGGTATTGTCGTCACCGGCGGTTGCCGGAATTTCGGTTGATTTGAATGAACCAACACTTATCAAGGCGGAAAAGATTGAATACGACCTTAAATCCGAAACAATCAAGACAACCGGCAAAACAGAGATATCCAATAAATCCGGTCAAAAGATGACTTTGATGGATTCTTATCTGACAAAGAACGGTAAAGATTTATCGGGCAATGATATTGAAATATGGTTGGGCAACCATGTGTATTTGGAATCCGATGATATTACCCGTGACGGCGATATAACCATCGCACGGGACGCAACATTCACTGCGTGTAAAAATTGCGACAGTTATGGCGAAGCGTGGGAAATAACATCTAAAAAGGTCAAACATAACCTGGATTCGCGTATGTTGGCATTTTATAATATGGTTTTCTGGGCGTATGATTTTCCAATT
Organism: uncultured Pseudomonadota bacterium; assembly: GCA_900320405.1. GTDB lineage: Bacteria > Pseudomonadota > Alphaproteobacteria > Rs-D84 > Rs-D84 > Enterousia. The sequence continues at coordinate 24,274 of OOHM01000002.1, forward strand.
CTGTGGTTGCCTTATTTTGATATGCCGGACCCGGGTGTAAAGCATAAAACGGGTTTTTTAACCCCGAATCTGGAATCCACCAACAAGATGGGGACACAAATAAATATTCCGTTCTATGTTTATATGTCTGATACGCACGATGCGACCATGACTGTGTCATATTTGACCAAGGAAAACCCATTATTTCAATTGGAACATCGTCTGAACGCGCCACATTCAGAATTCCGCACACGCGGTTCTTTTACCCACAATCGCGAAGGTGAAAATCGTTGGCATATATTTAACGATGATATTATTGAATTGGGTGAAAACGCCCGCGCAACTATTTTCTTGGAACGCGCATCCGATAAAACATATTTGCAGAAGTACGGATTTTACAGCGAACAACCGTATTTGGATTCAGGGGGTAAAGTAGAATTGTTCGGACAATCGGGATATGTCATTGCCGATGCGCATATATTCCAAGAATTGCGTCAATCCAGTCGCAAATATTCTGTGCCAAACGGTAATATTTTACCAAATATCCGTGGTGTATATCAAACCGCGCCGATGTTTGCCGCAACATATGCAACATTTATGGGTGATATTCTGGGGATATCGGGTGATGGGGTTTTAACACAACGCGTAATTGGTGAAGCGCGCGTGACATCGCCTTGGACAATTTGGGGCGGAAACCGTTTGACCGCAAGTGTCGCAACGCGATATGATATATACAATTTTCACAATGCCGAAATGATTGATAACGAGATATATTCCGGTATTAAAAATCGGTTCTTGCCCAATGGATATGTTGAATGGGGATTACCGTTATTCCGTCCATCAACAACATGGACCCAGGTTATAGAACCACGCGCCAGATTAACAATTATGCGGCACACAGACAAAAGTCAATTTGCCGCGAACAATGATTCTGTGGGTGCGTTGTTATCGGATGCGACACTGTTTTCCAACAATCGGTTTTCGGGTCTGGATTTATGGGAAAACGGGACATTTGCAGATTATGGTGTGCGATGGTCTGCGTTTAATGCGAATGGGAAAACGGTTGAGGCATTTGTTGGTCAAACATACGATTTTACCAAACGCGAAGATACCGATCCAAACAGTGGTTTCCGTAACGGCCAATCCGATTATGTCGCGCGTGTTGGGTACAACAATATGGAATGGTTGAACATATACACCCGGTTTCGTCTGGCACAAGAAAATTTGGCGTTGCGGCACACAGAAACAAACTTTGTTTTGGGAACGCCACGAAACTTTATCAACATTGGACATATTTGGTCACGACAATTCTATGATGTCCAAACCCAGGCAGGCACAATTCACGAATTCGCAGGCGGAATCGGTATTCAAATTACAGACCGTTGGTCGTTGCGTTGGAATGCAATCTATAATGCAACAAACGAAATGTTCCAACAACACAATGGGGCGTTGTATTACGAACATCCGTGTTATTACCTAAGTTTTGGATACCGGCGTGATAACGCGGTCAAAGAAGACTATCGCGGAACAACAACTTTCCAATTCAGATTTGGAATCAGTGTTGACGGCAAACATTATTAAAAGGAAGGAAAAATATGAGAAAAGCGTTTTTAATTACGATTATTTTATCTTTGTGTGGTGTGGCAAACGCCGCAACCGTTGTTGCAAATGTTGACGGCAAACCGATTACAGATACCGATATAACCGCACGAACAAAACTTATGGCGCGACAGGGCAAGACATCTACTGACAATCGTCGTGTCGCGTTGCAAAATATTATAGATGACAGTGTAAAATTAAAATACGCCGCCAATTTTGGTGTCAAACCAACCGAAAAAGACGCAGATGCAGAATTAAAGAAAATGAATCTTGGCGATTTATCTGCATCCGAACGCGAAATGGCACGGTCCGCAATCCAGGCAGAAATGGCGTGGCAGGTTATTGTCGCCCGCACAATTGTTCCAACCGTTGATATTTCGCGCGAAGATATCGCATCTGAACGCGCATCATTGGAACGCGAACACGGTTTGCCTTTGGAAATGACACTGGTGCGTTTGGTTGATGTGCCGGATGAAGTCGCATCTAAACTGACCAAGCCTAAAAATTGTGATGATGCGATTGATATGGCGGAAATGTTGGGGGGTGCACCACAAAAATTCACTGCAATGCAATACGAATTGTCGCCCGATGTGCGCGAACAAATTGCGGGGCTGCCGATACTTACCTGGTCACGGCCATCAAACGGTTCTGTGTTCTTGGTTTGCAAATCTGCCAAGACGGCCGAATACGGAAAATTAGACGACATAATTAAACAAAATGCGGTGTATAAACAATCTATGTTTATTGCCGACCAACAATTAAAACAACTGCGCCGGCGTGCAGTTGTCATTATAAACGATGACCGGTATAAACTATGACAAAAAAGATTCTTTTTGATTTAACCGACCCAGAATTGGAAAAAATTATAACCGATATGGGGCAACCGCGTTTCCGTGCAAAACAAATTGCCGATTGGATGCGCCGTGGTGCACCGGATTTTGCGTCTATGAAAAATATTCCCGAAAAATTACGCAACGATTTGGACGCCACCATGCAAACATTGCCGGTGCGTGTTATAAAAAAATTAAAATCGGCGGATGGACAAACAACAAAATTCCTGATGGAATTAAATGACGGCGAACGCATAGAATGTGTTTTAATGCGAACCAGTTATGGCAACAGCGTTTGTGTCAGTTCCCAGGCCGGGTGCGCAATGGGATGTAAATTCTGTGCCAGCACATTATTGGGACTTAAACGCAATTTAACCGTGAACGAGATTTTTGCCCAGATATTGGTTGCACAATGGGAATTGCGTGCCGATAATTTTGCCGACAAACCAATTAGACCGAATGGTGATGCAAATAACAATGATGTTTCACATATTGTGATTATGGGCACAGGCGAACCATTACAAAACACACAAAATGTTATTGGATTTATCGAACGCGCAAATCGCGATATGGGTATTGGGTGGCGACGCATTACGGTTTCTACATGCGGAATTGTACCGGGTATAAACGAATTAACCGGGTGGGGCCGACCAATAAATTTGGCAATATCGCTGCACGCCCCGAATGATGAATTGCGCAAAAAAATTATGCCAATTGCAAATAAATATTCCATTGGTGAAATTATGGATGCGGCGTGGCGGTTTACAGACCTGCATAATCGGCAATTGATGATTGAATATATATTATTGGGCGATGCAGATGGAAATTTACTGAACGCGACGCCGGAATGCGCGGAACAATTGGTCGATATCGTGCGCGGTAAAAACTGTATGGTGAATTTAATTCCGTGGAACGCGGTGGCGGAACGCGATTTTACATCGCCATCCGGGAATGCAATTCACAGATTTCAAGATATTTTGATTCGGGCGGGCGTTCACACACGCATACGGCGCGAACGTGGAAATGATATTGGATCTGCGTGCGGTCAATTAAGAATAAGCGAGGCAAACAAGTGAATATAGAAAAAATTACATGCAGTGATATGCGTGAATATAACGAAATAGACGATATTATAAACCTTGGGAAAACATACCCAATGGCGGAATTTGCCATTCAGGCGCACCCATCAAAATTTTCGGGATGGATGCCACGATATGTTTGGTTTGAAACTTTGATGCACGCATCACGCGTTAACAATATCAACCTGGCCATGCATGTAAATGCCGAATGGCGGACCGAAATTTGTCGTGGGAACATCCCATATGAAATTAAACGTATGTGGGATATGCGACGCGATAATGGCAAACCGGTAATCGGCCGGGTCCAGGTAAACATAAACGGTGGCAAAGACAGTTTTAGATTTTATGCCGACAAAGTCGCCGATATTATTCGTGCATATCCCAACATTGAATTTATATTTCAATATACACCACGGCAAAACACCCGATTAAAGAAACTGAATGCGACGGGCGTACCGTTTTCAATGCTGTTTGATGCATCGGGCGGATGTGGAATATCACCAAAGGCGTGGCGTGCACCGGTTATGGAAAATCACAAAATGGGATATTCGGGCGGATTGTCCCCGGAAAATGTTTCCGGTAATTTGGGTAAAATAAATTTGGTGTTACCTGCGGGTTATAACACATGGATTGATGCGGAAGGCAAATTAAAAGACCCGGATACCAAACAATTTGATACGGCACGGGCGGAATTATATATCCAAAATGCCCTGCGTTGGATGGCAAGGAATAAATAAAGATTTTTTGTAATTCACCGATACTTTACTTAATTTTCTTAAATAAAAATCCACCGTTTGGTGGATTTTTATCAACGAAAATTCGTGGCCTGCCACACGAAGCCTTGGCGAAGTGTGGTGGGTGTTAAGGGACTTGAACCCCTGACCCTCTGCGTGTAAAGCAGATGCTCTAGCCAACTGAGCTAAACACCCAAATGCGAGCAACATCATAATTTATATTTTTACGGTTGTCCAGATTTTTTTACTGTGGTATTGGCATACCGGCCGTTGCATCCGACATAACGTCGTCTATCAATTTATCGGCCTTTTGCTTGGCATCACGAAACGCCGCCAATACCGCACCTTCAACCGCAGACACGCCATCGTTCAATAATTTGGGATTTATTGTCACAGAATTTATATCATATTTACCCGACATATCAACGATGCACGCGCCACCGGCGGACAGCCCCTTGACCCGCATAGACCCTAATTTTTCCTGGGCATCGGCAACCTTGGATTGCAATTCGGATGCCTGGGCCATCAAACTTTCCATATCCATTTTATTTCCCTTTATGTTAAAAATGTCCGGTCGAACGACCGGACAATCTTTTTTATTTGCTTTTGGTTTCCTTTCCGGTTTTTTGGTCGATACCAACCATAGACATACGGGTTTTACCGCGTTTGTCCGGTCCCAAGTATTTTACAAATACTTTATCGCCCTCTTTCAAACCGGCATCTTCGATTTTTTCCAACCGTTTACCAGTGATTTCAGAAATATGAACCATTGCCTCAAATCCGTTCATAATTTTCACAAACAGACCGAAATCTTTCATACCAGAAATAACACCCGGATAAATTTCGCCAATTTCGGGTTCGGCAACGATTTCTTTGATACGCGCCATTGCCGCGTCCGCGTCTTCACGCGTCACCGCCAAGATTTTAACCGTGCCATCATCTTCCAAATCGATGGTTGTGTTTGTGTCACGGGTTAACGCCTGAATTACAACGCCGCCCTTGCCAATAACTTCACGAACCTTGTCCGGATTTATTTGCATTGTGTACAATTGTGGCGCATATTCGGACACATGGTCACGCGGTTTATCAATTGCGGCCTTAATCTTGCCCAAGATGTGCATACGGCCATCTTTTGCCTGGGCCAATGCGCGTTTCATAATTTCAAATGTAATGGATGTGATTTTAATATCCATTTGCAACGCGGTGATACCTTGGTCGGTTCCGGTCACTTTGAAGTCCATATCGCCCAAGTGGTCTTCATCGCCCAAAATATCGGTCAAAATCGCGTAATCATCGCCTTCCTTAATCAAACCCATTGCGATTCCCGCAACCGGACGTTTCATCGGGACACCACCGTCCATCATCGCCAATGTTGCGCCACATGTCGTCGCCATAGACGAAGAACCGTTGGATTCCAAAATATCCGAGCACAGACGAATTACATAATCAAATTCACTGCGTGATGGAATCATCGGGTGAACCGCACGCCACGCCAAATTACCGTGACCAATTTCACGACGGCCCGGTGCCTTTAATCCCTTGGCTTCACCAACAGAAAATCCTGGGAAATTATAGTTCAATATAAAGTCACGTTCTTCGCCACCATCCAATGTTTCCAATGGTAATGCATCTTTGCCACCACCCAGTGTCAATGACACCAATGCCTGGGTTTCACCACGGGTGAACAACGCAGAACCGTGTGCACGCGGCAACACACCCAATTCAATCTCAATCGGGCGAACCGTTTTCGTGTCGCGTCCATCGATACGCGGTTTGCCCGCCAAAATATTCGAACGCATAATGCGCGCAGTAATATTTTCAACAATTTCATCCGCAAAAGATTCCAATGTAGATGTCGCAACATTTGTGTCCGGGAACATTTCCGGAATCAATGCCTTGGCCTTGCCGTGAATTTCCGCCAAAGTTTCCAAACGATGCAATTTTTCTTTGATTCCCAATGCAGATTCGATTTCGCCGGCAAATTCTTCAAAGCGTTTTTCCATCGCAATATATTCCGGTGTTTTTTCCGGAATTGCCCAACGTTCTTTGCCCGCGGTTTCGGTTAATTCGTTGATTGCATTAATAACCGCCTGTTGTGCATCAAAACCAAATTTAACCGCACCCAATGTGGTTTCTTCATCCAATTCGCCGATTTCAGATTCAACCATCAAAACACCGTCTTTGGTCGCCGCGACAACCAAATCCATTTCGGAATTTTCAACATCTTTCTTGGACGGGTTCAAAACATATTTGCCATCCATATATCCAACACGCGCCGCACCAATTGGGCCAGCGAACGGAACGCCAGACAACGCCAATGCCGCACTGGACGCAATCATTGCCAAAATATCAGGTTGATTTTTGCGGTCATACGAAAACACCTGGGCAATAACCTGAACCTTGTTTTTGAATGTTTCCGGGAACAATGGGCGGATTGGACGGTCAATCAAACGCGCAATCAATGTTTCACCCATAGACGCCTTGCCTTCACGGCGGTCACGCGAACCCGGGATACGACCCGCAGACGCAAATTTTTCTTGGTAATCGACGGTCAAAGGAAAGAAATCTTGGCCTTCGACCGCGGTTTTTTCCGCGCATACCGTTGCCAAAACCATTGTTCCACCCATTGTTGCCATAACCGCACCGTTTGCCTGTTTTGCAAAACGACCGGTCTCAAGCCGCAATGTTTCATCACCGTATTTAATTTCAACCGCAATCGGGTTGTTCAAATGTTGGGACGCGCCCTTTTTATTTATTAAACCAAATAACATATTTTTCTCCGTTTTTTTACTGGTTTGTTTAACATACCGCGCGAAGAAAAATTATTCGTTATTGCGTTCTGGATAACTCCAAAAAACAAACGCAAAAATGAACAATTTCTTCCGCGCCGGCGGTGATTATACAGCCATATTTGCCCGTTTGCAAATGTTTTTAACAAAAAAAGACCGACGCGCACCGCCGGTCCAATCTTGTTTCATACGAACTATTTACGCAGCCCCAATTTCTTAATCAGTTCTTCATATTCATTCGCATTGCGTTTTTTGATATACGCCAATAATTTCTTACGACGATTGACCATCATAAGCAAACCACGTTTGGAATGTTCATCCTTGTGGTTATTTTTCATATGTTCGGTCAAATTGCGAATACGTTCAGTTAAAACCGCAACCTGGGATTCCACGGAACCGCCATTGTCGTGTTCGCTGGCCTTAAACGCATTGATAATTTCTGTTTTTTTTGTTTTTGTTATGGACATTGTATTTTCCTTTATTTTTTATATTGTTCGTTTGGGTTTCAAAACGCCACCGATCACCGTGCCAATTCCAACAAAATCCTTGCCCGAATAAACACGATATATACCGTCCGTGCCACCCACATTGATAAAGCCACCATTACGATAAAGTTTGGTCGCATTACCATCCAGATTTAGAACCGGAATGTCCCCCAGTCCAAAATCCACCGGTGCCAGATATTGTCCGACATCGCCCCCATTATTAAACAGATTTTCCAGAAAATCAAGTGCATGCGCATTTTTTATTGTAAAACCACTGGTCATTGTACGATGTATCTTATCAACGGTTGCCACGGTTCCAAGACTGTGTGCAATATCACGCGCGATGCTGCGGACATATGTGCCGGGTGCGCACCGCATACGAAAATTCCACGAATCCCCCGCCCGCCCGGTCAATTCCAAAGAATAAACATCGACCGTTCGCGATGGAATGTTAATGTGCGCACCTTCACGCGCCAATTCGTATGCACGGCGGCCGCCCACATGAACCGCACTGTACAATGGTGGCGTTTGGTTTATTTTACCAATAAACCGTGGCAGTATCGCACGCACCGCAGATTCAGATGGGATAATGTCTGTACGCGCAACCTCGGTTCCCGTAATATCCAATGTATCTGTTTCAAAACCAAATTGCACAGAAAACAAATATTCTTTGGTTCGGTCACAAAAATCTTCAATAAAAGGCACCATTTTTGTTGCGCCGCCAATTGCCACAGGTAAAACGCCCGTTGCCATCGGGTCCAATGTACCAATATGTCCGTTCTTTTTTGTGCCGAACATACGCGCAACCCGCATAGCCGCACTTTTAGAAAAAACGCCCGATGGTTTATCAAGAATTATCCAACCGTCCATTTGCACGCCTTAATCAAAAAAAGATAATTGTTTTTTTGTCGGTTTTGGCGATTCCACACATGGTGCAACCGATGTTTTGTTTTCACGCACACCACACGAATTGCCCGATTGTGATGCGGATTCTAAATTCGCCAAAACAGATTCCGCGCGCGCAACAACAGATTCCGGCATCCCCGCCATTTTCGCAACCTGAATCCCATACGAACGATTTGCAACCCCCGGAACAATACGATGCATAAAGACAATATCATTGTTGTGTTCGCGAACATCTATGGTTAAACACACAACACGCGACAGATTGCCACCCTGGCCCACCGACAGATCGGTCAATTCATGATAATGCGTCGCAAATAATGTCCGCGCACCCAATGTATCCAAATATTCCAGTACCGCCGTCGCAATTGCCATACCGTCGTATGTCGCCGTTCCACGACCAATTTCATCAAATATTATAAATGAACGCTGGCCCGCGCGACGCAATATGTTTGCGGTCTCACTCATTTCCACCATAAATGTAGATTGCCCCGCCGCCAAATTATCCGACGCACCAACGCGACTAAACAACTGGTCACAAATGCCTATTTCGGCGGAATCTGCCGGCACGAACGACCCCATATGCGCCAAGACAACCAAAATTGCATTCTGGCGCAGGTATGTTGATTTACCCGCCATATTGGGCCCGGTCAACAATGCGATTGGATATTCGTTCAAATTGCAATCGTTTTTAACGAAATTTTCACCAGATTCACGCAACGCATATTCAATCACCGGATGCCGGCCACCAACAATGTTAAATTCACGACCATTTGTCATACGCGGTCGCACCCATTCCCAATTCACTGCGCACGTGGCCAACCCACACCAAACATCCAAATCCGCAATTAAATCCGCAGATGACAACAAATCGTTTGATACCGCGCGAATTTCTTCTATAAGTGTTTCGATAACATTTGCCTCTATGGCGGCGGCACGGTCAGACGCAGAACGAATATCATTATCCAATTGAATCAATTTTTCTGTTGTGAACCGCATATTGCCGGACATTGTTTGCCGATGAATAAACCCGGAATCGGGACGCATCATATCTTCGGCCTTGGCGGATGGGACCTCGATAAAATAACCCAAGACATTATTAAATTTGATTTTAAGGTTATGTATACCGGTTGATGCGATATATTCCGCCTGGGCGGCGGCAACCGCGGTTCGTCCACCGTGCGACAGTGCGCGCATATCATCCAATGCAACATCAAAACCGTCACGAATTACCCCACCATCACGAAAGAAAGTTGGTAAATCATCCGCCAAAGCGGACCCAAGCCGCAGTGCCAATTCATTATGTGTTTGAATTCGCCCCATACGCGCCGCCAATTCCGCATTCAATTGCGTTGATATCATTTTTACATTTGGCAAACACACCAAGAAATCAACCACAACGCGCATATCACGCGGCGTTCCACGCCCCGATAACAAACGCGACAAGGAACGTCCAACATCCGGTACCCGCGTCAACATATCGGTCACCATACCACGAACATTTGAATTCAACACCATATGCGAAATGTTTTCTTGACGCGTTAAAATTTCAGAAATATTCCCGGACAAATTCCGCAAATAAGACCGCAATTTTCGCGCACCCGCCGCGGTTTTCGTATTATCAATAACATCCAATAAACAACGACCACCTTCGTTTATTGGGGCATCTATTTCCAAACTTTTCCATGTTGCAGAATCTATTAAAACACCCGCCCCAGATTTGAATTCATATGGCGCACGGAAAGTCAAAACCGCACCACGTTGCGTGTTGAACAAATACCCCGCCAATAACGCCACCGCCGCATTAGAATTTTTCGGTGTGCCCGAAAAAACACTTTGAATAATCGTATCAATATCCCCACGGCGGTAAATTTTTTCAAACACCGGCGTTGTTTTGAACATATCACGAATATCCAAAATCGTATTATTTTCAGCGTCTAGGGATGGATAAATAACCTCGGCCGGGTCGGTGCGCACCAAATCGTCAATAATGTCATCTGTTGCACCAACAAAGAATTCACCGGTTGAAATATCACAACCCGCAACATCAAAAGAATTTCCACCATTGCGCACAACCGCCACCAAGAAATTTGAGCTTTTTGGTGTTAACAAATTTTCATCGGTCAATGTCCCCGGTGTTAAAACACGCACTATTTTTCTTTCTATAAATTTATGACCGCGTTCTTTGGCCTGGGCCGGGGTTTCCATTTGTTCAACCAATGCCAATTTGTACCCCATTTTAACCAAACGGCCAAAATAATTATCGGATGCATGCCACGGAATTCCACACATAGGAATATCAACCCCGTCGCCATCGGTTCCACGCGATGTCAAAACCAGCCCTAATTTAGAACTGATTATTTTTGCATCATCAAAGAAAGATTCAAAAAAATCGCCCAAACGGAACATTAACAAAGCATCGGGATTTTCGGCCTTGAAATCCACATATTGCTGCATAACGGGCGTAAGTTTGCTTTTTTCGGCCATTTTGGTTTATTGTTCTTCGTTATTGGTGATTTTCAATGTTTCAATTTTTAATTCGGCCTCTTTCAATAACTGTTCGCAATACGCTTTCAGTTTAATGCCCTGCTCGTACGCGGCAACCGAATCCGCCAAAGGCATTTCGCCAGATTCCATTTTTTTAACCAATTCTGTTAATTGTTTGTACGCATCTTCAAACGATAATTTTTCGGTATCCATATCAAACCCCTTGTTGCAACCCAAGATACAAAATAAAAATTCAATATTCCAGAAAAAAACACCCGTGCGGGTGTTTTTTATTACTTTGCCGGTTTTGCGGGCGCAATTACAATTGACTTGGTTCGTTCGTCGGGTTTGGAACGACTTTCCAACGTACCACGTTCGCCAATCAATTCAACAACATGTGCAAACAAACCCGGAATTGCGTCTTTACCCATCGCAAGTACGCGTTTTGAACCGTGCGTCATAACCGCGATTTTAACCTTGTTGCCTTCGTCCAAAAACTCAAAAACTTTTTTAAGTTTGATTTGCAAATCGTTTTCTTCAATGAATGGTTTTATCCAAACCTCTTTCATTTCAATGGTTTTCTGCTTCTTTTTTGCCTCGGACGCGCGTTTTTTCTGTTCGTATTTATATTTACCAAAATCCATTATCTTCGTAACCGGTGGTGTGGCATTGGCGTTTAATTCCACCAAATCCATACCCATATCGGCGGCCATCGCAATTGCGTTTGCAATTGGCATTACACCCATATTTTGGCCATCTGAACCGATAACCTGAACCGATTTTGCGATTATACGATTATTTATGCGTGGGCCCATATCACGGCGATTATCACGATTATTTGACGTTTTAATTGTACGCTCCTTTTGATGTCTACGTGGCCAGTATTAAATATTTTTATACATTTTTCAACATTTTTTGCACATTTTGCAAAACGGTCCACACATCTGCCTTGGCCCCCGGTTTCAAGATTAAATAGTTTGGATGATAAATTGGAAACACATTAATATCGTTCGACAATACAACTGGGGTTCCGTGATTTTTCATTAAATCTGTGCCTGCGATTTCTGAGGCCGCCAATGTCCCCAGTGTTAATATCACCCGTGGTTCCAATAATTCTATTGCCCGCGACACAAACGGACGCGCCAAATCCAATTCGATTCGCGTTGGGGTCCGTCCGCCGGGTGTACGCCAGAATACCAGTGGCAAAATAGACACATTTTCGCGCGACATACCAATTGCCGCCAACATTTTATCCAATAGTTCACCCGCCGCGCCCGACAAAATTTTCCCAGACGCATCATCGTCACTTGACGGAATGTCCGTTATAATAACCAAACCATTCGGGGTCGACGCCGCCATTGGCACAACCACGTTTGTTGCCCCACCCTTTAAGGGATGATTAAATTCCAAAATCATACGATTTAACGCATCCATAGTCGTTGGGCGCGATGCCATCGCCTTGCTGGTTTCAATATCCATCGGCGTTGCCGGCGATATTGGCGGCACAACCGCGGCGGTGCGTGTACGTGGTGGGGTTGTAGTTTTATGCGACACCATCTCCATAAACCCAATGGATGTGTCCGCCAATTCCCATTGAACACCGGCCATAACCAAATCTTTTAACGAAATATTCATAACTTTTTATTCTCTTTTGGTTTTATCTTGATTTTTCAAAAATTTTATTATACACTAAACCACGAGCAACAGAAACTCAAGGGAGTATTTTCATGAAAATAAAAAACTTTGCTTTATTGGCTGGTGCGGCCGGTTTACTGGCGGCATGTGGTTCTTCCAAGGTGACAGCCCCGGAAGATATTAACAATCAACGCGTATTTTTCGCATTTAATTCGGCGGAAATTTCTGATGCGGCGCATGACAACTTGATGGGTCAGGCGTTGTATTTGAAGGCGAACGAAGACGTCAAAGTTCAAATCGCCGGTAATTGCGACGAACGCGGTTCAACCGAATACAACTTGGCATTGGGTGCACGTCGTGCAAACGCTGCGAAACGCGTATTGGTTGACGAAGGTATCGATTCGAAACGTATTTCCACCATTTCCTATGGTAAAGAACGCCCATTGGTCAAAGGCAGTGGCGAAGACGTTTGGAAATTCAATCGTAACGCAACAACAACTGTTAAATAACACTGACAGTGTTGAACAAATTAAAAACACCGGCGGTTGCCGGTGTTTTTTACATATTTTTTTCAACAAAAATTCCCGGCTTTTTTTGCAAAAAGACCGGGAAATTTGTTATTATTTTTTACCCGATATTTTTTCAACTATTTCGTTCAGGTGTGCACGGGTGGTAAATGCAATTGTTATCGTACCCGCCCCACCCCGACGTTCGGTTATTTTTACACGTGACATTAACGCCCGCCCTAACCTTTTAACCATATCATTCACATCAGATTCATCCATCGTTTTATTCGTGTATGCACGGGCGTGCGTCGCGCGCGTGGCGCGTTTTACGCGTTTTTCGGTATCAGCGACCGATAATTTGTTTTTTATAATTTCGCGCGCCAATTCTTCGGGATTTTCGGCAACCGCAATCGTGCGCGCGTGCGATGCGGATAATTCGCCCTGCTCTACCAATTTCTTAACAGACGCCGGTAATGCATTCAAACGAATCAGATTTTTAATATAACTTTCCGATTTTCCAATTAAACGCGAAACATCGTCAATCGTGTATTTGCATTTGTTCATAAGGTTCACATATGCGGCGGCCTCTTCTATTGGATTAAGGTTTTCACGTTGAACATTTTCAATTAACGCAATTTCCATCGCGTTATCGTCCGCCAAATTCTTGATAATTGCCGGAATCTCGGCCAGACCGGCCATTTTACTGGCACGATATCTGCGTTCACCTGCAACAATTTCATACATATAATCGCGCCCACGCACCGTGCGCAACATAATTGGTGTTAATACGCCCTTTTCACGAATGGATGCCGCCAAATCTTCCAAATCAGATGCGGTAAATGTTTTACGCGGCTGGTCCGGGTTTACACCAATTTGTGCAATCGGTATTTGACGCACAACAACACGTTCTGTGCCGGCCAAAATTGATATATCTGGCGCAACACCTATTTCGTTCTGTAAATCGTCCAGATTACGTCCCAATCCAAATTTAGCCATATCTTATTCCCCCTTTTCTAATTTTTGAACCAATTCGGTTGCAACCCGCAAATATGCCTGGGCACCGGTCGAATTAAAATCATAGAACAATGCCGGCTTACCGTGGCTGGGTGCCTCGGCCACACGGACATTGCGCGGGATAACCGTCTTGAACACCCGATCCCCAAATGTTGCACGCACATTTTCTTCTACCTGGCGCGTCATACCTGCGCGTTTATCATACATAGTCAGCAGCACACCCAAAACATCCAAATTTGGATTCCATTTTTGGCGCACACCACGAATATTATTTACAAGATGCAACACACCCTCTAACGAGAAAAATTCGCATTGCAACGGTATTATAACGTGATTCGCGGTGGTCAACGCGTTCAAAGTTATGTATCCAAGGGCAGGGGGGCAATCCAACAAAATAAAATCATAATGTTCCATTATCGGCTGCAACGCGTCGCGCAAACGATATTCGCGATTTTCCGTATCTAATAATTCGACTTCGGCCCCGGATAATGCCTGGGTCGACGGCAATATATGCAAACCCGGTACCGCCGTAGAAAGTATATTTTCCGCCGCCGTTGATGTCCCCATCAACACACCGTAAACGCTTTGTGTATGCGAAGAACGCACAAAACCCAACCCCGTTCCGGCATTACCCTGGGAATCCAAATCTATTAATAAAACACGTTTTTTGATTGCCGCCAACGACGCACCAAGATTTATCGCGGTCGTAGTCTTGCCAACACCACCTTTTTGATTTGCAAACGCAATTATTTCTGTCATAAACCCGCCTTTCTTTAACACCAGGAAGAATACACAAACACCAACCACAGGTCAAGATATAAATTTTACAAAACACAAAAATTAACTAAAAACAATGAATTAGTACTTATTTCATATGAAACAACGATTCGAAAATACAAAAACCCACTAAGAACAACATATTATGTTTTGTTTCATATGAAACTATCGGTCAAAATGCACAATTATTATAAAACCGTCGCCGGTTTTGGATGGAATAAGTTTATAATCAAATTTATATTTTTGTTTTGCGGTCAAAATTTCACTTTCGATTTCCCGGCCTTTTAATAAAAAAAGCCGGCAATTTATATCACGAATATAATCAAGAATTTTAACCAACGGCGCAAACGCCCGCGCGGTTATAACAAAATTCCCGGCCTTTTTATCATTTTTGCCGGTATTTTGTTTCAAAAAATCTTCCGCACGACCATGAAAAATTGTTAAATTATCCAATTTTAATTCGTCGCGAACCGCATTCAAAAACGCGACCTTTTTACCAATCGATTCTATACAGGTGACGCGCCACCCCAATATAGCCAAAACAATGCCCGGAAAACCGGCACCAGACCCAAAATCGTAAACATCAACATCCGCCGGTAAAACATCCGCCAATTGTGCCGAATCGGCAAAGTGCCGATTTTCAATGTCTGCAAGTGTGCTGGGGGCGACCAAATTCATACGCGACGACCAATCACGCAACATTTCCGCATATCGTTCAAATTTTTCTTTACTATTCATATTATTATTGTAGCATAATCAAAACCTATGACAAGACGAAAAACTTTATTTTATGTGATATTTTTTATCATCATTTTTATGGTGGGGTGGGGCGCATTTTCCTTTTTCCGCAATAATTACTCAGACAACACCACAAACACTATTCAAACAACAAAATATGGCGCGTTTCTGGCGGCACAACACGCGATATATGTGAACGATTTTGAAACCGTGCCGGAATTAATAAAAGATTTTAATGATGTTCAATATGATTCGGTAAAAAACACCCGTATATTGGCCGAATTTTTGGGTGGGCAAATTCCAACGGATGTAAAAGATATTGCCAACGATAAAAATCCGGCATCGCGTTTAATTTATGACGCATATTTGGCCAAAAATGACCGGTGGGATGAACTTTATAAACGCCACAACACCGAAAAATCCGCCATATACGCGCCTTTGCGTATTTGGCCGGCAATTGCAATTGACCGCCGGACAGAAACTTTGAAATATATCGATTCAATGGATTCTAATTCTTCGTGGAAGGCGTTTATTCGCGGACAAATTTATGCCGAGCAGGGCGATGCTGAAGCGGCGGCCGGCGCATTTGCAAATGTTGGCACGGAATTTATGAACATAAATGATTATATGTATGTGATGTCTTTCTATCGTGCATATGGTATGAACGAAGCGGCGGAAAAATTGCGCAATGATTTTTCGTCAAATCCCGGCGGAATGTTTATGGCGGACTATGATGATATCCCAGATTGGAAAAATTTCCGTGGCATAAAGAACGCGTTGGCGTTCAGCCTGGTTCAAAATGTTTCGCACAGCCAAATTATGCTTTATTCCGACCTATCGGTTTTAATGTTGCGTTTTGCGCAAATAATCGGTCCCAGAACGCCAATGTTTCAAAATATGATAAACTACTACCTGGGACAATTTTTCGCGAATACGGGTGGAAATTATGCAAAATATATGGATGCAATTGATAAAGACAGTCCTTTCTATCTGTTTGGCAAAATGCGCACCAACAATTCCCCGAAACAATTAAAGAAAATTTTGGACAAACATCCACTGTTTATACCCGCGTTAAACAACCTGGTCGCACATCATACGGCGGCGGGTGACAGACGGGGTGCGTTGCGCATTATCAACCGCGCGATGCGACACAAGAAAATATCTGGGGCAGGGCGGGCGTATATTATGAAACGCCGCGCATTGGTGCATTTGTTGTTTGGTGATTTGAATTCTGCACAACGGGATATCCACGATGCCGCCAAGGTTTTAACCGTGGATTCTGAAATATTGTCTATCCAGGCGCGCATCTGGGCCGCCCAGGGACGCGAGATTGAAAATGCATATGATTACGCGATGGCTATGATAAAGCAAAACCCCACAGATATTGTTGCGTGGGATACGGTCGCCGTTGTTGTCGGGGCACGCGAAGGAAATGATGCGGCATTGGAAATACTGGAAAAGGTTGGCGGCACGGCGAACACCTGTTCTTCGTTGTTTGAACATTTAGGTGACGCGTATGTTATAAATGGCGACAAATCGGCGGCACGTGATGCATACAAACGCGCAATTGAATTGTCCGATGATGGATTAAGCATTGTTCCAAAAATAATGAAAAAAATTCAAAAAATAAAATAAAGCCGGCAAAAAACAATCTATTGCCGGCGTTTTTAATGTTTTTTTCTATTCGTATCTTAAACTGTCAATTGGGTTCAACTTTGCGGCCTTGATTGCCGGCATAACCCCAGAAGCCAACCCCACAACCACCGCAACGGTTATAGACAGCACAACGGGCCATAAACTGAACGGTACATGGTACCCAAGGATAAATCGACCGACGCCTTGGGACAAACCAACCCCAAGAACAAGTCCTATCATAGAACCGATAAAAGATATCATAATAGATTCTGCCAAAAATTGGGTAATAATATGACGTTCACGGGCACCAATGGCTTTGCGTATACCAATTTCGCGCGTGCGTTCGGCAACGGACACCAACATCATATTCATAATACCAATTGCACCAACCAACAGTGATACCGCCGCAATCGCAATCAGCAGCAACTTCAAGTACCCCGTAACAGTTGTCATTGTTTCCATAATTTGCTTCATATCCATAATCTGAAAATCATCATCGTCACCGGCCCTTAATCTGTGTCTGTCACGGAGCAGGGCGGATATTTGGTCAATAACAACCGCGTTATCCGCATCTTGGTACAGTTTAAGCGCAATCATACTAACCGCGTTTGGAAAACGACTGCCTTGGAGACGTTTTTTTAATGTTGTAATTGGAATTATAACCATATCATCTTGGGACCCCATTGCTGAATCCCCGCGTTCTTTGGACACACCAATAATAACGAACGGCACATTTTGAACGCGAATAACTTCACCAACCGGGTTTTCACCCATACCCAATTCTGTTGCCGTTTTTGGTCCGATTATGGCATAGGTTGATGCGTTTCGCACCGCGCTTTGATCGAAAAAAGCGCCATATTCCATTTCTATGTTTTGAACGGTTGTATAATCGGGATACACACCCATCATGGCCGTTGACCAATTCTTGTTTCCATACACAATTTGTGCGCCCGATGATTGAACGGGCGATACCGCCGCAACATCCGGCAATTTTGCAATAACATCGGCATCATCTATGGTAAGGGTTTGACGATTACCACTGCGCACACCACCAATTTGCGCCGCACCCGCGCGTATAACAACCGTGTTCGTCCCCAAGGATGAAAATTGATCTGTGATTTCCTTTTGCACCGTTTCACCAACGGCGACCATAATAACCACCGCCATAACACCGATAATAATACCCAATACCGTCAAAAAAGAACGGATTTTATTTCCACCAATCGACAGCCAAGATTCTTTTAATATATCATTCAGTGTCATTTTTTGCCCGCCTTGGTTTTTTTATCCAGTACTGATTCGCTTTTTGGAATTGCGCCATCATAATTGATTCGCCCATCATAAATGTGTATAAGGCGGTTTGCATACTGTGCAATGTCAAATTCGTGGGTAATCATAACGATGGTTATCCCCATATCTTTGTTCAATTGCTTAAAGAAACGCAAAATTTCATTTCCCATTGTGGAATCTAATGCCCCGGTCGGTTCATCTGCCAATATTAATTTTGGATTTCCCGCCAATGCACGCGCAATCGCAACGCGTTGTTTCATCCCCCCCGATAATTGTGTCGGCAGATACGATTCAAATTTTTCTAACCCCACACGATGCAACATTTCGCGCGCGCGTATTATCCGATCTTCGGGTGATATTCCGCGGTACATCAAAGGCAACATAACATTATCCAAAACATTACGTTTTGGTAACAAATTAAAGTTTTGAAAAACAAAACCAATATGCTCATTACGAACCATCGCCAATTCATCGTCGGTCATATTTGTAATATCACGCCCGTACAGTTCGTATACACCAGACGATGGCGTATCCAGCGCACCGATTATATTCATACATGTTGATTTACCAGACCCAGATGGTCCCATAATTGCAACAAATTCCCCGGCCGTAATATCAAAAGTTATATCAAACAAAACCTGTTGTGAACCACCAACCTCAAGTGGGAAACTTTTACAAATTTTATTCAAAGATATAATATTTTCGTTTTTTTTCATATATTCACAACATTACATTGGGCCGCGACGACGCGCCTGGGTTGCGGCAGAACTGGTCGATTGGCCGACACGCCCAACAATGACTTTGTCGCCCGCCTTTAATTCGTCAGAAATAATCTGTGTTTCGGTTGCCGTGACCAAACCTTTTTCATATGTGATATATACAACATCTTTGCCGCGCATAATTGCCATATGGTCTTCGGGTTTTATATCATCCGGTGCATTTGGGATTATATTCTTGAAATTTCGAACCAAAAATGCAGAATTTTGCGATTTCCATATATCGCGTGCTTCGGAAATAAGTATCGTCACAAACGCGGTCATACCCGGCATAAGTTCCAAATCAGAATTATCAACATCAATAACAACGGTGTATACAACAACATTTGATGTTGTGGTTGGTGAAAGTCGAACCTGGCGTACAACACCATTAAATTTTTTCGTTGGATATGCATCAACGGTAAAAGTGACATTTTGTCCTTCTTTGATAACACCTATGTCGGCCTCGGATACCGCGGTTTCAATTTGCATTTTTGATAAATCTTCGGCGATTTCAAACAAATCTGGGGTTTGGAAAGATGCGGCAACGGTTTGACCTTTATCAACCTTGCGCGAAATAACCGTACCTTCGACCGGGGAAGTAATTGTTGCATACGACAGGTTTGTCACGGCACGGTCGTATTGTGATTGTGCGCGTTTTACAGATTGGACGGCCTGTTCATAATTTGTCTGGGACTGTTCCATTTCTGCGCGCGCAATATATCCAGAATCATACAGCGTTTTATTGCGTTCGTAATCATTCTTGGACAAATTCAACTGCGATTTTGCAGATTCCAATGATGCCTGGGCCTCGTCCACGGATGCCTGTAAAACAGATGGTTCTATGGTCAATAACAAATCACCCTTGTTAACATGGGAATTATAATCAACATATATATTTTCAATTGTGCCAGAAACCTGGGAACCAACACTGACCGTGTTAACCGGGTTTATTTCACCCGTTGCAGTTACAACATGTCGCAAATCGCCACGGGTAATATTTACGGTGACATATTCAACCTTTTCTGCGCGCGTCGCAAAAAACCACCATATACCCACGGTCAAAAGTATAATAACAACAATCAAAGACCACCATTTATGCCGCCAAATCCACGCAAAAAATCTGCGAATAAAAGATGGTTTTTTTCCTTCTGTTTTATCCATTATTCATCCTTTTCCAATTCGGATTTTATGTCACCAATTGCCAATGCCAATGCGGCACGTTTGGTAAACAAATCATATTTTGCCGCGTTGTTTTGTTTTTGTGCAGACACCAATTCAGATTGCGCCGTTTGCCAATCCAACATTGTTGCACGACCAACCTTGTACATACCGGCGGTCACCTTTTCAGATTCTGTCGCAGATTTAAGCAATGTTGCCGTTTGTGTTAAAACTGTTTGTGCGGTTTTATAATTTTGGTATGCGGTGAACACATCCAATACAGCACTATCATTGGCACTGCGCAGATTTTCCGTTGCGCTGTCATACGATGCCTGGGCACTGCGCAGGCCATACATATTCGCAAAACCTGCAAATATCGGCATAGACGCACGAATACCAATCGAACCGTTTACCTGGTCGCCGGTCGGACTAAACACATCGCCAAAATGATTATCACCCCACGATATTGTGCCGGTTGCATTTATACTGGGCAGATTTTTCAAAAACGCGCTGTTGCGGCGGTGCCACGCGGCGTCTTTGTTTGCCGACGCCCGCAACAGGTCAGGGCGCTTTTCACGCGCAATTTTGATAAGTTCATCTATACCACGATTTTCACTTGGCGACCCAAAATCACCCGACATATCGGCAATGGTTATATTTTGATCCGCCGGAAATGAAAGTTTCGTTAAAAGCGTTCCCTTGGTAATTTCACGGTTGTTTTTTGCACGTTCCAAATCTAAATCGCGACTTGCCAATGTGGTTTCCGCCTTTAACACATCGGCACGTGCAACCACACCGGCCTTGAATTTTTTATTTGCGGTATCCAATGCGGTTTGCGCAACGGTGCGCAAAGATTTTGCACTTTCCACATCCGCGTCTGCATTTAACAATGCGTAATATGCACCAATCACACCATACACATAATTTTGCACCCGTTCATCATATTCAAACCCGGTGGCACGCCAAACAGAAGACAATTGGTTCAAATCCGCCAATCTTTTACCAAAATCAAATATCAGATACGATGCGGAAATTGATGCGCCATATTGCCAATCACCCCAATCTTTATTTTGATAATTTTTCCCGGCACTTACCGATGCATTCACCGACGGCAAATAATTTGCATATCCGGTATTTTTATTCAAACGCGTGGCTTCCAATGAATAATATGCGGACATAGTGTCCGGATTACGGCACAACCCCAATTCAATAACTCTCTGCAAATCCAGAACACCATCTGGGACATTTTTGCGCGTCATACAATCATCATCGGTCCCAAAGGCAACCACCGGCAAAAGCGCAAAAATTAAAGATATTTTTGTATATTTCATATTCTCTCTGCCCTTAGTATTTTTTGATTATATATTTTTTTATGTTGAAAAACAATTTTTTTTTGACTAACATCGGCTTGTTCCTTTGACGGCTTGGTGGCAGAGTGGTTATGCAGAGGACTGCAAATCCTTGTATGCCGGTTCGATTCCGACCCAAGCCTCCAAATTCAAAAGCGGCACATGCCGCTTTTATTCTTGAAAAAATGCGGCAAAAAATCTAACCTTTGGTTAATATGATTGAAAGTTTAACCCTTACAGATTTTAGGAATCATATCACCACGCGCATTCAAACCGCGGGACACCGGAATATTGTCATAACCGGCCCAAATGGTGCGGGAAAAACCGCGATATTGGAAGCCGTATCTATGTTGGCCGGTGACCGTGGTATGCGCGGGGCACCAATGAACGAAATTGCGCGATTTAATGGGAACGGCGGTTTTTCGGTATATGCGACCCTGGGCGACGACAGTGATGTATGTGTATATTTTAATTCGGGCGACGCAAACCGTCGTGCACGCATTGATGGTGATAACGCCACACTTTCTGATTTGGGACAAAAAATGCGTATAGTTTGGGTGACCCCGCGTGAAGACCGTATTTTTATAGAAGGCGCATCCGACCGTCGCGCCTTTTTTGACCGGTTGGCCGCAAGTTTTGATTCCGCACACGCAGGACGATGTGCACGACATACAAAACTGCTAAGTGAACGGGCGGGCGCAATCAAGAATGGCGCAAATTCAAAATGGGTGGACGCAATTGATATGCAAATTGCCGCAACCGCCGTCGCGATTGCCGCGGCACGGATTCAATACGCCGGCGAAGTAAATTATTTCTTGAATGATGTGGCGGTGTCTGTGGACGGAATGGTTGAATCAATGATATTAAATTCTAATGCCGCGGATGCGGAACGCGAATATTTAAAATACCTGGAATCAAATCGTGAATTGGTGAACGATAAAATGGTTATTGATGGGATAAATAAATCTGATTTCGGTGTGTTCAACAATGAGTTAAATCTGCCGGCAAATTTGACCAGTACGGGTCAACAAAAAACAACACTTCTAAACCTGATATTGGCACACGCAAAACTTATCTTTACCAAGATTGGCGCACAACCAATTATATTGTTGGACGAAGCGGCGGCACACCTGGACGCGCACGCACGCGCAAAACTTTTTGCCGAATTGGGTGCAACCAATGCCCAGGTTTGGGCAACCGGATTGGATTCTGGCGTTTTTAGTGATATACCAGATGCCGCATTTGTCACTTGCATAAACGGTGAAATAAGTAATATAATTTAATCCAAAGGAATATGTCAAAATGGCAAAGATAGACTATCAGGCTTTATTAGACAATGCATTGAAATCTGTTGTACGCGAAGCATTGATTTTCGCCCAAATAAATGGTCTTGGTGACGGGACACATTTTTTTATAACATTTCGCACACACGATGCGGGTGTTGTGTTGCCGGATTTCCTGCGTATACGATATCCGGATGTTATGACAATTGTGTTGCAATATTCATACAATAATTTGCATGTTTCTGATAAAGAATTTGGTGTTCAATTAACATTTGATGGCCGGCCGTTCTTTATTCGCGTACCATTTTCGGCATTGGTCGAATTCAAAGACCCATCGGTTGATTTTATGTTATCTTTCCATAAACAGGCAACACAATCCGCGCCGGATAACGATATCGAATTACCATTGGACGGGACGGGCGACACAATTCCCGATACCGGCCGCGTTGTTTCGTTGGATGAATTTAGAAAAAGAATGAAAAAATAATACCACCTTTTTGGTGGTATTATTATTTGCTGTATTGCCATTTAAGATAATTATTACGTCTTTCTCTATCTTCTTGAAGTTTTTTCGCAAGTTTGACCGTATTTGGTATATCCTGACGACATTGTACTTTTCCATCCTCATCAAAAGAAACCACTTCAAATGTCATATCGGCACTGTATATCTTGTACCAAGAATAAAAATTCTTGGCCGACTTTAATAAAAATGCAGAATCGGGATATCTTACCGGCGGATTTCCTTTGTATTTTGGCAACGGTTTAAAAAATCTGGCTTGTGTCTCAGATTCAAACTCATCGAAACCCATATCTTGTATAATTTTGAAAACCATTGTTTCAACAACAGATTGATCATTGAATTCTGGTTCTTTTTTTACAATTTTTGGTGCCGCGTATAATGTCAACCGGGGTTCAAAAAAGATTGGTTGTTGTCTTTCACCACTGTCAAACCAATTAATTTTTCTTGGGTTATTATCAAATACATTCCTATCATAAATTGTAACCTTGTTTTTTTGCGTGTCACATGCCACCAGAAAATCATCAACTGATCGTTTTTCAAAATCTCTTATTTCTCTAAAATTTATATATGGTCCAAAACAAACATCTTTGAAACACACACGATGCCCTTTCTCGTCCAAGAACTCGTTTAATGGTTTGTCGGCTTTTGCCATATCGTAAAGAAAATAATTTCCAAAGGTTCCACCAATATAACCATAATGTTCATATATATATAATTTTGGGACTCTAACTTCCATTTTATAAATTCCTTTTATAACCTCTCTCGTCAGCCCCCATTCGTGGAAAATCGTAATAAATATTATATACAAATGCAACAAAAACCGGCATTTGCCGGTGTTTTTTATTTCTTTTTCTTTTCTTTATTCAGATATTCTTCCAACCAATGATTATCAAAGTTTAATGTTCGTACGTCACGGTTATTTAACAATTTCTTTTGTAATGGGATTGTTGTCTTAACACCTTCGATAACAAATTCATCCAATGCGCGTTCTGCACGCATAATGCACGCGGACCGTGATTGCGCGTGAACAATCAACTTTGCAATCATTGAATCATATGTTGGTGGAATTGTATATCCGGTGTAAACCGCACTGTCCACACGAACACCCAAACCACCAGATGGGGCATATAATGTTATTTTGCCCGGATTCGGAACAAAGGTTTCCGGGTCTTCGGCATTGATTCTGAATTCAATGGCGTGACCATGCGCAATAACATTTGATTGGGTGTATCCCAATTTTTCACCGGCGGCAATGCGAATTTGCTCGCGTACCAAATCAACCCCGTACACCATTTCGGTCACCGGGTGTTCAACCTGAAGTCGGGTATTCATTTCCAAGAAATAGAATTTCCCACCCTCATACATAAATTCGAAAGTGCCGGCATTGGTATACCCCATCTTTTTCGCAGCCGTTTTGCAAATTTCAATCATATCGTCGCGTTGTTTCTGGGTCAATGCGGCGGCCGGGCATTCTTCCATAACCTTTTGATTTTTGCGTTGCAACGAACAATCCCGTTCACCAAATATTACAACATTACCGTGTTTATCGCCCAAAACCTGAAATTCAATATGTCGCGGATGCAACAGTAATTTTTCCATATACAATGTGTCATCGCCAAAACCACTGCGTGCCTCGTTCTTGGTAATTTCGAAGGCCTCGGCCATTTGGTCGGCCGAAAGAACGGGGCGCATACCACGACCACCGCCACCGGCCGCGGCCTTTAACATAACGGGGTACCCGATTTTTTCGCCCCATTTTAACGCGTCTTCCAATGTATCAACCGCGCCATCAGAACCCGGAACAACCGGCAAACCACATTCAATTGCGGTTTTTTTGGCGTTTACCTTGTCGCCCATTTTATTTATCATCGCGGCATCCGGTCCGATCCATATAAGACCGTGTTGTTCAACCTTTTGCACAAAGTCCGCGCGTTCAGATAAAAAACCGTATCCGGGGTGAATCGCATCTGCATTGGTCAACAATGCCGCCGTCAATATCGCAGATTCATTAAGATATGAATCCCGCGAAGGTCCCGGCCCGATACACACGGATTCATCCGCCAACTGAACATGCATTGCATTACGATCCACGGTCGAATAAACCGCAACGGTGCGAATTCCCATATCGCGACACGCACGAATTATTCGCAATGCGATTTCCCCACGATTGGCAATCAAAACTTTTTTAATTTTTGGCATAACTTTCTTTATTCAATAATTATCAATGGTTGGTCAAATTCGACCGCCGCGCCATCAGACACCAATATTTCTTTGACGATGCCGTCCCGGTCAGATTTAATCGGGTTAAATGTCTTCATTGCTTCGACCAAAATTACTGTATCGCCCGCCTTGATGGACGCACCAACCTTGGTAAACGGTTTTGCGCCCGGTTCCGGGGCAAGATACGCAACCCCAACCATCGGCGATTTTAATGCATATCCAGATGTCGCGTTGTCCGAAGGTTCACTGGTCGTATGTTTTGCATTTTCAGATATTGGCAACGCCGGCATCGCGACGGTCGCGCCCGTTTGTTTCGATAAATGTATGTGCTTGCGATATACACCAAACAAGAACTGGCGTTCCAAATCAAGTTCTGTTATCCCCATATCATCCATTATCTTGGACATGGATTCTACGGTTGCACGAAATGACATATCTTAATCCTTTTGTAAAATTAATTTTATATCCCACGAATTCTAACATAAAACCACAACTTGTCAAGGCACGGGGTCAAAACCGTACCCGCCACCCGGCCGACATCGCAGAATTCTGCGGATTCCTAAAATTGTTCCACGGACCAGCCCATACCGTAAAATTGCCGTTTTTGTGTATTCACTGCAAGTCGGCACAAATCTGCACACAGACCGCCCACCAAATGCCGGTGATATAAAATGTTGATAGAAATTTATCATAGACACCCCGAAATTACGCGGAATGCCGGATAATCTTTGCCAAATTCGTAGGTGTTTTTGGTGCATATTTTTTCAGTATGTGTTTCAATGCCCGTATCATCGCATCGCGGCCCGCGTCACGCGTAGCGGTCAAAATAGACGAACGCGCAAAAAAAACATAGTCAAATTCGGGCGCCATCAAATCTTCACAAAATCGTACCCAATCGCGCATAAGACGTTTCGCACGATTACGTTCCACCGCCAATTTGAATGTGTGCTTGGTCGCCATAAAACCGACGCGTGCATCACCCGGAAAATTCGTATTTTTGGCGCGTACAACAAAAAATGCCGAACGCGCAGACGGGTCTTGGTCGGCCATATGAAAATCGCTATGTTTTTTTATTGTATCTCGCATATGGTCAATAATAGCAAAATATAAACAAAGTCAAATGTTTTTATTTTGTCACCCCTTGATTTTTATATAATTGCCGTTTATAGTGATAAAAAATAATTCGAAAGGGGTAAGATATGTATAATTGGCTGATGAAATTTTTCTCTGCAGATATGGCAATAGATTTGGGCACGGCAAACACTTTGATTTATGTCAAGGGTCGTGGAATTGTATTGAACGAACCGTCCGTTGTTGCGGTCGCGGAAAACCGTCTTTTGGGTCGCAAAGAAATATTGGCCGTTGGAACCGAAGCAAAACAAATGTTCGGTCGAACCCCGGGAACAATTACCGCGGTGCGCCCACTGCGTGACGGTGTTATCGCAGACTTTGAAGTTGCCGAAGAAATGATTAAATATTTTATTCGCAAAGTACATCACAGAAGTCCGTTGACCGCACCACTTATTATTATATGTGTGCCTTCGTGCGCAACCCAGGTGGAACGCCGCGCAATTCAAGAGGCCGCCGATGCCGCCGGTGCGCGCAAGGTTTATATTGTTGAAGAATCCACCGCCGCCGCAATTGGCGCGGGATTACCGGTTGAAAAACCATTGGGATCTATGGTTTTGGATATCGGTGGTGGCACGACCGAGGTCGCGGTTATGTCCTTGGGCGGAATCGTTTATTCAAACGCGGTTCGCACCGCCGGTGACCAAATGGATTTGGATATTATCGAATTTGTACGCAAGAATAAAAACCTGCTGATTGGTGAAAACACCGCCGAAGAAATTAAAAAGAAAATTGGTACCGCGATTTCGCCAAAAGACAAAGCAAATGAATTAACAATGAAAATCAAGGGGCGCGACCTGTTGTCTGGGACGCCACGCGAAACGGTTATAACCGAATCTCAAATTGCGTCCGCGCTATCGCAAACGGTAACCAAGATTGTTGATACGGTGCGCCATGCATTGGAATTGACCCCACCGGAATTGTCGGCCGACATTGCCGATTTGGGTATTGCAATGACCGGTGGCGGTTCGTTGTTGCGCGGATTAGATGCCGCGATTCGTGCCGCGACGGGTTTGCCGGCGTTCTTGGTTGACAATCCGCTTGCCTGCGTTGCCCGCGGCAGTGGCAAAATGTTATCCAGTTTGGATAAAAACAAGCATATCTTGCAGACAATGTATTAATAACACATAATCCTTGCAATCGGGATTTTGTTTGCTATAATGCGCTTCGGTTTTGGGTGGTTAGCTCAGTTGGTTAGAGCGTTACGTTGACATCGTAAAGGTCGTTGGTTCGAGTCCAATACCACCCACCAAATTTTCAAGCAAGCGCAACGCGCGTTGAAAATTTGAGTGTCCCGCCGTAGCCTTGGCGAAGGCGGACGAAATTCCAGAGAGTAAAAAAAATGAAACGAATGCAAAACTAATTTTGGACACAACATAAAAACGGGAATTCTTGGGACGCCCCGTTTGGCGTCCCTTTTTTATAAGAAAAGGATGTACAAATGGGCAAAAAATATCTTATTACATCTGCTTTACCATACGTGAATAATAACCTGCATATCGGGCATTTGATTGGTTGTTTGTTGCCAAGTGATGTTTATGCGCGCTTTTGTCGTGCGTGCGGCCGCGATGTATTGTATATCGGTGGTTCCGATGAACACGGCACACCATCCGAAATTGGTGCCGCACGCGAAAATATGCCGGTTGAAGAATATGTTGAAAAATATCGTGCAAAACACTTGGATGTGGTGCGCGATTTCAAATTGTCTTTTGATTTATATGGGCGGACGCATACCGCGCAACACGAAAAACTGATTCACGAATTGTTTAATCGTCTGGACAGTCTGGGTATGATAGAAGAAAAAGTATCTGTGCAGCCGTATTCGGCGGGTGAAAAGAAATTCTTGGCCGACCGTTATGTTATTGGAACATGTCCGCGCTGTGGCCACGATAAAGCATATGGAAATGAATGTGAAAAATGTGGTGCATCATTAGACCCAGATGAATTGATAAACCCGCACAGTGCAATTGACCCATCGTCGCCGGTTGAAATGCGCGAAACAAAACACCTGTATTTCAAATTGAGTAAAATGCAGGATAAATTGCGCGCATGGGTAAATTCACGCGTTGGTTGGCCTAAAACCGCGATTACAATTGCAAACAAATGGTTGGACGAAGGTCTGCGCGACAACCCAATAACCCGCGATTTGAAATGGGGTGTTCCGGTCAACAAACCTGGATATGAAGACAAGGTTTTTTATGTTTGGTTTGATGCGCCGTGGGGGTATGTTTCTATTTCGCAAATTGCGACCCCAGATTGGGCGTCTTGGTGGAAAAACCCCGATTGCCACTATACAGAATTTATGGGTAAAGATAATGTATCTTTCCATTCGGTATTCTTTCCAGCCCAGGAATTGGCAATGGATGATGCCTGGAAAACCGTTGATACATTAAAGGCATTTAATTTTATGAACTTTAATGGTGCGAAAATTTCAAAATCTACGGGTAATGGCGTATTCTTGGATGCAGCATTGGATATCGCACCAAGCGATTGTTGGCGGTATGCATTGCTTGCATCTGCGCCGGAAACGGACGATACAGATTTTACGATGACGCGTTTTGCGGAAATTGTGAATAAAGATTTGAATGGTTTGCTGGGCAATTTTGTATCACGTGTATGCAAACTGTCGAACAAAAACTTTGGTGATACTGTACCGGCGGGGGGCGCAATAGACGAAACATTGGCGCACCGCGTTAACGAAAAATTGGCAGAATTGACCGGTTGCCTGGACGCGTGCGAATTCCGAAAATCTATTGTTGCATTGCGTGATATTTATGGAATTGCCAATGAATATATGACGGAACGTGAACCGTGGACACTTGTCAAGAACGGTGACACGGCGGGTGCGACTGCGGTGCTGAACGAATGTTTTCAATTGATTGATTTGTTTGCGCGCGTGTCTGCACCGGTTATTCCGGACGCGGCAGAAAAGATACAAAACATATTCGACATCAAACACGATTTGTCTTGGCCAACCATGTACGAACACAGAATCGAATCAGGCGAAAAATTCACCGTGCCAGAAAATCTGTTTACACGTATTGAATTGGAATCAACCAAGGAGTAACAAGATGAAACCAGAAGTGTTTACAAGATTTAAGGCATCCGTACAAAATCCGATTTTAAGCCTGGAATATTATATTTCGGGTGTCAATGATTTACAAAAGATTATTGCCAAAAAAAAGCCAAATGATGTTCAATATCGTGTCATTGTTCGTCGCGAAAATTGTGTTGTAAATATGGATAAAACATCCAGAAAAATTCCTTTTTACGATAAATATCAATATATCGATGGTCATCCGATTATTGCGACCGATACGGACGCAAAAATTGAACTTATTTTGCCACAATTGATGTATCCAAATGATGTGGCCGAATATTTGATAAAAAAATATGGTCAAAAGTTTGATTTTAAGCCTGAAAATTTTGACCAAAAAACACCTATGTTTCTTGATATTTGTGAACACAGCAGTATTGGATTACGCGATTCAAGAACTGGTGCACCAACACATATGAAATGGCATACTGTTGATTACAAACCATTATCGGAAAAAGATATTGTGGTGGATAAAAACCTTAATCAACTTTGGCCGGAAAATACCGGGAAATTGCCGGTTGGTTTGACGCGGTTGTTTAATCAAGAAAAAGCACGGTAAATGCCAGATAAAACAAAACTTGTTTTGGTATCTTGTTGTGCGCCGTGCAGCGCGGGCGCGATAAAACAACTGGTATGCGGGGAAATTCCCGGCATAGATGATTTTATCGTTCTGTTTTTTAATCCCAATATTTATCCCGCTGGCGAATACATGCGTCGCATGCAGGAACAAGTAAAATATTGCGAAAAAATGGGTGTGAAATATAAAATCGGCGAATACGACCATGATGCGTGGCGCGCGGCGGTACGCGGGTTAGAAAAAGAGCCCGAACGCGGCGACCGTTGCAGTGTTTGCTTTGCATACCGGTTTGAATATGCAAAAAAATTCGCCCGCGAAAATGGATATAATGCGGTGGCATCGGTTCTTGGTGTGTCACGACACAAAGACCAGCATCAGGTTGACGCATCGGCACAGTCCGCATTGGATGATATACAGTATATACCAATTAAATGGGACGAAGCATTGCGTCAAAAAATCAACCGCGAAAGTGATTTTTACCGCCAAAATTATTGCGGTTGCGAATTCAGTATTCGTAAAGTATAATCCCCATATAACATAACCAAAGGTGTGATTATGTCATCGATACTTGTATTCCCCGGCCAGGGTTCTCAAAGCGTTGGTATGGGGCGCGAACTGTACGAAAATAACGCGGCCGCGCGTGCGGTCTTTGACGAAGTGGACGATGCGTTAAATCAAAAATTATCGGATATTATTTTTAACGGCCCAATGGAAGATTTAACATTGACCACAAATGTGCAACCTGCAATTATGGCCACATCTATCGCTATGTTGCGTGCATCCGGCATTCCATTGACCGAATATGTCGCGGGGCATTCTTTGGGGGAATATACGGCGCTGTGTGCGGCGGGTGCGTTATCGTTGGCGGATACGGCGCGCCTTTTGCGCCTGCGTGGCGATGCGATGCAACGCGCGGTACCAGTGGGGCATGGTTTAACCGCGGTTATATTGGGACTGGATATCGATGTTGTGCGTGATATATGCGCCAAAAACGATTGTGATGTTGCAAATGATAATTCCCCGGGCCAGGTTGTAATTTCGGGTGCAAAAGATATTGTTGAAAAAACATTGGCGGACGCCACGGCCGCGGGCGCACGGCGCGCAATGCCATTGGCACTTTCGGTTCCGGTTCATTGTCGCATTCAATCCCCGGCGGCGATTGAGATGCGCGCGGCATTGGCACAAACAGAAATCAAAACGCCGGTGGCACCTTTGATTTCCAACAAAACATGTACACCGATAAGCACCCCCGATGAAATCCGTGACGCATTGGTTTATCAGATAACCCATGGTGTGCGTTGGCGCGAAAGTGTTTTGGCAATGCATGATTTGGGAATAAACGAAACAATCGAGGTTGGCCCAGGTGCGGTTTTAACCGGTCTTACTAAACGTATCTGTGCCGACATGGAAGGAAAAAAATTAGAGGTGTAATTATGTCAAAAGAAATTAAAGAATATGATATTGGAACATATGTGGGCGATGCCATCACAGAAGTTATTAAACTGGCAAAATCAAACAATAAAAATTATACATTGGTTTATAATAAATGGTTCAAAATGAACGTGACCCCGACAACAACTTTGGATTATGGATTACGGTTATTCTTTAACAAGTCTATGTCACATCCAAATTTGGGAATGGGTCAAATAGAGTCAAAATAATATGGGGGCAGAAATGTTCGATTTGAAAAATAAAGTTGTTTTAATTACCGGCGCAACCGGCGGAATCGGTGGTGCAATCGCACACAAGATGCGCGAGGCCGGCGCAACGGTTGTTGTGTCTGGTCGCAATGTGGCAAAAATGAACGCGGAATTTGACGATTCTTATATTAAAATTCCGTGTGATTTGGCGGCCGAGGGCGGTGCCGTAGAATTGGTTATGGATACAATTGAAAAATGCGGTCGGTTGGATGTCTTGGTAAACAATGCCGGAATTACCGCCGATACATTGTTAATGCGTATGACCGATGAACAATTTGATAATGTTATCAACACAAATTTACGGTCTTGTTTTAAAATGTGCCGTGCGGCGATTATGCCAATGATGAAGCAAAGATATGGTCGTATTATAAATATGGCGTCTATTATCGGTGTTATCGGTGGCCCGGGCCAGGCAAATTATGCCGCAAGCAAGGGCGGAATGATTGCGATGACAAAATCTATCGCGGCCGAGGTTGCATCCCGCGGCATTACCGCAAACGCGATCGCGCCGGGATTTATCAAAACACCGATGACCGATGTTTTGCCGGATGAATTAAAGAAAAATTATTTGTCGCAAATACCGGCCGGCCGATTTGGTGAACCCGAAGACATTGCGAACGCATGTGTATTCTTGGCAAGTGACGAGGCATCATATATCAACGGTCAAACATTACACATTAACGGCGGAATGGGGCGCTTTTAATGATTGACTTTGATGTCATTGTTATTGGTGGGGGACACGCCGGGGTCGAGGCCGCCGCGGCGTCTGCGCGACGTGGCGCAAAAACTTTACTGATAACAATGCGCAAATCTGATTTGGGCGCGATGTCGTGTAATCCATCGATTGGTGGTCCGGGTAAATCGCAGATGGTTGCGGAAATGGACGCGTTGGGTGGCGCGATGCCACGGGCGGCCGATATGGCCGGTATACATTTTAGAACACTAAACGCATCACATGGTCCGGCGACCCGTGCGTTGCGCGCACAAATCGACAGGGTGCTGTATCACGATGCAATTGTAAAGATTTTAGAAAATCAAAAAAATTTAACAATCGCATATGAAACCGTTGAAACCATTGATATTGATAAAAAGGTTATAAACGGTGTATACGCCGGAAAATCTATTGTTTTTACAACCGGGACATTTTTACGCGGACTGGTCACGATGGGAAATGAAAAAACGCCGTCTGGGCGAATTACGGATGACGGAGAATACCAATCGCCGGACGCCTTTATTTCCGATGTATTGCGCGGTGCGGGGTTTGATATAATGCGTCTTAAAACCGGAACGCCGGCGCGCATATATCGTGATTCTATTGATTTTTCGGTTTGCGAAGAGCAACATCCCGACAATCCGCACGATTGGTTTTCAGACGGCTGTACGGTGGATAATAATTCGGCGGTTTGCTTTATCACGCACACAACGGAACAAACACACCAAATTATTCGCGAAAACATAAAAGATGCACCAATGTATAATGGTGATATTGCGGGAATTGGGCCGCGGTATTGTCCTTCATTGGAAGATAAAGTTATGCGTTTTCCGGAACATACATCACATCACGTGTTTTTGGAACCCGAAGGTTTGAACAGTGATTTAATTTATCCAAACGGTATTTCAACCAGTTTCGGTCGTGAAATTCAGGATAAATGGATACGCACAATTCCGGGGTTGGAAAACGCCCGTATTGCGCGGTATGGATACGCAATTGAATATGACGCGATTGATGCGCGCGCATTGGATTCAAATTTGATGGCGAAAAACCGACCTGGGTTGTTCTTTGCGGGACAAATAAATGGCACATCCGGATATGAAGAAGCCGCCGCCCAAGGTTTGGTTGCGGGTGCAAACGCCGCCGCCCACGCCGTGGGTGGGGGGCACCTGGAATTAGACCGGACAAATTCGATGATTGGTGTTATGATTGATGATATCACAACCCTTGGTGTTGATGAACCTTATCGTATGTTTACATCCCGTGCAGAATACCGGTTAAACCTGCGATCGGATAATGCGATTGCACGATTGGGGCAAACGGGGGTTGATTTGGGTTTAATCGATTTACCGGCTTTTTTGATAAAAATGCAAAAAAAGGCCGGGGAAATTTCCGAAAACGACCGGTTTTACGCGGGTTATATTGCACGAAACAATCGGGAAATCGAATCATATTCCCGGGATAAAATGATAAAAATACCGGCAAATTTTGATTATGACGCGCTGTCGGGCCTAACCAATGAATTGCGCGAGAAAATGAAACGCGTACGCCCATCAAATATTGCAGAATTGCAAAAAATTCCGGGGATGACCCCGGCGGGCATAATGGTTGTTTTGCGTGCAGTAAAATAATATTTTAATTGTGTCGACAATCACAATACCCGGCAATCGGGCAATTGGCACATTTTGGACGCAAGGCGGTACATGTGTATCGGCCAAATAAAACCATTACATGATTTACAATGTTATGATATTTCTTTGGAATTTTTTTTAATAATTCGTTTTCAACTTTATCGGGGGTGTTCGCATTATCATCCACCCAACCATATCGGTGGGCAAGACGGAATACGTGTGTATCAACCCCAATATTCGGCGCATTCCACAAAACATTCATAATAACATTTGCGGTCTTTTGCCCAACACCCGGCAATTTCATTAATTCATCGCGTTTATGATATTTTTTTGGAAAAACCCAATTATCGGTACCATCATCATATTCCACCAATTTTTCCGCCAGAGCGATTATATTTTTTGCCTTGTTATTAAAAAAAGAAATGACGCGAATATGTTTTTTCAACCCGTCTTGTCCCAATTCCAACATTTTTCGCGGCGTCCCGGCCACACGGAATAGGGCAGGGGTCACTTCGTTCACTTTTTTGTCGGTGGCCTGGGCCGAAAGTATAACGGCCACGGCGAATGTAAAATCGTTTGTGGAATATAATTCCGACCGAATATCCATATTAAGATTTTTCGGAACGATTTCAAAAAATTGCCGTGGCGTTATCATTTATTATTTTACCCGTTCGATTGATACACCAAAATTATATCCTTCGATTTCCGTAAAGTGTTCCGCAGGCCCCGCCGACATTTCACGGATAAGTGCATCCGTCATAATGCGTTTACGGTGTTGTTCAATTGCCCCCGACAGCGCCAAATCCGCCGTATAGGTCAATTTGATACGGTCCGACACATCCAATCCAATCGCCTTGCGCGTGTCTTGGATAAATCGCAGTGCATCGTTTGCCAAACCTTCGGCAATCAATTCAGAATTTAATTCTGTATCCAAAACGACTACCGCGGTATTGTCCGGCAACGCCATACCCGTGATACCATCGCGAATATTCAAACGGTTTTCAAATTCGTCCGCATTTAATATGTATGCACCAACAACCAATTTATCACCGTCAATTTCATAATCACCACGTTTGACCGCCGGTACAATATCACGCAATGCACCGCCCAGGCGCGCGCCAATCTTTGGTGTGATTAAATATATGAAACTGTCTGCAACCTTGGCGGTGTTATCAACCCACTCAACAGATTTTACATTTAATTCATCACGGATGATGTTTGTATATTCTGTCATCGGTGTGCCACCTGCGACGGTCAATTTCGACAATGGTAAACGATTACGCAATTTATACTGTTCACGTAATTGTTTTCCCGTGGATACTATTTCTTGGACACGACGCATATCAGATACGATTTTTTCATTCATATCCACCGCAGTTGGCCAATCGGTCAAATGCACAGATTCCGCCCCCGTCAGGTTTTTATAGATATATTCCGATATAAACGGTGCGAATGGCGCCATTAAACGGCATACCATAACCAACACTGTATACAGTGTGTTAAACGCATCTGTATCTTCGTCCCAGAAACGCGAACGCGAACGGCGGATATACCAATTGTTTAACACATCCAAGAATCGAACAAATTCCTTGACCGCCGTGTCCGGTTTATATTCCGCCAGGGCGTTATCAACAATGCGTATCAAAACATTTGTTTCTGCCAAGATATATTCATCCAACGCGTTGTGTGTCGGCGCACCCCACACATCGTGTGCGGTGATATTGCCGGCATTCGCATACAATGTAAAGAAGTGATACGCATTCCACAACGGCGTCAAAATCGTTTTAATAGATTCTGCAAAAACTTTGCCTTCTTTGTCCACTGGGACAGGTTCGGCCTTCATAAAATTACTGCCCAGTATGAACAAACGCACCGCATCTGCACCATAAACATCCAATTGTTCTTCGGGATTAACAAAATTACGAAGTGATTTTGAAAATTTGCGTTTATTTTCATCCACAATCATACCGTTTGCAGAAACGACCTTAAATGCCGGTTTGTCGAATAATATAACTGCAACAACCATTAGCGAATAAAACCAACCACGCGTTTGGTCTTGACCTTCGATAATATAATCGGCCGGAAAAGTTTGTTCAAACAATTCACGGTTTTCAAACGGATAGTGCAGGGATGCAAACGGCATAGAACCCGATTCAAACCAACAATCCAAAACATCGGGAATGCGTTTCCATCCGTCTTTGGTCAGCGCATCCAGTGTCGGACGATGTAAATCATCGATTTTTACACCAAAGAATTCTTCCAATTCTGCGATTGAACCAAAGATTTTGTATTCGCCGGAACGCTCCCAAATTGGTAATGGAACACCCCAAAAACGATTGCGCGAAATACCCCATGGACGCGCATTTTCAATCCACGACAAGAAACGATTTCCCGCCGATGTCCATATGGTCTCGTTTTTGGTTATTTCAACCAGGCGGTCACGGATTTTTGGCACATCAATATACCACGCGTCCGTTGCCCGATATATAAGTTTTTCTTTACTGCGCGGACCAAATGGATAACTGTGTTTATGTTGGTCTTTTTTAACCAATCGGCCGTTCGCGCGCAACCAATCGATTATCTTTGGATTCGCGACAAAGATATTTTCACCCGCCCAATCGGCGACGGTTGAATCAAAATTACCATAATCATCGACATTTAAAATAACCGGGAATTGCGGGTCAATTGCCTTGGCCACAATATAGTCATCTTCACCATAGGCCGGTGCAATATGCACAATACCGGTACCATCAGTATCGGACACATAGTCCCCAGAAATTACCGTATACAGACCGTGTCCATCCTTTGCCAAATCGGTGTAATACGGGAAAAGCGGCGTATAGTGCATTCCAACAAGTTCGCCCCCCATATATTCACCAACCCGTTCAGATGTAGCAAATATTTTTTCATATGCGGACAGGCGCGATTCTGCCAGAACATAAATATGCCCATCATTATGTTTCATACGAACATATTTCATATTATTATTCACCGCCAATGCAGAATTCGCCGGCAATGTCCACGGCGTCGTTGTCCACGCCATAACCCGGTCACCGTTTTCCAATTCAAACCAAACCGTCACGGTATCATCAACAATATCTTGGTATTCGGATGATGCCTCGGAATTAGATAAAACTGTTCCCAATTTCCAATCGTACGGATTAACCTTAAAATCTTTATACAGCAATCCGCGTTTATGCATTTCTTTAATTGCCCATATCACGGATTCCATAAAGTTTTTATCCATGGTGCGATATCCGTAATCATCGCCACCATCAACCCAACGACCAACGCGTTCAATAAATTTCAACCATTCGTTGGTGTATGTCATAACATCCATTCGACACATATCACAGAACGCCGATATGCCGTCATTTGCAACAATATCTTTAGCGGTGCGACCTTGTTTTTTCTCAACCGATGCCTCGGCCGGCAGACCGTGGCAATCCCACCCCAATGCGCGTTCAACATGGTTGCCACGCATTGTTTGATAACGCGAAACCATATCTTTGACCGCAGAAACGCCCAGGTGCCCCCAATGGGGCAGACCGTTCGCAAAGGGTGGTCCATCATAAAAACTGAACGGATGACCCTGTTTTGTTTTTTCCAACGATTTATGAAAAGTATCATCTTTGCGCCAGAACTCTATCATATCATGTTCCAACGACACCAAGTCCGCTTTGGGTTCTGTTTTTGGATATGCCATCTTTTTTACTCCGTATTTTTATTATAAAAAACGGGCGCCCACGCGCCCCAGCCAACGCCAAAGCGCGCCGCCGGTTATCTTATAATAATTATAGTTTTTTTGTTCATTGCGTACACTTTAATATATAAAATTTTAAATTTCCAGTATTTTATTATCTTGCATAAAAATATTGACTGATGCACTTTTTGTGGAATAGTTAAAAAGAACAAAGGGATGAAAATGAAAAATAATAAAAAATTAGATTCATGTTTGGGATATGTCGCGTGGTTTGGTGATTACGCAATTGCGGCCGCAACCGGCGTATTTATTGCAGGGCGAAAAGTTCGTGAAGATATTATGGATGTGGAAAATATGACAAAATGGGTTCCCGTGTTCAAGACATATAAAAAACATTTTGTTGAGCATGTGAAAAAACACAACAATGATAAATTGTCTGTACGGGCGTTTACGCGGTATTTCGCGGGTACACAAAAATATAATCCGTTTGTAGAAATTGATAAGAAAAATCTTGGTGGCATTGTCGACAAGATAAACAACGCATATTGCGTATCATTGACATATTTTGAAGAAACCGAACACCAACGCGCGATGCCACAATCGTGCAAATTTGATGATTATATCATACAATTTGCATCCGATGGCACCGTGTGGTGCGGTGGCATACGCGGAAACGGATACATAAGTATTGTTGATTATAAGAATAAACAGATTAAACCTGTGACACCAATATCACCAGAATTATCCGATTATTTGGCAAAATTGGTTATGCAGAAAGCACGGTAGAATTGCATAACGGCGGCGACAGGTGTAAAGCAATCGTCACAACCGCGAACTATGCTACGGCGCAACACTGAAAAATTTTAAATGCGCACTTTACTGTGCGCATTAACAATTTTTCGTGGTGCCGGTGATAAGACTCGAACTTACGACCCCCTCATTACGAATGAGATGCTCTACCAACTGAGCTACACCGGCATTGCGACACACACTTTACATAACAATATTCCCTTTTTCAAGCATTTTGATTGTGGTGCGCCGAATTTTTTCCCACACATCGCCAATTTCACCGACGCGCACCCCCGGGTATACCGGCGTTTCATCATTCACACCGAATACGCGACGAAAATCAGGCACGGTTTTTATAACCGTGGCCATTTGTTCCGCTCTTATTTCCCATACCGCACCCGGTGTCATATCGTGACCGGTATATATGCATAATTCCCCGTTCATAAAGTATCCACGCGGGAAATTGTCCATTGCATATCTTATATGCGGATAATGCAAATTTATTAGCATTTCCATATGTCCGCCGGGAAACCCGTTTGGTGCAACGGTAAGCCCCACATCCGGCATTATTATAAATGCGCGACGCGTTGTATGAAAATCCGTGGCGGAATTTGGCACTATATCTGTCTTTGTTTGAAATATCCGTTGATTTTGTCATTGATAATATCACGACCACAGCAACGCGGGCCTTCGGGACATTTACCCATAGACAAACACGGTGGCGTCAAGTATTTCATAAGTTTTGCATTTTGACCGATAAATTGCCCCAAATCACGACGCAGGTCACAAGAAATATGATATATCGCCTCTTGCGCACACCAACATGTGCGTTTACCTTGTTCGTGCATAAGTGCGTTTAGGTTTGCGTGTTTATTGTATTCAACCATCGCACCGTACGGCGTAACCGCCAATATCATACCGCGTGAAAATGTATCCGCCATTAACGAGTAATACATATTCATAAATTTATCAGCGTCTTTCTCTAATCCCGCCGCGTTCAATAACGGGGGCAGGTAAAAATAACCAGTAAATTGCGGTTCTGAACGCTGTATACTGCGGTGGCGTTGGTCTTGACCCATTGTTGCACCGGCATCAACGTGAATTTTACTGTCCACATACATCAAAGAATTATTCATATATCGCGGATGAAATTGCAATGTATCCGCCATATCAGGCGATTTGTTTTCTACAAACATTTTATCATCATATTTATAGTCCAGTAATGTAAATTCTGGACGTGTTTTTATTCCACGATAATTTTCAGATGCAAAAAATTTCGATACATAGTTATGTACAGGTGCCTGTTTGGCCGAATCAAACATATATTTAATTTTTGGGTCATCCCGCATTGCCAATTCGGCCATTTGGTTCACTGCGTCACGCATTTCCGTTGTCCATGCCGTACGATACAATGTAAACAGCGTGGCAAGGTCAATCGTGTAATCCAACGCCGTTGGCGCAATCATTGACACAAACATACGCAATTGTTCCTGGGCAAATTTTGGGGCATTTTGTTCAACATATTTTTCAGATGCGTATGGCCGTTCACGGTGAATTGCATCACGCGCAAGTTCGGTCACACGATTTTTGTTTTTTGCATAAACATCCAAACCGTTTTCAATAAAATCGCATGCCGCATTTATATTATAATCAGATACTTCCGGGTGATATGTTTTTAATGTATTCTTGATTGCGGCCATATCTGGGTTATCGTA
Source organism: uncultured Pseudomonadota bacterium (assembly GCA_900320405.1). GTDB lineage: Bacteria > Pseudomonadota > Alphaproteobacteria > Rs-D84 > Rs-D84 > Enterousia. The sequence goes on from OOHM01000002.1 coordinate 65,094, forward strand.
CATTTTTGAAAAACGACCTGAACGTTGGTCTGTATTGTAAAATGGCGCGGTCAGGTGCAAACCAAAAACAACACTGGACACCGGGATACCGTCAATATTGAATGTGTAATAATTATGTTCCAATGTGGTGTGATGACCGGTCTTAAACAGGCGGTTTTCAACATCAATTGTTTCACCCAATTCCGGAACATCCGCCGCATAACATGTGCGTGCCGCGTGTGATGCCAGAATAGTTGGTTCAACATCTGTGCCGGCGATTTTTTTAACTTTGATAATATCTGACATATTTAATCCTTTCGTTTTTGTTTTTTATTACAACATTTTCGCAGATTTTCAACGGTTTTTTGTAAAAAATTATCAAAAAGACCGGCAAGTGCCGGTCAAAACGACAAAAATATTCAAAAATGCCGGTATTATTTATCGCGTACATGTGCGGGGCATTTCTTTTCCACCGCCGCGATTATATCAGCGTGCATTTTGCTCAGATCTTCTTCTGTCATTTTGTTGGTTGGTGTAAATGTAATCGTAAACGCGACGGACTTTTTACCGTCCGGCATTTCAAACGAATCAAATACAACCGCGCTTGATATCGGGTTTGTGGCATAGCGCGCCGCCGCAACTAATTTTTCCGCCGGAAAATCACTTGGTACAACAAACGCAAAGTCGCGTGTTATCGGTTGGAATTCACTCATCATAATCGGGCCGTGTGGTAAAACCCTGTGTGGCAGGTTTTCTATGTTTTCAATAATTCCAACGCACACATTTGTTTTTATCTTTAATTTTTTCGCAACCGACGGGTGTAATTCGCCAAATTCACCCAAAACTTTTTTGCCTTGGACAATTTTTCCGTACCGATATGGGTGCGCCCAAAGCGGCGGGTTTTCTGTATCGATTGTAAAGTTTTGTCCATTTAACAATGATACAATATCCGCCTTGACATCGTATATATCAACACTGCGATTCCGTTTTTGCCAATGTTTTGGTGATGTCACACCGGTTCGAACAATTGCGATTTCGGTATGTTGTTGGTTCGGCATATCGCCATCAAACACGGTGCCAAGTTCAAACAAATTCAAATCTGGATATCCGCGTTTTTCATTATTCGCAACCGCATTCAGTAATATACCAAGCAATGAATTTCGCGCCGTATCAAAATCAGATATAATTGGATTTGCCACGCGAATAATCGGTTTATCTGATAATATTTCTTCTGTACGCGAATTACCAAATCCGTACGAACGACATTCGTTTAATCCGCGCGCCGCCAAAGATTTCTTCACTATCAAATCAAAATCATCACTGTGACGCGCATCACCCGTTGTATGCGCATCGTTTTGGGCAATTCTGTCATATCCATATATACGAATCAAATCTGCCACAACTGTTTCAGGTATTGCAACATCGACACGCGCAGATGGCGCAGTTATTTCCCATATTTTACCGGTGAATTTGCCAGTGTACCCCAAACGCGTCAAGATATCACGCATATCATCAACAGACATTTCCAAACCCGTCCGTTTAGCAAACGCGTCCGGAGAATATTTAATTACCGGGTTTGTTGGCGAATCATCACCAGATGCCGAAAAACCAACTATTTTTCCACCGCACGCGTCGGTTATAATTTTGACCGCACACATCAATGCAGGACCGGTTATTGTTGGGTCTATGCCGCGCTCATATCGATATGATGCATCGGTTGATATACCAAGACGTTTAGATGTTTTACGAACACACACCGGGTCAAAATATGCGCTTTCCAAAATAATGTTTTTTGTTTTATCACCGGTCATACCGCGCGCACCACCAATCACACCCGCCAATGCCAAAATACCATTATCATCCGCAATAACCATATCTGTCGATGTCAATTTATGTTTATTTCCAAACAGGTCGGTAAATTCTTCGCCATCGGTTGCCAATCGCACTGTTATATTACCAACAATTTCATCGGCATCAAAGCAATGCATTGGTTGCGCCATATCATAGCAAATATAATTTGTTGCATCGATTGGTGCATTTTTCGGGTTGATTCCAATTGCACGCAAACGATTTGCAATTTTTGTATTTGACGGACAAACGTGTATACCGTGAATTTCCGCCAATTTATACGCACGACATTTGTCTGTTTTAATTTCAACATTGCGTGCAGAACCCGACACTTTGAACACATCATCATGTGGTGCAATAAATTCACCTGCACCGGCCGCGGCCAAATCGCGCGCCACACCGCGCACCGCCAAATAATCCGGCCGGTTTGGTGTGATACCCGCATCAAACACAATGGGGCAATCAATTACCGGTGAACCGATTTTTGTGTTTTCCGGTAATTCGATAATTCCACTGTGGTCATCATTTATACCAAGTTCACGACCACTGCACATCATTCCATTTGACACAACACCGCGCAATTTTCCGCTTTCGATTTTGTGTCCTTCGATAACACAACCGGGGGTGGCCAACGCAGATATTAAACCCACGCGCGCGTTTGGGGCGCCACATACAACCTGGCGCAGAGAAGGGGACCCGTCATCAACCATTAAAACATGCAAATGGTCACTGTTTTCATGGGGTTTACATTCTACAATTTTTGCCGCAATCGGTGACACCGGCACGGTCAATTCTTCGACTTCCAGTCCCGTCCGTGTAAGTGTATCTGCAATTTGTTCTGCAGATAAATTTGTCTTTAAATAATCACGCAACCAATCAAATGTCCATTTCATATCAATACCCCTATATTAAAAGCCACACGATTTTAACCACCGAACATCATTGCCATATAAATCACGCAAATCCGGCAGGTTATATTTCAACATTGCGAGTCTATCCCAACCAAATCCAAACGCGAAACCCTGATATTCATCTGGGTTAACACCGCAATTACGCAGAACATTTGGATGAACCATACCCGCACCCATCATTTCTAACCATCTGTCGCCGTTCCATTTCATATCAACCTCGATAGATGGATCGGTAAAAGGAAAGTATGACGGACGAATACGCAATTCAACATTATCTAATTCAAAAAACCGTTTAAAAAATGCGCGTATATCACCGATTAAATCGGACAGTGTAACGTTTTTATCTATGTACAGCCCTTCAATTTGACCAAACATTGGACCGTGTGTCGCATCCATTTCTTTGCGGTATGTTGAACCAACGGCGAACATCTTGATTGGCACACCACCAGATTCCATCGCACGAATTTGAACCGCCGATGTTTGTGTGCGCATAACATTTCCATTTGGTAAAAAGAATGTATCCTGCATATCACGCGCCGGATGATATGCCGGTGTATTCAATGCGGTAAAATTATGCCAATCATCTTCGATTTCTGGTCCAGTATGACGTGTATAACCAAACGATTCCAATATTTTTGATATTTCGTGCAAACTTTGTGTCAATGGATGAATTGTGCCACGATTTTCCGGTTCGGCATTTAACGACACATCCAATTTTTCATTCGCCAATGTCGCGTTTAATGCCGCGTTTTCCAATTTGGCCTGTTTATTTTTGAATAATTCGCGCAATTCGGTGTTTTCACGGTTTAATTCTGCACGCGCATCGTTATCCAGATTTTTCATATCGCGCAATCGCGCCGTCATTGTACCGTTTTTACCAAACACAGACGCATAAAGTTCCTGTAATTCATTTAACGATTTTATTTGTTCAATTTGCTGTTTCAACATAATTTTACCTTTTAATAAATACGGGGTCGCATACGCGGCCCCATAATCATAAACAAAAAACAATTTGCCGCCAAGGGTTATTTTTCACCCTTGATAAATCGTTTTGCGGTATCGACCAATTTGGTGAAGTTTTTATCACCAGCATATGCCATTTCCGCCAAAACTTTGCGGTCCAGTTCAATGCCCGCCTTGCGCAGGCCGTTCATAAACTGGCTGTATGTGATACCCGATGGACGAACCGCCGCATTGATGCGGACAATCCATAACGAACGAAAATCACGTTTTTTGGCGCGGCGATCGCGATATGCGTATTGACCCGCCTTTTCAGATTTTTCGCGTGCGGCACGATATGTGCTGCTGTGACGACCAAGATAACCCTTGGCGCGTTCTAATATTTTATTATGTTTTTGACGAACCGTTGTTCCACGTTTTACCCTTGCCATTTTCGCCCCCTTTTATTTCAAACCATACGGAGCCAGGATTTTAGCCTGGGCCACCATGTTTTCATTCAGATATTGCGGTTTAGAACCGGCGTTATTTGCACGCGCGGATTTTTTACGCAACAGTTTTTTGTGGGCGTTTCTGCGAACGTTGATTTTACCGGTCGCGGTCACTCTTGCACGCTTTTTCAAGTATGACTTTGTTTTTAATTTTGGCATTTTTAACCTCTTGTTTTTAATAATCTTTATGGCAATGCCTTGCCATTTCAGACCGTTTAACAGGCGTATTCTGACATAAATAAACGAAAAATCAAGTTTTTATTGAATAATAATTTTTTTCTGGTTAAACTGAACCACAAATGAACCCGAAAAAAACATCTTCCAGATTGCACACAATTATAAAATCCGCAATTGTTGCGGCGATTTTGCCATTCGTATTCGTGTATATTGTGGTCGCAAAACCTGATTATCGCATTATGAACGGGTTGGCGCATATCGCAATGCCGATTGTGAACGGGGCGGGTGATTTGGTGACCTGGCCAATACGGGCGGGCGGAAAAATTATTAAAAAGGTTAGTAAAATATCTAACTTGGAACAAGAAAACGAAGAATTACGTGCACGCCTTGACCAGGCATTGGCCGATAAAAATCGGTGCGATATCGCATTACTTGAAAATCAAGAATTGGAACGCGAATTGGATATTGTTCGAAACACCCCGTATGCCAGTGTCGTTGCAGATGTTGTTTTTGATAATTCTGCATTGCACCACGGAACATTTCTGGTAAACCGTGGGGCGCGTGACGGGATTGAGGCGGGTATGGTCGTTGTTTCTTTTGATAATACATTGGCCGGTATAGTGATTGATGCGGCACCAAGTTTTGCGCGTGTGCGATCATTGATAGATTCTAATACCAATATTGCGGTACGTGTTGCAGGTTCCGAAGTTTATGGATTTTTATCTGGAAACGGTTCCGATACCCCAACAATCGGTTTTTTCAATGACCATAAATTTCAACCGGATGCGGGCGTTAAATTGGTGACCAGTGGTATCAGTGGTGTTTTACCACCAGACATATTCGTTGGAAAAATGAAAAACGATTCGGATGTCGATGTTATGACACCACGTGAATTATCACGCGTTATGGTGTTAAAATTTAATTCTGATAAAAACACATACAAATGAAACAACAAATTGTGAATTTTCTTCAAACAGTGTTTCCGTTTCTTATTACGGTTGCATTGTGGCGATTATCTGCGCCGTGGATAAATCCAAGTGGTATATTGGCGATTATACCAATATTTTATTGTTCTTTTATACGACCGGTGCCTTATTTTGCGCCGTTTGCGATGTTGATTTGTTTTCTAATAGATTATAAATTTAACACTGTTTTAATGTGGACCGTTTTCTATTGTTTGTTTTATGTTGTTATAAATCTGCAAACAGTAATAGACTTGACGCATACCAATCGGGACGGCGTATACGCGTTTATGGGATTTGTTGGAACGGTGATTTTAATGTTGGTCGCATCACACCTGAGTATCGCAAATATTGTGTCCGGGGCAGTAATGTTTTCAATTTTGGTAATAATGTATATTCCAATAACAACAACTATCCAGGCGGTGCAAGATGATTGATACAGAAATATCAAAACAATTTGACCGCCGCAGCGCGTTATTTTTGACCACAGGTATGGTTCTTACATCTGCGTTGGTGTTGCGTATGTTGCAGATGCAAATTTTTGGATACCGTGGGTACAAAAAGAAAAGCGAAAACAATTCTTTTCGTATCCAAATAAATATGCCGGAACGTGGCAAGATTTTATCACGCAGCGGTTCAACAATTTCGCACGACGCACCTATTTACCGCATATATATTATTCCCGAAGAAACTGATAATTTAGAAAGCTTGGTAGAAACAGTCACAAAAGACCTTAACCTTTCAAAAAAACGGGTTGATAAAATATGGGCGCGCATAAAAAAACAGCAAAAATTTCAACCTGTTTTAATCAGTGAAAATGCAGATTGGGATACACTGGCGCGGGTCCAGGCAAAAAATCTTGCCGGATTACATGTGCAAAGCGGGTATGGTCGTGTATACGAACTGGGGCCGGCAGGGGCACAGTTTTTTGGTTATGTTGGTGCACCCGAAAAACCGGTTGCAAATGCACCTTTCTATACCACAGGCATAACCGGTTTGGAAAAAACATTTAATAAAAATATGTCCGGAACGCCGGGGCAAACCGTTATGATAACGAATGCGGTTGGACGCGTGACCGGTGAAGACAAAACTCAATTCAAACCGTCGATCACCGGAAATGATATAAAAACAACAATAAACGATGCGGCGCAAAGAACACTGTACGATGAATTGACTTTGCACAAGGCCGGATGTGGTGTCGCATTGGATATTGAAACAGGGGATATTTTGGCGATGGCGTCCACACCAAGTTTTGATCCAAACAATTTTTCCGGTGATGACGCAGAAGAATATTTGGAAGGTTTGCGTCAAAATTTTGCGAAACCTTTTATGAATAAAGTATTCGAAGGTTTATACCCACCGGGTTCAACATTCAAGATTATTGTCGCACTGGCCGCGTTAGAGGCGGGCGCAGTCACTCCAAATGAAACCGTGTTTTGCCCGGGACATTGGGACTATGGTGACCGTCGTTACCATTGTTGGGAGGCCAAAGGTCACGGAAAGGTCAATCTGGTTGGTGCATTAAAACATTCTTGTGATATTTATTTTTATCAATTGGCACTGCGCATCGGTATTGATGCAATCAAACGTATGGCGATTCGATTGGGAATGACGGAAAAATACATTGAAAATATTATTCCAAAACAAATGGCCGGTGTTATACCAGACAGAAAATGGAAAGAATCAAATGTAGGTTCTAAATGGGTTCACGGGGACACCATTATTTCCGGCATAGGTCAAGGTTTTATATTGGTGAACTGTATGCAATTGGCGGTTATGATGGCGCGCGTCGCGTCAAATCGGCGGGTTGTGCCAAGACTTATTCAAACCGATAAAAAAACAAGTTTCAAAAGTATGGGATTGCGTGATAAAAACATAAAACTGGTTCTGAACGGTTTGGAAGAGGTTTTAAAACAAGGTGGCACCGCGTACGGCAGTGCGATAAATGTGAATGGTGCAAAAATGGGTGGAAAAACCGGAACATCCCAGGTACGCAGTATATCGCGCACAGAACGATTAAAGGGTGTGTTGACGAATGAACAATTAAAATGGAATATGCGTAATCACGGGTTATTTGTTGGTTATGCACCGGTGAATGCCCCAAAATACGCCGTATGCGTGATTACAGAACATTCCGGGTCCAGTGGCAGTGCCGCACGTACCGCCGCCGCAACAATGAAAAAACTGTTAGAGAACGAACAATAAAATGACAAAACAAACACGCGTTTCAAATGCAAATATGATGAGTTTTTCGGAAAAACTTTCTCGTTTTTCTTGGGCATTGTTTGTACCAATGTGTTTGGTTTTGATTATATCTGTTGTTATGTTGTATTCCGCGGGTGGCGGGTCTTGGCATCCATTTGCTTTATCACAATTGATGAAAATTATTTTTGGTTTTGGTGTATTTTCAATTGCGGCATTTACAAATATAAAACTGTGGATAAAGTCCGCAAATGTGATTTATGCTATTGCGCTTATTATGATTATATTGGTCACTTTTATTGGGCATACAGGTATGGGCGCGCAACGGTGGTTAAACCTTGGGTTTATACATATACAACCGTCAGAAATGTTCAAAATGGCACTGGTTTTGGCGTTGGCACGATATTTTGCGTGGATGAATTCTGTGGATTTAAACAAATTCAAAAATTATATTGTACCGTCGTTGATGATGTTAATTCCTTTTGCATTGATTGTTATGCAGCCTGATTTGGGAACCGCATTATCAATTGCGATGATAACCGTCGGAATGTTTTATATTGTCGGTGCAAACAAAAAGTGGTTTGTTATTGGTGCAATATTGGCGGTTATGGCGGCACCTGTTGTTTGGTATGGGGGGTTGCACCAATATCAACGCGAAAGAATTATAACATTTATAAACCCCGAACACGATGCCCAAGGTGCAGGTTATCAGATAAACCAGGCAAAAATCGCATTCGGCAGTGGTGGTATATTTGGCAAAGGTTATTTGAACGGTTCACAATCACAACAGTCTTTCTTGCCAGAAAAACAGACCGATTTCATATTTACTATGTTGGGTGAAGAATTCGGATTTATTGGTGCGTTTATCATATTGTTTTTGTACAGTGTAATTGTTGTTATTTTGTTTTGGTCGGCGAAAATGTGCCGAAATCGGTTCGGTCAATTGGTGTGTTTTGGTTTTATGTTGAACTTTTTCATTTATTATTTTATAAATATCTCTATGGTACTTGGGCTTGTTCCAACCGTGGGTGTGCCATTGCCACTTATGTCCTTTGGCGGCAGCAGTTTATTATCACTGATGTTCGGCTTTGGACTGTGCGAAAATGCGCATATAAATAAAGACCAACAATTATCTGCCAAAGGAAGTTAGAAATGAATTTATTGATTGTGGAATCTCCATCAAAGGCTAAAACAATTGAAAAATACCTTGGGTCTGGGTGGCATGTTATTGCGTCGGTTGGTCATGTGCGTGATTTGGTTCCCGAATCTGGCAGTGTTGATACAGAACACAATTTCGAAATGCGTTGGCAAATTATGCCCGGTAAAGAAAAACAAATAAAATTAATTACCGACAATGTCAAAAAGGCGGACGCGGTATATCTGGCATCGGATCCTGACCGTGAAGGGGAAGCAATTGCATGGCATATATTGGATATATTAAATTCAAAAAAATTGTTGGGAAAAACACCTGTATATCGCGTGGCGTTTCACGAAATAACGAAAAACGCGGTATTGGACGCGATTGCACATCCGCGTGAAATTGATTCTAATTTGGTTGATGCATATTTGGTGCGTCGCGCATTGGATTATTTAATTGGATTTGAAATATCACCATTACTGTGGCGGCGCAACCTTGGGAAATCCGCCGGGCGCGTACAATCGGTCGCGGTTAAATTGGTTGTTGACCGCGAACGCGAAATTGAAGATTTTAATGCGACAGAATATTGGTCAATTGCGGGAAAATGCGATTTTGCAAAACAATCTTTTAATTCAAACCTTACATTTTTTGATGGCGAAAAAATTGAAAAGATGACATTAAAAAATGAATCTGATGTTAATAAGGTTTTATCAAAATTAAAAACACCTGTATATGCCACTGTTGACCGTATAGAACGAAAAAAAGTTTCAAATAAACCGTATGCACCCTTCACAACCAGTACGTTGCAACAAGAAGCCGCGCGTAAACTTTATTTTTCGTCTAAAAAAACTATGTCGGTCGCGCAAAAATTATATGAAAATGGGTTTATTACATATATGCGTACCGATGCAACAAATTTATCGGTCGAGGCGGTTAATGAAATAAGAAAATTCATTTCTAAAAATTATGGTAATAAATTTTTACCCGCATCGCCAAATGTGTATGTAACAAAATCTAAAAATGCCCAGGAAGCACACGAAGCAATTCGTCCTACACATTTTGATGTGGTGGCGGAATTGTCCGGTGATGAAAAGAAATTATACGATTTAATCTGGAAACGGACGATTGCATGTCAAATGACAAATGCAGAATTTGATTCGGTCGCAGCAGATATTTTGACTAATGATAAAATCGCGAATTTCCACGCGGTTGGTCGTACACGCACTTTTGATGGGTTTATGAAGGTTTATATTGAAGACCGTGATGATAATGACGAAGAATCCGATGCAAAATTACCGGCAATGAATGTTGGTGATAAAATTGTTATTTCGGAAATAAAACCGGAACAACATTTTACACAACCACCGGCAAGATATACCGAGGCGTCTTTGGTTAAAAAATTGGAAGAATTGGGAATCGGGCGTCCATCAACATATGCAACAATTATGTCTACAATTGTTGACAGACAATATGTCGAACAAGATAAACAACGCAGATTTCATCCAACACCTGGCGGATGGGTTATTGCGGCATATTTGGCAAAATATTTTGCCGATTTGGTCGATGTGAATTTTACCGCAAATACCGAAGATACATTGGACGATGTTTCAAACGGTAAAACAGAAAAACTTTCTGCATTAAACGAATTTTGGGGCGATACGCGCGGTATGATTTCCGGCGCACGCGATGTTAAAACCGGTGAAATTATTGATGAAATAAATATGTTTATGAAAAAACATATTTTCCAAAATGGTGATGATAAGTGTCCAAAATGTGGCGGAAAACTTGGAATAAAACTTTCAAAATTTGGACCGTTTGTGGGTTGTGAAAATTATCCAAAGTGCGATTATACTATGCGGTTAAATAATGATAATTCAAATGACACAAAACAAAACAAGAACGAACCGTTGGAATTGGGAAACGGGATATCTTATCGCATTGGTAAATTTGGTCCATATGTGACAGATGGTAATAAAAACGCATCTGCAAAAAAATATACACGCGAAAATATAACATTAGAAATCGCAAAAGAATTATTATCGACGGACAAGAAAAAGGTCGAACCAATTCAAATTGGTAAAAACCCGGCAACCGATAAAATGATTTATTTCTATCCAACCGGTCGATATGGCGCATATATTTCATCTAACAAGGTTAATGTCAGTGTGACCGAACAACCGGATTTAGAGACAGCGATAGATTTAATAAATAATAAAAAGCCGACAAAAAGGTTTACTAAAAAATAATGGCAAAATATGACAATAATTTTACCGACCAATTACGCGAACGACTATCAATCGTAGACGTTGTATCCCGCCGTGTACCGTTGGTTAAGAAAGGTCAAAATTATTGGGGATGTTGCCCATTTCACAATGAAAAAACACCGTCTTTTTCTGTCAGTGAAGAAAAAGGATTTTATCACTGTTTTGGTTGTGGAAAACACGGTGATATTATTTCTTTTACTATGGAAAGCGAGCATGTAGATTTCAAAACTGCTATCACTGAATTGGCCGATATGGCGGGATTGAAATTACCAGAATATAAACCGAAATCAGCGGAACAGATAGAGGCCGAAGAAACATATATTACCATCACGGCGGCGGCCGCGAAATTATACAGTGAAAAATTGTTCACACCCGATGGCGCGCATGCGTTGGAATATATACGCGGCCGCGGATTCAGTGATGAAATGATAAAAAAATATGGTATTGGATATGCGCCAAAAAATAATCTGATATCAAATAAATTTGTGAATACAAAACAAGATAAATTGATTGCAACGGGTTTGGTGCGGCGCGGCGAATACGGATTATACGATTTCTTTCGTGATAAATTGATGTTTCCAATATTTAATGCACGTGGGCAAATTGTTGCTTTTTCTGGACGCAGTTTAGATGGGTCGGAACCAAAATATATAAATACGACCGATACAGAAATGTTTCATAAAAGACAAACTTTGTTTGGTTTTAATTTTGCGCGTGAAAATATACACCGTGCAAATCGTGCCATTATTGTCGAAGGGCAAATTGATGCGATTCAAATGCAATGTAATGGTTTTGGCGAAACGGTTGCACCATTGGGTACCGCACTTACCGAAGACCATATTGCAATTTTATGCAAAGCAAATCGAAATATTATTTTCTGTTTTGACGGCGATGGGGCAGGGCAAAAGGCCGCCGCACGTGCGTGCGGTATAATATTACCGTTCTTGCGTGACAATTCCGATGTTCGTTTCGCATTTGTGACGGGTGGTAAAGACCCAGATGAAATATTGCGAAAAGGTGGCAAAAAAGATATGGAAAAAATTATAAATTCATCCATACCTTTGGTTGATTTCCTGTGGCAAATTACAAATAAAAATTATTTGATAAATACACCATCAGGCAAGGTTCAGGCGGAAAAATTTCTTAAATCACAAATAGATAAAATTACCGATAAATTATTACGGGCCGAATATGAACGCGAATATAATAATCGTAAATTTAATGAATGGCATAAATGGAAAAAACAAAAAGAAACCGTACATATAGAAGTTCCAGAGATAGACAATATTATTAGAAATACACTTATTTACATTGTGAATAAATATCCGGAAATTGCGGAACGATATGGTGATTTTATAAGTAAATTTAATTTAGATTTGGATGCCAACATAAAACCGGAATTTGAATTTGATTTGAAATCCGCGGAAAAATATATTATTTCGTTAAAGATTCAAAAATATATTGAAAGTTTGGAAAAACAAAAACGCGATTTAACAATGCGTGGACTTTCCGGTGAAAATAATGTAAACGACGAAATCCGCCGTATAGATGACGAGATAAATCGTATGCGTGAAAAATTTGAATTATTGGTTTAAACCTAAAAACACGATTTTAATTCGTGATTGTCTTCATTTTGGTCTATGCGTTTATTACGAATTTCTTCGGCCGCAGTAATTTTTTGTTTCATTAAAATCAATTCTGGATGACGACGCATTTCATAATTCATTTCTTCAATTGCAGAATCTATGTCTTCACGCAACGGCACAAATATTGGCATTACAGAATCCGCCGCATTAAACACAGAATTTTTTACATCAGTACCCAAATCATCCAAGACAGATAAATATGCATTTATGTGTTTATCTTCATGATTCAAAATTGCATTATATGAACAAGACCCTTTTTTGTGCGAACTGTCGATTTTAACCGAAAAATCGTTATAACCAATTAACGCGTCCACAGATTTTAATACCACACAGTATCCGCGTGCGGCAGAAAATAAATCAACCGCAATATCATAATCTTCGACCAATGTTGCAACAACATTTCCATGAAATTTATCCATCAATTCGTTTGATTGAATTACCGTTTTATTATATATCGGCGAATTTATATTTATTTTTGGGGTTTGTTTATATTTAACACAATCATTCGCAAAACACGAAACAGGTAAAATAAAAAATATAAAAATAAGAGTTTTTTTGAACATATTAAAAATCACCTGCACCCTGTTTTTTCAGGTATTCCGCAACAAACGCCGAACCAAATTGATTATATAATTCTTCGGCCAATAATACAGACGAACGACCAGATTCAAATAACCTTAACAGATTTCCAAGTCCGCCAAGTTCTGTATTCAAAATAACCGATTCATTATTTACCGGGCGTGACAATAAAACCGCACGTTTCAGGTTTGGATATGCCTTGCCCTGTATAAACGCCATTTCCAACGGATTCAAATTCCAATGTTCATAATCGGCCGCATCCGCCGCGGGATTACGGAAAAACATAATCGTTTGCGCCTGGCCACGAACAACATCACCAATACCCAATTTATCCAAAACATTCGCGCGTTGGAATGCGACCATATATGCCTGGCGATTTTTACGACCTTCTTGCAGACCCGCAATAAAATTATCACGGAACATTTTATTTTCCAACATTGGTGCAGTTTCGTCTATCATAATCAAAGACGGATTTCCACCAGACACCGTTGTATTGTTTATTCTGTGTAATATATACGATATAACCGCGGGTGAAAGTGTTGGATCCGCCAAAATGTCTGTAAAGTCAAATGTTGTTAAACGCGACTGTAAATCCAATGTATCGGTGTCTTCATTAAATATTTCACCGTATTGCAGTGGATCAACCCATTTTTTAAGGGCAGAGCGCATTTTACCACTGGAAGAAAAACAACTTTCATACAAATTCTTTAACATACGGTCTTTATCAGACAAATAATCAAAATTCACAGAAACCGCGCGCGCAATTTCATCGGCCGATAGTGCATCATTCTGTTCTGATATCATTGCAAACCAACGCCGCAAAAATGCGCGATTTGCAACCGTATCAGGCATCTTTAACGGGTTCAGGTGCGTTAAAAATTTTGTTTCGTTTTTCTCTTTACCCTGCATAGTCACATATTTTCCACCAACCGCAAGTGTAAATATTTCGGCACCTTTATTACGGTCAAAGAAAAATGCTTTTAATTTTTTATGACGCAAAGATTGCGCAATCAAAAATGAAAATAATGTTGTTTTACCGCCACCCGTTGGACCAATTGTTAGTGTATGGCCAACCGCCGCCGGTTTATCAGACACATGGAATTGGAATTGATACGGTGTACCTTGGGCCGTAGGGAATACAACCAATGGTCCCGGACCCCAATCAGAATTTGCCACACCACGCGGCGTTGTTGACATAGGCACAGATATCGCCGCCGCCCGTGATAACATTTTGAATGTGCGTGGAAATGTATCAAATCCCGGTATAATTGAAAACCAAGAAACTTTCGATGCAAAATTTTCTTGAATTGGTGATACACCAAATGATGCAGATATCTTCTTAAATTCATCAACATATTCGTTTAATTCTTCGGCCGTTTTACCAAAAACCATAAATAAAGGATAATAATTAACCAATGTTTGATTTCCAGATACATTTTCATCCATTACTGATTCTGCACTGGATATTTGTTCTTCGGTTGAATCACGTTCTTTGTCGGCGGCATTACGGCGTTGACGCAATGTGGCCTCGACCGAGGCGGCATCCATAATTTTAAAACAATTCATACAAATCATTTCTGTTTGAATTGTATTTACAGAATCAAAGAAATCTTCATCCAAATAATCCGGCGCACCACGGAAAGATATTAATGCGGCATAATATTCACGATTACCACTTATATATTTTATATTACCATTATGTAAAAATTCTACATCATCAACCGTTGCCAATTCTGTGATTTTATCATCACAAACGGCCGGCTTTGGTTTTGTTATTGGTGAAAGTATACGCCCAAAAAATCGTGCCATATTATCACGGGAATTATTTTTTAACATTTTTGGTTTATATGGCGCAAGTATTGATTCAATATAATTTCCATACTGGTTTAATTTGTCGCGCGCATTTGCCCCACGGACAGACAAAACAATATAATAATTATTCAAAAATATCTTTAATCCCTGGGAATGCCATTTATCATATATTTTTTGTAAAACCGGTTGATCAAATTCATAGTTTGTATTTTCACCTGCCGCGTCACGAACTGTGAAAAAACGCATAATTACATTTGGGTCATGTATTTGATTAAATAATTGGGCACGCAAATCCAAGAATTTTGCACGATTTTCTTCGGTTTGCATCGATGTTTGAACACCGGCAACCGAATAAACCCGAACCAAACATCCATCATCCAATTCAATAGAATCATCGGTATAAACCGTTTGAAATGGTATATATTCAGCATAATGTTTATAACCAAATTTTGGAAATATATGCTTAATAATGGTTGGAATCAACATCATTAATACAATAAATGCGAAAATAACCGCCACAACCATAACCGTCAAAGTCATAGTATCAGAAATCCCACCGCCGGCAAAAAATCTAAAAAAATTATTTATCATGCAGGTAATCTCCGTGGAATTTTATTTTTAAACATTTTTATCTTGGCCACTAAAATTTGCCCCAGTTGTGCATCACGTTTCGAAAAAGTCGCCAAAATCATATGAACAATAATAACAGACCCAAGAAAATACAATGGATTTAAATAAGTATTAACTTTATCAGTACCCAGCACAAATATACCAATTATATATAATGTAGTAAAAATAATGAACTGAACCATAAAATTCAGAACCGCCAAAGTATATGGCACATAAAACAAATGCGACGGATTCGCCAAAGCTTTCAGCACTTGTTGCTTCATTGTGTTAAATTACCCTCCATATGGACTACTGTATTATAACAATTTCAACAATTTTCAACAAGTATAAAAAATAAAAATATAAAAATGTTAATTTTGTTGAAAAATGCTTATTTTTTTAACAGTTTTTCAAATACCGGTTTTTTTCAACAAAAATTATCAAAATACCGGAAATATTGGTAAAATTTGTTGAAAACTTTGTTAAATTTCAAATTTCAACAATTTCAACAGCCTAAATAACAACAACAAAATATTAATATATTATTTGATTTTTGTTAAAAAGTGTTTATAATGCCAGGGCAAAAAGGATGTTGATATGAAATTTTTGAGTTCTTTAAAGGCATGGAAGAAACGCGGGAATATTAAACAGGTTCGTCGTGGCAAACAGGTTGTCTTGATTGATCCTGATAACCCGAAATTCAAGGCAAAGCAGGGTTTTAAAAGAAAATAACCCCGGTGTTTTTCTATTTATAGTTACGGTATTCGTATTTGAATGCCGTATTTTTTATATAATTAAAACAAATTAAAATCGTTTATAAATGATTCTGTCATAATATTTTTAACCTGGGTGCCGGAAAGACCAGATTCACGCAGATAATTTTCCTGGGTTGGTAATATATGAAACATATATGCGCTATGTTCGGCGGATATTGGAACAGATGATATTTTTTGCCGTGGGGTAAAGCGTATTTTTGCACTTTTATCATTAGATAAGGCAGCAAACCGAATATCAGATTTAGTATTTTCACAATCTTTATTTATTATTGCGGTTCCAGAAATTTTAGAAAAACTGTCTTTTTCACCGATTATTTTCGTTTGTAATAAAATACCGGTATTACTTTCTTGATGTTCGGCAAAAATTTTAACATCTAAATCCGATGAATTTTTTATCATAATATGACCACGAATTTCAGAATTTTTCCCGGCATTTTTGATAAAAATGTTAAAAAAAGCCGGGAAATTATTTTCTATATTTATTGATAAAAATACCGGTTGATTTGGTTGGTTTAGATTTATATTTAATATGTTTTCACCGGATATTTTTCCAACATATATAATATGTATTGGTAAATCATATTTTTTAGATATATTTTTTAATTCAGGTAATGTGGAAAGTTCAGGTTTATAAACCCCATCACGGTAAACCATAGTTTCCGCCGGAAAAGTTTTTATATTGAATTCGTTCCACATGTATGACATATTATCTGTATTATAAAGGATTTTGTTATGGGTTTCAATTGTGGAATTGTTGGTTTACCAAATGTTGGAAAATCAACATTGTTTAATGCATTAACACAAAGTGCCGCGGCGGACGCGCAAAATTATCCATTTTGTACCATTGAACCGAATACCGGGCGGGTGGTTGTGCCGGATGAAATATTACATAAATTGGCGGCGGTTGATAATTCGGCAAAAATTATACCAACACAATTGGAAATTGTTGATATTGCGGGTCTGGTGCGGGGGGCATCAACCGGCGAAGGTTTAGGTAATAAATTTTTGGGTAATATTCTTGAAACAGATGCGATTATTCATGTTGTTCGTTGTTTTGAAAATGATGATATTGTCCATGTAGATGGCCGTATAGACCCGATTGCCGATATTGATACAATTGAAACAGAATTAATGATGGCGGATTTAGAAAGTTTATCAAAACAAATTAAAAACCTTGAAAAAAAAGCGCACGGACTTGATAAAACCGCAATAAAATTATTATCAGATGCAAATATAATCAAAGAAAATCTGGAAAAATCTGTGCCGGCGCGAAATTTAGATGTTGATACCAAACCTTTTAATTTATTAACCGCAAAACCGGTTATTTATGTATGTAATGTGGACGAGGCCTCCGCTGCGACCGGAAATAAATATTCGCAAATGGTTGTTGATAAATTTGGCCATAAAAATCCGGTGTTGATTATTTCTGGGAAAATAGAAATGGAAATTGCGCAAATTGTTGATCCGGCTGAAAGAAAAATGTTTTTGGAAGATTTAGGGTTAAAACATTCGGGGTTAGAGCAGGTTATAAAGACCGGATATGAAACATTGGGGTTGCAAACTTTTTATACTGTTGGTCCAAAAGAAGCGCACGCGTGGACGATTTCGCGGGGAATGACCGCACCCCAGGCGGCGGGTAAAATTCATACAGATTTTGAGCGTGGATTTATCCGGGCAGAGGTTATATCACCCGATGATTATATAAAATATGGTGGTGAAGTCGCGGTGAAAGAGGCGGGTAAAATGCGCCTGGTTGGGCGTGATTATGTTATGCAAGAAGGCGATATTTGCCATTTCTTGTTTAATAATTAGTGATTGGTGAGTTTTTGGTATAAAAAGTAAGGGGATGGATTTCGCTCGCGCGGCACATTATGTGCCGGCTGCGCGCAAATTTGTAGTTATTCGAACTTCACTTTCGTTCGTTCTTATATACAAATTTTGAACCTGCAACTGCGTTGCGGGGGATGGATTTATTTCGTCATCTTGGCTCATTCGCTACGCTCACCGGTGCACTTTCGTTCACCTTTCGCCGGCTGTTGAACTATATTTTTTAGCCCGCCTTCGTCCTTTGGACTACGGCGCGGCACTGAATTTTCTAAATAAAAATATCGCTGAAGCGATATTTTTAGAAAATTCGTGGTTGCGGGGGATGGATTTGAACCACCGACCTTCAGGTTATGAGCCTGACGAGCTACCGGACTGCTCTACCCCGCGATAAACAGGGGGTATTATAGTTTATATTTATTATTTGTCAAACAAAAATTGGGATTCTTGTATATTTTTTACCAAAATACCAATATTTCTGCCGTATAGCGCGTTTTTAATTTTATAAATATTTTAATATATCTTACAGACCTAATTCCTATTGTATACTTGAAAAATGCTTTTTTTATTGGTAAAATGCCAATGTTTTCATATGGGATATTTATATTATGTTTAGAAAGTTATGGAAAAAATTTTGGGAACCTATATTGGGTTTTTCTGGGTTTCAATGGATTATTGCGGCGATTATGGCGGCAATAATTTGGTTTATATATTTTACCAGCAGAAAACAAGTTATAAATTATAAAACTTTCAAGAAATTTCGGCATCGGCCGGCAATATTTGTTTTTTGGCACGGACGCAGTTTGATGCTGTCGCCAATTGTGTGTTTGGGTGGAATGAAATCCTATGCCATTGCGTCGCGTCACAAAGATGGTAAAATGATGGCAAAATTACAACATTTGTTTGGTCTGCGTGCAATTTATGGCAGTTCGCATAATGGTGGTCTGTCCGTATTGCGCGAAGGTGTGCGCGTGTTGCGTCGTGGCGACCATTCTTTGTGTATTTCGCCCGATGGGCCGGGCGGGCCGTCACTGCGTGTACAAGAAGGTGCGTTATATTTTGCAAAAATGACCGGGGCACCGATTATTCCGGTGTGTTTTTCGGCGCGTCATGTTTGGATGCAAAATCGTTGGGACAGGTATTTATTGGTTTATCCTTTTACAAAAATAAAGTGCAAGGTTGGTGAACCAATTTATATAGATTCCAAGATATCAGATAATGATTTTGAATCAAAACGCGTTGAATTGGAAAATATTATGGTTAAACAATTGCGTGAATTGGATTCTGAATTTAATTTGTATGTTGTAGAACAAGATTTGAATACATCTGAATTCAAGCGCGCGAAAAGGGAAGGGCGTGAACCAAAATTGATACAAAGGTATAAATAATATGAAAACACCGTGGTGGTTTTTACATAAAACTCCGTTGGCATTTTTATTATTGCCGGTTGCGATTATATATTACATTTTTTCGCGAATTGTTTATGGTTGGCGAAAAATGTTCGCATATAAATCCCGTCGAAAAATTATTTGTGTTGGGGGGCTGTTTGCCGGTGGGGTTGGCAAGACACCGATTGTACGCGCAATTGCGAATAGATTAGATTTACCCGTTGTTATGCGCGGATATAAACGCAGTGTAAAAACCGGTAATATTGGTGACGAGGCGACAATGATGATGAATGATGGAATTACGGTTCATGTCGGTCACCGAAAAAGCAATATAATGTTATTAAATCGTCAAGAAAAAGAAAACGGACCAATATTGATGGATGACGGTTTGCAAAATCCATCTATTAAAAAAGATTTATCTATTATTGTTATTGACGAAGGGTTGGGGTTTGGAAACGGGTTTTTGTTACCGGCCGGACCTTTACGGGAACCCAAAAAACACGCGGCGCGTGCGGATGCTATAATTGTTATAAGTTGTGAAAATACAAAGAGAAAATTGAAATTACCTGGTAATGTACCGGTGTTTTATGCGAAAAATAAAAATATTATGCCGGCCGGCCGTTATGAACGAATTGTCGCATTTGCAGGAATTGGATATCCAAAAAAGTTCTTTCGTGCATTGCCAAATGTTGTGGCGCGGCGCGCATTTGGTGACCATTATCAATATACAGACAAAGATATTGAAAATTTAATGAATTTGGCAAAACGCAAAAATGCAAAATTATTTACCACAGAAAAAGATTTTGTAAGATTGCCGGAATACGCGCGTGACAAAATAAAATGTGTAAGATTGGAAACAGTCATAGATGAAAAATTCTTTGATTGGTTAAAGGAGAAATTAAATGCCGACAATAAAGAAGTCTGTTAAATTTTCCGGGGTTGGAATTCATTCGGGTGCGCCCGTCACAATGGTTGTTAAACCATCGAAAAAAAATGGAATATTTTTTCGTCGTACGGATTTAGATAAAAATTTAATACATGCAAAATACGATAATGTCGGCGATACAAAAATGCGAAATACCACCATTGGTGATATAGACGCAGCCCATGTAAAAACAATAGAACATTTTATGGCGGCAATGTTTATGGCCGGCATAGACAGTGCAATTGTCGAAATAGATGGCCCGGAAACACCAATTTTGGACGGCAGTGCAATTGAGTTTTATAACAAAATACTTGCGGCGGGACGGACAGAAGGAAAAATAAAAAAAATTATAGTGCGACAACCTGTTTGTGTTACTGCGCGCGATGTTTTTCGGTCTTTACCGTTTTTATTGCGTGTGAAGATTTGGTTTATGAATTTATTGTCTGGGCGCCGGGCGGATGGTTTTGTTAAACTGGGGCCGGCCGAGAGTAACTCTTTGAATATGTCTGCTACATTGGTGTACAGGGAAAAAATAATCGGTCGTCAAATTTTTTCATACACATATGATGGAACAAAAAAGTCAATTCAAAATTTTGTTAAAAATATTGCACGTGCCCGGACATTTGGAAAATATTCTGAATGGGAATACCTTAAAAAACACGGTATGGCACGCGGTGCAAACGAAAATAATGTTATTGCGTTAAATGATAATGGTGACGGAACATTAAATAAAACATTTTGGCCCGATGAATTTGTAAGACATAAAATTATTGATGCCGTTGGGGATATGTTTACATCGGGTGGGATAATTATTGGCAATTTTGAGTCTTATAAAGGCAGTCACGCGATGAATAATATGGTGCTTAAAAAACTGTTCAGTAATCCAGATAATTATGATATAATAGATGCGTAAACAAAAAAGGAATGCGTATGAAAAAATACTTAATTATGATTTTATCTGCGGTTGTACTTTGGGGATGCGGTGGATATATAAAAAATGAAAACGGCAGTGAATATATAAAACAATTGGATGGCGAACCAATTGGTTGCACATTCTTGTATAAATTGGAATCAGAGGTTTCTGTTTATGACCAGGATGATGCCCGTCGGTATTTGGAAAATCGTATAGCCGACCAGGCGCGCCCAGGAAATGCGTATTGGATTGTTAGTGAAAGAACGCGTCCAAACGAATGGGTAATTTTTGGCCCGGAACGCGCGTTTGTTTTGGTGGCAAATGTTTATGATTGCCCAAATGTTAGAACGGTACGTACGGCGCGGTCCGATTCTGCGATGCCTGAATACGATATAAAGCCGTGTCGTGGTGTTTTCTATGGCGTCAATGATGGAAAGTGTTTCCAATAAAAATTAAAGAATAAAAAAATTAAAACCGTTATGAAAATAACGGTTTTTTACACTGGAATTAAATAATACTTTTGTGTTATAATCTATCACAAGTGGTATAGAGAGAGAATTTGTCAGGACAATATATATATATTAAAAGAAAAAAATATGCGGCGGGATTGTTATGGCAACCGTTGGTTGCGGGGTTTACACCGCGGGCATATGCATATAAATTGGCGCGTGGAATTGACCACAGATTAAATCAATATATTTCATACAATGGAATGATTGGTTTGGGTGCGCGCGTAAATGGTCAACGGTCGGGAATGCCGTCTGTTGCCGTAGAAATTGTGGATGCGTTACCCGGGTATGCATCGATGCTCTGCGCATTTCAGGTTGATAATAAATTTGTTTTGGTTGCGGTTAGAAACGGTGTAATTATTTATGATTTGATTTTCGATTCCGAAGACAGGGCGCGTGAAAAATATGCAGAATTGTTTGAAATTCCTGATTGGAATGCGTTGTTTGCACCTGCGTCGTGGGGAATGCCGCGTACGGTTGATCGTGATTTAACAGATTTAATTTCTGGGTCTTCGCACGGGGTGTTGCGCCCAATAAGTCATTTTGGTGCAGGCCTTATGTCGTTGGCAATTTTTGCGTTGTTCGTTTTTGTGTTTTTATATCTGTTTAGAGAACCTATAAATGATATGTTTTCATCAAAACCGCAAATGGCAAAACAAAATCCGGAATTGGCCGCCGAATATCATCGTCAAATAGAAGAAAAAAATAAAGAATTAGACAAAGAGTTTAATATGCGTCAACCGGAACCGGTTGAACCGTTGGTTATGCCATATGAATTATTACCAGACCCGGCGGAACGTGCAGATTTATGCTATCGGGCGATTGGATTTTTAATGCAACCTGTTACCGGGTGGAATCAAACATCGGCCGAATGCGGTGATACACATGTATTTGCAACATTTCGGCGGTCTTTTGGAACATTGGACGATTTTTATGCCATTGCGGCGAATGTTATGCCGGGTGTGTTTGTTCAAGAAATAAATGATAACGAAATTTTGGTGCGCGCAAAATTACCGGAACGCATTACAGGTCTGTCCCAGGATGTGCGCGATGCGGATTCGATTGTTCGTGAATTAACAAGTCGTTTCCAGGCGATAAATATGGACGCAAATATAACGATTGTTGTTGATGCGGTTTCAAACGAAACCCAATCGGCGGAATTATACGTTGTCGAAGTGGCGGTGGAATCTAAACTGATTCCATCCCAGTTTATGTTAATCTTTGATGATTTTGATGGCGTATATATGACCAAGGCGGCGTGGAACGTGGCAAGAAAAACATGGAACTATGAGGTGATAATCTATGCAAAATAAAATAAAAATATTATTTGTATCGTTGTGTGTTTTATTCGGTGTGACATCCGGGTATTGCGCAGATACCGCATTCGAAAATGTCGTTGATGTTATCGAAGAAGTAAATTCGGCAAATGAAGAATTTTCCGCAGATGCAATTGAAGATTATCAGGTTGATGGTTCTTTGTTTCAACAAATTACAGATTTGGAACAAGAAAAAGTTTTAATGCAGTTGGAAAAAGAACGCGCACAATTAAACCTGGATTTAGACAGGTTGGCCGCAGAAAAAATAAAACTACATATGGAAATTGATACACTGTCCGGTCGGGCGGAGCAACAGCAACAAGAATTTGAAACCGAACGCGCGCGTTTAGAGGCCGAAGCAAAACGGTTGGAATTAGAAAAAGAATCTATGGTTAATAAACAAGAAGAGATAAAGAACCAACCACAAAAACAACAATCTTTTGTTAAAGAAGAACCAAAAGATGTCGAGATAGAAAAGAATTATAAATTGTTAAATGTGTTTGGTGCCGGTGCACAATTACAGGCAACCGTTCAAGATTTGTCAAATGGTCAAAACAAACGCATTAGTGTTGGAAAACAACTGGATGGGTATACGGTTAAATCAATATCTTTGGATGAAGGTGTTGTGTTTATCAAAGATGGCGAAATTCAAACATTAAATGTTGGTAACAGAAGTTAGTGTTGGCGCGACAAATGAAAACAGATGAAAAAAATATTTTAGAAAAAAAAACTGATTCTAAAAAACCGTCTGTGCCGGCGGGGTTAGAGCACGCAGATAATAAAGAAATAGTTGAATATTTATTTGCAGAAGATAATCATTTGTTGACTGCACCGGGTGCGGAATTTGAATTACCAAAAGAAACCCAGGGTTTGTTGGCATACTTTTCCGGTGGGTGTCTTATTATTTCGCGCACGCATCGATATGATGGACGCGTGTTGGCATTTATGGATTTATTGCGCAAAAAAAATCGTCCTATGCGCATACCGTTTTATTCTGATTTGGGTTTAGTTTCGGCAATATATAAACATTATGAAAACAGTTTGGGTGATGGCGGTCGTTCGCGCGTCGATTTTAATAACCAAATGCAAAAAGATTTTGTTGATATTATTGCCAAGGCTGCCGCACAAAAGGTTTCAGATATTCATATCGAGGTTGCAGACCAAACAACAATCTATTTTCGTATAGACGGCAGTATGCAACCTGTTTTGGAATTTAATGCGGGGTGGGGCGAATCTTTTGTCCGTGCGGCATTTGCGTCGGCCGATATTTCAAATGCAAACTATGCACAAAATGAATATCAATCGGCACAAAAAGACGGAAGAACACCGCTGCGTGGAACCAAAGATTTATATTTACCCCAAGGTGTGTTGAGTATTCGTATGCAATTTAATCCGATTGCATTTGGTTCGCGATATGTGGTTATGCGATTGTTATATGATAACCCTTCGGAAAATATTACAACCGAACAAGAATTTGGAAAATATGAACAAAAATTATTGCGACGGTTGCGTTCATATCCAACGGGATTGGTTGTTGTTGCCGGTCCAACCAGTTCGGGTAAGTCAACAACACTGGTTCGTAATATGGTGTTGATGTTAAAAGAGCATAACTATGAAATCAACCTTATTACCGTGGAAGACCCGGTCGAACAAAAGATTTTTGGTGCGCATCAAATTCCGGTTATAAATACCGCAAATGAAGAACAACGCGAAGCCGAATATACCGAGGCATTGGCCGCCGCGTTGCGCAGTGACCCCGATACATTGATGGTCGGTGAAATTCGAACTTTGGCCGCGGCACAATTGACGGTCAAGGGTGCATTGTCGGGGCATAATGTGTGGACGACATTGCACGCGAATTCTGCGATGGCCGCATTGGTGCGATTATTGGATATGGGGATCGAGGCGTTTAAGTTAAAAGAAGAAACAATGATGCGCGGTTTGGTTTCTATGCGTTTGTTCAAAAGGTTATGCCCGCATTGTCGAGAAAAATTAAAGAACCATCCGGAATATCCAGAATATGCGCGCGTTATGGATTCTTTTGGTGAATTGGGATTAAACCAGGTTTATGTTCGTGGACCGGGTTGTGATGCGTGTAATGGTACGGGTACAATGGGTCGTATCAAGGCCGGCGAGATTATTATTACCAACAGTGAATTTTTACGATTGGCGTTGGCGGGTAATACCGATGCAGCCGTCAAATATTGGTTGGAAGAAATGGACGGTCGCACATTAAAAGAATCTGCGTGTTCGTTAATGTTGCAGGGTATAATCGGTGTTGATGAATTGGAACGTTGGGTTGGATTATTAGACAGACCAGGGGTTTATTAATATGAACAGATTGGAAATATTTTATGCCAAAATGGTTTGTCGGTTAAGTAATAACAAACGCATTTCTATTTGGCGTAAATTGGTATCTTTGTTAAAAAATGATTTCACATTGGTAAATGCGTTGAACCGTCTGCAAATGATAGAATCGCGTGGTGGTGCAAAACCAAACGAACCTTTTGCAATATGTATGCGTGAATGGGAAAAAAATTTGGAACGCGGAATGAGTTTTTCTGAGGCAACGCGCGGATGGGTTCCCGCCGAAGAAACATTGCTGTTAACATCCGGAAATATGTCCAGTTTGATTGTTGCATTGGAAAATGTCGGGCGGATAATTGTCGCAAATAAAAGAATAGGGGGCGCGGTATTCAGTGCGATAGCATATCCAACATTATTGTTGGTTTTGGTTTTTGCAATTATAATTATGGTTGGATTGTATTTGGTTCCGCCGCTTTCTGCGGTTGCCGGTGATAATATGGTTTGGACCGGTGGCGCATCTTCATTAATATGGTTGTCGAATTTGGCCGGCAATTATTGGCGGGGTTTTTCGATAGTATTCGTTGTGATGGTGTTTTTTATATGGTGGTCTTTGCCACGGCTGTCGGGTCGTGTGCGTGCGATGTTGGATAATTTGCCACCATGGAATATATATAAGATTCGTTTATCGGTTAGTTGGATGATGTCACTTTCTGCGATGGTGGCGGCCGGGGTCACAATACCGGATGCAATGCGTATGTTGGCCGATAATTCCAATCGGTATCTGCGCCGAATTTTAGAAGAAACATTGCATTATATTGCAAATGGTGACAACCTTGGGAACGCATTACAGAACACGGGTATGGATTTTCCAAATAACGAACTTATTGGGGATTTAACAATTTATGCAGATATGAACGATTTTGATGAAAACCTGACACAAATTTCAAATGATTATTTGGAAAATTCGGTCAAAAAAATCGAATCTGTGGCGGAAACATTGAATACGGTTGGAATATTGCTTATATCCGGTGTTATCGCATGGATTGTTTTGGGTACATTCCAAATGCAAGACCAAATAACTTCGTTCTTGTCATAAAAGTTTGACAACTTTAATATTTTGTATTAATAGTAATCTTGATGGTTGTTATATCAAGGGGTTTACTATGAACTTTATGGATATGAACGATATTGCGAAAACGATTGTTGAAAATTTGACGGCTTTACCGGTTTTGAGCGCGTTGGCGGGGGAAATCGGTGGAAATTATTTCTATATCAAACATATTGATGCGAATAATTTTCGTGGATGCGGAAAATATACAGAACTTTTGCGTAATATGGAATATGCCCATGATGCCCCCGATACAGACGCGGCCAAAGAATTTTGCCGAAACCTGGATTTAATTACAAGTGCGTTTATGTCGACAGACATGTGTGGCATCAAAGAATTGATAAAAAATAAAGATTTGATTTCGGATTCGCGTGCGCAATATGATTTAATAAAATCTTTGTTGGTAAATTCGAATAATACATTGGCACGAAAGTATTTATTGGTTGAATTTATAAACAACGAAAATGCCGGTATTGATGATTTCGAATATGTTTTGTGTATTGCGTGTTCAAAACGCGTGAAAATGGAAAAGGCAGATGTGCGCATAATCTTTAAGCGTATGTTAAGTGTTGTTGATAGTGTGTTCAAAAATCGGGATGACCAAGATTTAACCAATGTGGTGAAAAAAACAAAAAATATGTTTTCGTTGGTCGAAAATTATGTTGGGTGTGATGCAGAAATCGCCAAATTGCGCTGTATATATGGTATGGATACAATTTCCCCAGATGTAGAACATGTTGCAAAAAGTATAAATTTGAACACCATTGCCGTGACTAAAACATTAAATGAAAACCAAAGTTTAACAAACGAAGTTAAAAAAACACATACCAATACAGAGATTTTATTTCAACGCATTTTGTTTATACGAAACGCGTATGTTCAGGTTGTCGAAGAAGACAAAGAAATGAATTTTGATTTTGCAATCCAATATATTAAAGAAATTCAAGATGCTTTTCATCAAATGGCTTTGGAAAAAAACGGATTAATAAATCAAAATAAAAAACTGGATCATGAAAACCAAAAACTGCGTGAAAAAAATGAAAAATTGACAACAAAAAATACCGATTTGAATAAGCAAAATCGATGGTTGAAAAAACGTTGGTTTGATTTGGCCGATTTAGAGAGAAAAAATACGCAATTAAGATTTGAAAATAACATATTAAAAGAGCGGTTATCTATCGAAAAAGAACATTGATTTCGCCAAATAAAATAAAGAATAACACCCAACAGGGTGTTTTCTTATATTTGATTTTTAATTATAAACGGGCGGGTGGAAAACCTCTAGACCATAAAGGGCAGGTTTTCCAATGTGCCTTCGGCCACACGCAGGTTCACATCAATCATCATAAATACACAATCGGGACTGGTGGTCACCAAATCGGGATGAAACATATGTGATGACAGCAAGTGGCTGGTGTTCACAGAAATTTTAGTTATTAAATGGTCGTCATCCAAAAGTGTATAAATTGGACCAATATCACGCGGAACATTTTGGCCAATTTCGTGTTCGTTTTGTGGGCAACGCAACCCGTCAAATAATGTTTTGATGCGATTATCAATATCTGAACGGGGAACACCGATAATTTCCGGGTGCAACATTTGAATATCTAATTCCGCAATCAATTTCAATTTTGGGGTAATAATTGGGTTCCAATCTATGCCGCCAACATGACGCGTGATAATTGGACTTTTGGCCGGATTTGGCGCCATATATTGTTTTAATTTATCCCACGGTTGGTGTTCGACCAATTTCTTTAATTGTGGGTGGAATTGCATACGGATGTCAGATATATGCTGGGCCCGTTTTTTTGGGTTTATTAAAATTTCGCCAAAATACAATAACTTAAATTTCATTTTGATTCGCCTTTGCTTTGAATTTCATGAACTTTGGCGATTACGATTTCATCGGCACCAAAGTTTACCTTGGGGGTACTATTTTTTTTACCAGTCACGACAATAACCGGAATTTTGGTGTGACGCAGAGAATCTTTTGGGGGGGGCTATCATTAAACCACGCAATTTTTTCATTGCCAATTCAACATCTTCTTTGTCTAATTGGTGTTTTTTTGCGAACTGGGTCGCCGTCAACAGGTCGTCTTTGGTATATTTTTCTGTCATAATTTTTTCCTTTATTTTTTGCCTTTTTCTTTGACAATTATACCATAATTTGCTATGTTTTTGGTACAAAAAAAGAAAGGATTTTATATGTCTGTGAACAATGAATATACAGGGGATTCAATTAAGGTATTAAAAGGACTTGAGGCGGTTAAAAAACGTCCGGGTATGTATATTGGTGATGTGGGCGAGGGTGGCGCCGGTTTGCACCATATGATTTATGAAGTTGTTAATAATTCTATTGACGAAGCGATGGCCGGTTATGCCGATACGGTTTATGTTTCATTGAACCCAGATGGCAGTGCGACAATACGCGATAACGGGCGCGGTATGCCGTTTGATATTAACCACGAAACCGGGCGCAGTGCATTGGAATTGATTATGTGCGAATTGCACGCCGGTGGTAAATTTGATAACGAAGGAAATGGTGCATACAAGGTTTCCGGCGGTCTGCACGGGGTCGGTGTGTCGGTTGTGAACGCGTTGTCTACTTGGTTAGAGGTCAAGGTTTGGCGTGGTGCACAACAGGCGGAAATGCGTTTTGCCGATGGTGTACCAACAATGGATTTAAAGATTTCTTTGAATACCACGGGGCGTGAACACGGAACCGAAGTGACATTTTTACCTTCACCGGAAACTTTTTCATCAACCGAATTCAATTTTGATGTTTTGGAAAATTGGTTGCGCGAACAATCTTACCTGAATGCGAATGTACGAATCGTTTTGGAAGATCTGCGCGGTGGCGAGAAAAAAGAACGCGAATTCCATTCAACCGATGGATTGGCCGGATTTGCGAATTATTTAGATAAATCCAAAGAATTGTTGAACCGTGACCCGATTCAGATGATAAAGCAAATTGATGATTCTTATATTGAAATTGTTCTGCAATGGACGACGGCGTATACGGAAACATCATTATGCTTTACAAACAATATTCCAAATCGCGATGGTGGAACACACTTGGCGGGTTTCCGCAGCGGTCTTACGCGCGCAATTAATAAATATATTTCTGAACATAATACCAAGAAAGATATCAACCTTTCGGGTGAAGATTTTCGTGAAGGTTTAACCAGTATTATAAGTGTTAAGATTCCAGACCCGAAATTTGGTTCGCAAACCAAGGACAAATTGGTGTCCAGCGAGGTTCGTCCCATTGTTGAAAACACAACATATGAATTGTTATATGAATACCTGGAGGAAAATCCGGCAACGGCAAAATTAATTGTCGACAAGATTTTGGAAGCCGCCACCGCGCGCGAAGCGGCACGCAAGGCGCGCGAATTGTCGCGCAAAAAATCCGGACCTGAACTTGGGGGACTGCCGGGTAAACTGGCGGGGTGCAGTGAACGCGACCCGGCAAAATGCGAATTATTCATCGTCGAAGGAGATTCTGCAGGCGGTACCGCAAAGCAGGGCCGTGACCGCAAGACCCAGGCGATTCTGCCACTGCGCGGAAAAATTTTGAATGTAGAACGCGTACGATTCGACCGGATGTTAACATCTGATACAATTGGCGCATTGATTACGACGCTGGGTGCGGGTATTGGTAAAGACGATTTTGATATTGAAAAAATGCGGTATCATAAAATTATTATTATGACCGATGCCGATGTCGACGGACAACATATTCAAACCTTGTTGATGACATTCTTTTATCGTCATATGCCGGCGGCGATTGAACGCGGGTATGTCTATGTTGCAAAACCGCCGCTTTACGGCGTGACCCGTGGCAAACAGCAGATTTATATTCAAAACCAACGCGATATGGATGATTATTTAATGGATCAATTGGCGACCGATGGTGTTGTGCAAATCGCAAGTGGTGCCCAGATTTCCGGCGCAGATATGAAGCGTTTGTTGGATTTGGTGTTGGATATGCGCAATGTTCTGCAACCATTGAATCATATTATGCCGTTGCGGTTTGTGGAAGCGTTGGCACTGAACCGTGTGTTTGATGATGAATCGGTGGAAAACTGTGCGAATGCAGCCAAGATGTTGGATGCACAAGAATTAGAATTTGAACGTGGTTGGAAAGTTGTGGCCGGTGAAAACGGTATAACCATTACGCGCACTTTGCGCAGTGTGACCGAGCAATATATGTTATCGCGCGACCGTTTGAACAGTCCGGAAATCAACGCATGGCGGCGGTTGCCCGGTCGTGAAGAATTGATGGATACGTTCAGTGCGCCAACGGTACTTACCGTGAAATCAAAATCGCAAAAGATTTGGGGTGCGTTTAATTTGCTGAATACCGCGTTTGAATATGCGAAAAATGGGTTAAAGATTCAACGGTACAAAGGTTTGGGTGAAATGAATGCCGAACAGTTGTGGGAAACAACAATGGACCCGAATCATCGTTCTTTGTTCCAAGTGACGGTCAATGACGCGTCTCAGGCGGATGCGGTGGTTTCTATGCTGATGGGGGATGTTGTGGAACCGCGTCGCGACTTTATCGTTGAAAATGCATTGGATGCAAATTTGGATGTGTAATGTTTGATGCAAAATGGTTTTTTGATTTGGAAAGGCAAATAAAAGATTTGGGCGCGGACAGTGACGCCCAATCTTTTGATGAAATTCGCGAGATGTTATCACAACCGCGTCGGTTTTCGGCGGATGAGTTTGCGGGCATGTGCGCCTATGTAATCTTGGCGGGTGGGTTTTCACAAAAAACCGCAAAACGAATTCATAAAAATATTATGGAATATGTTTATAAAAACGGTGCGGATTTTGATGCAATTTTTCAAATGTTTCATAATAAAAATAAAGTAAATGCAATTTGTAAAATTTGGGAAAATCGTGCGGAATTTTGCGATGGTTTTTATAAATGCGCAACCGATGATGCGCGGATTGCATACCTGACTAAATTGCCACACATTGGAAAAATTACGGCGAATCATTTGGCACGAAATTTGGGTATTGATGTGGTTAAATATGATGTTTGGATTCGGCGATTGGGCGCGCAATACGGCGGAATCCGCCGTACAGATGAATTAACACCGGAAATAAAACGGGCGTGTGATGATATGTTTTCACATATGGTGCGTGAAACGAATTTGCCCCGCGGTTATATAGATGTAGTTCTTTGGAAGGCATCGCAAATTGGTTTAATAAAGTTATAGGTGGCAAAAATGGATGTGAAAATAGAAGAATCTTGGAAATCTGTTTTGGCGGATGAATTTGATAAAGAATATTTTATTCGCCTGACCGATTTTGTGCGCGGGGAATATTTGGCGGGCAAAAAAATTTATCCGGCGGCAAAAAATATATTTAATGCATTTAATTTATGTCCATTTGATTCTGTGCGTGTTGTGATTATTGGCCAAGACCCATATCATGAACCCGGCCAGGCACACGGTCTATGCTTTTCGGTGCCGGACGGAATTACGCCACCACCATCGTTGGTAAATATTTATAAAGAAATTGAAAATGATTTGGGTCGCTCCAGTTCAACACATGGCGATTTAAGCAGTTGGGCGCGTCAGGGTGTTTTATTATTAAATTCCACACTAACAGTTGCGGCACATTTGGCCGCATCACACGCCGGGCGGGGGTGGGAACAATTTACCGACGCGGTGATTCGTGCATTGGCAGAACACAGGCAGGGGCTGGTTTATATGCTGTGGGGTTCGTATGCACAAAGAAAGGCAGAATTTGTAGATGAATCAAAAAATTTGGTTTTGAAAAGTGTTCACCCATCGCCACTTTCTGCGCATCGCGGTTTTTTTGGCAATCATCACTTTTCCCGTGCAAATGAATACATAGCCGCGCACGGCGGAAAACCAATTGAGTGGTAATTTAGTGATTGGTTCAACCGGCGGAAACCGCCGGTTTTTTATGTGCAACTGGTCGATTTAATCGTACCTTTTTGTCCAGTACTTTTTTCAAAAATTATTTTCAGTAATTTCAATATGTTAGAATTTAGCATAAGTACTGGTCAAAAAGGTACCTTTAATGCCATAATATAAGTGTATAAAACAAGCACAAAAAGGAAGGGATATGAGGATTCCAATTTTAACATTCGGTGCAATAGCATCAATATTAACAATAAATTTAGTTATGGCGGATACGGTTGTCACTTCACGCAACTATGTAGATACCCAAGACGCATTAAAGCAGGATAAAATTACCGCCGGAACCACGGGTAATGTTGTTCTGTATAACGGCACGCAAAACGGTCAAACACAATTTAGTGAACGCGCGATTTATGATGGAACAAACGATTATGATGAAACAACCGACGCAAATAAATTGATTACCGCCGGTGCGGTGGATGGTATGGTTGGCGATGTATATGATTATGTAGATGACGAGATTTCTAATATTCCGGCCCCAGAATTGCCGACCGGTAACCCAGATTATGTTGTCACATATGATGAAAATGGCGATATTGGTGGAGAAAGAGGAATTTATGATCTAACTAATGAATATGAATATGGCCAATATGATGCATCAACCGATGCGAGTAAGTTAGTGACGACCGGTACTTTGCATTATTTGCCCGAAGCCAGAGTTACAAAAAAATGGTGCTATCAATATACCCAAAATATGCCAGCAACCGATGAAAATTGTTTACTATGGAAACTTGTTGATTACCCAATTCGTGCAATACAGTGTAATGTTGATTCCGATTGTTATAATCTTTTGCCTGGTTGTGACTATCCTACAGGCGGGGAATGTAATCATGGTATGTGTGTATGTGGTGAATAAACACCGCCCGTTTGGGCGGTTTTTTACTAACTACTATTCACTAACACTAACCACTTATTACTAAAAATTATAATTCACGCCCAATCCATAAAATGCGTATGAATAGTTTTCATCGGCGGTGTTGCCGTTCGAAAAGTGGTGCATAAATATTTCAAATCCCCATTTATCGTTTATGTGCCAACCGGCAATAACCTTAAACTGAAACAATAACTTGGCGCCCAATCTTTCATTCTGTTGTGCCTGCATACCAACGCCTGCACCAGCCGCAACATAGAAATTCTTGTATTCGGAAAGTCGCACATCGCCCGACAGCATAACCATTGGAATGGTATAATCGCGCCAATGCCAACCATATTTGTCGCCGTATCCCAATGTTTGATTAATGCTTAACGATTGGCGCGCAGGAACACCAAAGAAAGTCGTTGGTTGTGAATATTGCAAACTGAACAAATTAAACGGAACGAATTGATTTGGTGGGGGTAATATGAAACCGCTGTTTATACCCTGGCCAACATTAAACGATAATTGATTTTTATAAAGTCCGGTAAAAGTGTTTTTGCCGTCCGCCGCAAACGCGGACATACCGGTAAATACCAAAACAGACAAGACGGCGACAAAACTCCTCATTGAAATGATATTATACACCTTTTTTATAATTATTCAAATTGTATTGTTTTTTGTGCGACCAGAATAAAATCACAGGATTTGCACCAATAACATAAATTCTTGCATTTGGAAAATTGTTTGTTATAATCGGTTCAGTTTTCGTATGGCGGCGTAGCTCAGTGGTAGAGCAGAGGAATCATAATCCTTTGGTCAGGGGTCCGAATCCCTTCGCCGCTACCATTTGTTTCCGCTTCGCTCCGTCACGATTTTTATCGGGCGGGGCGATGTGATTTTAATGACGAAAAGGTCGAATTTGTGGTTCAGAAACAGATGAAAAATAATTTTATTTTATGGTGAATCGTATGAATAGAGAAGAAATTATAAAAATGTTGTACGCGGCGGCGGACGATAAACACAAGAATTATAATGCGGCCATAATAACAACCGTGGATAAAGACAGGTTTATTGGGGTTCGAACACCCGAGTTGCGTGCGATGGCGGTCGATATGCTGGGGTGGGGCAATTGGCACAATTTTATCGCGGATGTGCCGCATCATTTCTTTGAAGAAAATCAATTGCACGCGTTTATAATTTCCGAGATTTATGATTTCGATTTTGTGGTGCATGCAGTTGATGAATTCTTGCCATACATTGATAATTGGGCAACATGTGACCAAATGTCCCCGAAAATTTTTGCAGAAAAGCCGGAAAAATTGCTGCCCTATATAAGAAAATGGATAAAATCAAAACACGAATATACGGTGCGTTTTGCGATAGTTTGCCTTATGCGGTATTTTCTGACAGAAAATTTTAATGAAAAATACGCCAAAATGGTCGCAAGAATTAAATCTAAAGAATACTATGTAAATATGGCCCAGGCGTGGTATTTCGCGACCGCCGCCGCCAAACAATTTGATGCGGTATACCCATATTTTGCCGATTTGAAGGATTGGGTGTTACTGCGTGCCATAGAAAAAGCTATATCTTCCTATCGCGTAAGCGGTATACATAAATTACAATTAAAGCGCTTACGAAGAAGGATGCAAAATGAACAATTTGATCCAGATGATGAAGAATCGTCGTTCGATATACAAACTGAACAAGATTTTGCCGGTGTTTCCTGATAAAATTATCGATTTTGTGCGCGATTCGGTGCGGTATGTGCCGGATGCGTTTGATATGAAAAGTCAACGCGTTATTATTCTAATGGATGCGGTCCATGAAAAATTTTGGAATGCGGTTTATGATGAATTGGTTAGGCATAATGGTGGACCGGTTTCGCGTGACCGAATCGATTCTTTTGTGGCCGCGGCGGGGACAATTCTGTATTTTTATGATGTGGCGGTTGTCGAAGAAATGCGCCGCAGGTACCCGTTATATGCAGAAAGTTTTCACGATTGGGTTATGCAGTCAAATGGGATGTTGCAATTCGCAATATGGACAGGTTTGCGCGTATTAGGTGTGGGTGCAAACTTGCAACACTATAACCCGGTCATAGATAAAATGGTTCAAAATATGTTCGATTTGTCGGAAAGTTGGACTTTGGTTGCCCAAATGCCATTTGGTGGAATTGGTAAAATGCCTGTACCCAAGACAGATGAAGATATAAATATTCGTGTGAAAGTTGAAAAATAGGCCGGGGTGGTTTTTTCTTGATTTTTTTATCGGTTCACTTATAATCGGGTGGTGATTCAGGAATTGCCCTAATAGTCTAGTGGTAAAACACGTCCTTGGTAAGGACGAGTCGCAAGTCCGATTCTTGCTTAGGGCACCACCCTTCGCGTCCGTGACGCTTCGGGTGGCAGGCCACCCAAGCGGAAAGGATACGCGAAGGAGTGTCGCCCGTAGCCTGATGGCGAAGGGGGACGAGCCTAATATGTTTTATGTATATCTGATTAAAAGTATTTCCAGACCAGAACAAAAATATATTGGTGTAACAAGTGATTTGCAACAAAGATTAAAAGATCATAATTCTGGTCATTCATTGCATACATCAAAGTATAGGCCGTGGCAATTGGTTAATTATATCGCGTTTTCGTCAAAAGATGGGGCTCTCGAGTTCGAACAATATCTAAAATCTGGTTCGGGTTCGGCTTTTTCAAATAGACATTTTTGGAAATAATATTTTTATAAAATTCTTGTTATTTGATAAAAAGACTTATATAATCCCGCTTAGTACGATTTGTTTTGCGTTTGTTTGGCGTTGATGTGACCGACAACCACGGAGCCAGAATTCAAAACATAAAAAGTGATAAATTCGGGTGGCACCGCGCATAGCCAATATGCGCCCCGGACAGATGTTTAACCAATGGGTGCCAAAAAATTCTGTTTTTGTCACCCAAAGCATAAAAGGGTATAGATATGTTATCACTGAAATCAAAGTATAGAACACATACTTGTGGGGAACTTTCTGCAAAAAATGTTGGTGAAACTGTGACACTTTCGGGGTGGGTTCACCGGAAACGCGACCATGGGTCACTGCTTTTTATCGACTTGCGCGATAATTACGGTATTACACAGATTGTTATTGATGGTGGAAGTGCCGATTTGGAACGCGTGCGTCCGGAATCTGTGTTGCAAGTGACGGGCAAAGTTGTTGCGCGTGATGCGTCCCAGGTAAACGATAAAATTCCAACCGGTGAGATTGAAATTCAGGTCGAATCTTGGAATGTTTTAACATCGGCGGAGGTTTTGCCTTTCCAGGTTTTCGGTGATGAAGATACCAGTGAAGAATTGCGGTATAAATATAGATTCTTGGATTTGCGGCGTGAAAAATTGCATCACAATATTTTGATGCGCAACAAAATGATAAAATGGTTGCGTGATAAAATGTGGGAACTTGGTTTTTCGGAATTTCAAACGCCGTTGCTTACCGCCGATTCACCCGAAGGTGCACGCAGTTTCTTGGTGCCATCGCGTTTGCATCATGGTAAATTCTATGCTTTGCCCCAGGCACCGCAAATGTTCAAACAGTTATTACAGGTTTCGGGATTTGATCGTTATTTTCAAATTGCACCGTGTTTCCGTGATGAAGATTTGCGCGCGGATCGTTTGTTGGAATTTTATCAATTAGATTTGGAAATGTCTTTTGTTGATTTGCCGGATATTCAGGCCGTAGGCGAGGCGGTAATGCCGGAATTTGTACGGACATTTTTACCATCGGCAAATGTATATCCGGAAATTCCACATATTTCTTTTGATGATGCAATGTTGAAATATGGGTCTGATAAACCGGATTTACGCAACCCGATTTTGATTTCTGATGTGACGGAAATTTTCCGCGGGTCCGATTTTGGAATTTTTGCAAATGCGATTGAAAACGGTAGTGTTGTGCGTGCAATTCCGGCACCAAACAGTGCGGATAAACCGCGTTCGTGGTTTGATAAATTGGGTGAATATGCCGTCAAAGAGTTAGGTTTGGGTGGATTAGGCTATATCGTGTTTGCCGATGAAGCCAAAGGCCCGGTTGCCAAGAAATTGGATGCCGAACGCATTGCCAAACTGCGTGAAATTGCCGGTGATAATTCTTCTTTGTTCTTTATTTGTGATGCAGAAGAATCGGCGGCCAAGGCGGCCGGAAAACTGCGTAATAAATTGGGCGCAGATTTGGGATTGGTCAATGAAAATGATTTTGCATTTTGTTGGGTTGATAATTTCCCGTTCTTTGAACCCGATGAAGAACGCGGTGGTGCACCGGCATTTACGCATAATCCGTTTTCGTATCCAATGGCAACACTGGAAGAATTGTCTACGCGCGACCCGTTTACGATCAAGGCGGCACAATTTGATATGGTGTTGAATGGTATGGAAATTTGCAGTGGGGGACTGCGCAACTATAACCCAGATGTTATGAAAAAGTGCTTTGAAATTGCCGGGTATCCAATCGAGGCGGTTGAAAAGAACTTTTCAGGGTTATATACATCGTTCCAATATGGTGCGCCACCACACGGTGGATGCGCGTTTGGTATCGAAAGACTTATTTCAGAAATTTTGGGTAATGGTGACAGTCTGCGTGAAATTGTCGCGTTCCCGGCGAACCAACGCGGTCAAGATTTGTTGATGGGTTCACCAAACGAAGTGACCGAACAACAACTGCGTGATGTTCATATCCAGGTTCGTAAAAAGAATTGATGAAATCTTTATCAAAAATTAACCGCCCATTTGGGCGGTTGTTTTTTAGAATTTATCGTGGGTTTTTATGAAACTGCGCATAAAGGCCGGGTCAAAATATCGCATCAATTCAGATATTGAATATTTGCGACGGCCGTTTGGCGCAACCGTTAGCGATACCATAACGGCATCCGGTGCGACCGCGCGCATTGTTATATCAAATTTTGCATTCATCGCGCCATCGGTGATATCCAATGTTCCAACACCATCGGCGTGGCGAACGGAAAATTCAATTGGGCGCGTCGCGGTAAAATTACCATTTTGATATTCACCGATAACACGCATAGTTTTTAACATTGTTGCGCCAGATTCCAATGCCGTCATAACACGATCTTCAACATTTAATCGCGTCAGATTATCGGCATCCATATAAAACCTGTCGAGACCGATTCCGTTAATGTATCCGCCATCAAATGTTAAATCTAAATTGCCAACCATATTATATTTTATATCGTGTGCAATATGGCCGTGGGTTTTAAGCTTTATTTCAGAGGTTATTGATGTATCCATTATGTTCAGTGGGTATTCGTTGGATAACAATTTTCCGTTTATTACAAATTTGTTCAATTGTATAAATATGTCGTATGTGGAACGTTCTTTGACAATTGTCGCCAATAAATTTCCGCGCGCATTGTCGGTGATTGAAAATGTTTGTGTCCCAGATTTTAACGAATATACAAAATTATTGTATGAATTTTCGCCATATACCAACCTGTCGGCCGTTAAATATATATTTTTGGAAAATTCAAATGGCAACAATAAAGGCGTGTTGGTTAAAAATTCCAATTCTTCATATCGTTCAAAAAATTCCGGTGTCAAAAACACATCTATATAAAATGTATCCGTATGCAGGGTTAACGACCGTTTGTCCGCAGTGCCGGTAAATGTATGTCCGGCAATTTTGATTGTTAAATCAGAAACATCGCCTTTATCATTGTAAAATCCTGTCATTATGTATTCGTGACCGTTTATTGTTTGCAGGTCTAAATCAGGAAACCACTTTTTAATATCTTGTCCGGTTATATAAAAGAAATTGTCACGCAATGTTAAAGACCAATCATTCGTATTCGGTGTGAAAGAAAATGTTTCGCCCGACCATACCATATTTCCCGGTGCGTTAAACATAAATTCTGGTAATGATTTCATATGCGGATTTAACCACGAAAGGGTTTTTCCATAAATATAATCATATTTTATGGTCGAATCTTTTGTGGTTTTGGTGAATACACCACCCATATTTGCGAATTTGAAATGTATGTTTGCGCGATGTGCACCGATTCGTTTGATGTATGATTCTAATTCTTTCAAATCCAGTTTTCTGTTTGACGATATGTCCGCATCTAGTGTTTTATTTTTGTATTTCAAACTGCCTGATATGTCGCCATAGACAAATTTTTGACATTCAAAATCGTCATCGGTTCCGGAAAACAAACATTCTGTTTTTTTATTGTCTATGAATGTTTGAATCATTATTTCATGGGCGCCTTTTTTATCAATTGTGCCACCGATAAAAGATGTAGAATCTGCGATAATTTTGTTTATCTGGATATATTCTTCGGTGCCCAACGCATCGATTTTGACGTGTTCAAATCTGCGGTTGTTGAAAACCAGGTCCCCATAAAAATCTATTTTCAATGTCGTATCATTTATAAAAGCCTGGGGGTGCGATAAAAACGAAAAATCAAAAGATATATTATCAGATCTAAAATCAATTGTACGCCAACCATTTGGTTCTAATGTGACTTCGCCACGTGCATTGTTTGCAACAATGTCCGTGAATTTGAATCCGTACCCACCGTCCCAATAGAAGTTTGTTGTTAAATTAATATTATGTGTTATTTTTGGTTCGTCAAAACCAAACCATGAATTTATCTTGTTTGTGTTTATTTCCAATACGCCCGCTGCACCGCCAGACGGAAAGTATTCACCGGTAATTTTTAATTTCAGGTTTTTATTTGTGACCGTAAAATCGTTGCCTTTGAAAGATATGTCGTATTTGTGTTCACTGGTACGAACCTGGCCGTTAAATGTGCCGTGACTGAATAGACCACGAATTATTTTGTAATCTTTACCCATAAAGGTCATGATTGCATTTTTTACATACAATTGATAATTAACATGCAACAAGGATAGAGAATTCACATATATGTGTGGCTCATAGGCGGTTATAACACCATTTATTTCTGTATTTGACAAATCAAACAGCCCCGAAAAAGGTATATCTATTGCCAACATTTGGGTAAATCCGTGTTCGGTTTCTACACCATGCGCCATCAAATGGGTTGAACCCAAAATACCAAAATTTATATCTCCATGAATCTTTGTGACAACCCCAGTTTGTGCAAAAATTGCGGATTCAAAATTGGAACGCAATTTATTCAGGGTTATAAAATTAGGCGCAACCAACAGAGCAACGGCAATTATACCAATCGTGACGATTAAAGTCCAAAACGCCCGGCGTCTGTGATGTGGTTTGATAATCATATTATTTGTCCCCCCCTTGTTTTTCCATTATAATGAATTATACTGGTAAATGTGAATAAAAAAATTTTTAATCTTGAAAGTAATTACAAACCAATGGGCGACCAACCGGCCGCCATTAATGATTTGGTGGCTGGAATTCGTGATGGTCGCAAATCCCAGGTTTTATTGGGGGTGACGGGTTCCGGAAAAACCTTTACAATGGCAAATGTTATTGCGGAACTTGGGCGACCGGCGTTGATTATGGCCCCAAACAAGATTTTGGCGGCGCAATTGTATACAGAAATGAAATCTTTTTTTCCGCATAATCATGTGGAATATTTTGTGTCGTACTATGATTATTACCAACCAGAGGCATATGTTCCAACCACCGATACATACATTGATAAAGATGCGTCTATAAACGAACAATTGGACCGTATGCGGCACAGTGCGACGCGCGCAATGTTGGAAGAACGTGATGTTGTTGTTGTATCGTCTGTGTCGTCTATATATGGATTGGGCACCCCAGAACAATATTCAGAAATGAAATTGGTTTTGCGTGTGGGCGATATGATGGGAATTGCCGATATTGTTCGTGAATTGGTGAATATTCAATATAAAAGAAATGATGTTGCGCCGGCGCGCGGCGATTTTCGTGTTCGTGGGGACACATTGGATATTTTCCCTTCGCACAGCCAGGACAGGGCGTGGAAGATTTCTTTTTGG
The DNA here is from genome assembly GCA_900320405.1 of uncultured Pseudomonadota bacterium. GTDB lineage: Bacteria > Pseudomonadota > Alphaproteobacteria > Rs-D84 > Rs-D84 > Enterousia. The sequence goes on from OOHM01000002.1 coordinate 106,522, forward strand.
GGGGATGAAATAGAAGAAATTTGGGAATTTGATACACTTACCGGGGCAAAACTGTTCAAATTGGATCGTGTCGCGGTTTATCCAAACACACACTATGCGACACCTATGCCTTCGATTGTCCAGGCAATTGGTCAGATACGCAATGATTTGAATGAGAGGTTGGCGTATTTTCATGAAAATATGAAATATGTCGAAGAGCAGCGTTTGCGTGAACGCGTGAATATGGATATCGAAATGATGGAATCCACCGGCACATGTCGCGGAATTGAAAATTATTCACGGTATTTATCTGGTCGTGCGCCGGGCGAGCCGCCCCCAACATTGTTTGAATATTTACCCAAAGATGCGATTTTGTTTGTTGATGAAAGTCATGTGACGGTACCCCAGATTGGTGCAATGTCACGTGGGGATAGGGCGCGCAAAGAAACATTGGCGCAATATGGTTTTCGGCTTCCTTCGTGTGTTGATAATCGGCCATTGACATTTGATGAATGGGATGCGATGCGTCCCCAGACGGTTTTTGTGTCTGCAACACCTGCGGAATGGGAATTAACACAATCGGGCGGAATTGTGGCCGAGCAGGTTATTCGCCCAACCGGATTATTGGACCCCGAATGTTTCGTTCGCCCAATTAAAAATCAGGTTGATGATTTGTTGTCCGAAATAAAATCAATAAAAGATGGACGCGCGTTGGTGACAACACTTACAAAAAAAATGGCGGAACAACTGACGGATTATTTGGTTGAAAATGGGGTGCGCGCGCGTTATCTACACAGTGATATTGAAACACTGGAACGCATTGAATTGTTGCGTGATTTGCGGATGGGAAAATTTGATGTGTTGGTTGGAATAAATTTATTGCGCGAAGGTTTGGATGTTCCAGAATGTGAATTGGTTGCGATTATGGATGCCGATAAAGAAGGTTTTTTGCGTTCAACGCGTTCACTTATTCAAACAATCGGGCGCGCGGCGCGTAATGCAAACGGTCGCGTGATATTGTATGCAGATGTGATAACAGATTCTATGAATGCGGCATTGGGCGAGACCGCGCGTCGTCGTGAAAAACAGATGGCATATAATGCCGCGCACGGCATCACACCAAAAACTGTATCCAAGGCGGTGTTTGGTGAAGTGACCGATAAACAAGAAAAGGTTGATAAAAAACGCAGATTCTTGTACACCAAAGACGGATTAACAGATGCGGATACATTGCGGCGCGAAATAAAAGAATTAAACAAGAAAATGCGGCGTGCGGCGGAAAACCTGGATTTCGAGGTTGCAGCAGAAATTCGTGATACGATTCGCAAAATGGAAGATGACTTGTTGGTGTTGGAGTAAGATATGAAAACGATTATAACAAAAGATATAGCCGAGACACGCGCATTCGCACGCGAATTTGCACGCAATCTGCGTGCGCCTGTGACCGTTGCATTGCACGGTGATTTAGGTGTTGGAAAATCAGAGATTGCACGGACCGTAATTCAAACACTGTGTGGGGAAAACACCGTGGTGCCAAGTCCAACATTTACACTGGTTCAGACATACGCCGCGGCAGATAAAAAAATTTCACACTTTGATTTATACAGGATAGTTGATGCGGCGGAATTGGTTGAAATCGGTTTAGATTACGCAATTCAAAACGATATTACATTGATAGAATGGCCGGATATCGCGGCGCATATGTTGCCGACAAACACAATTCATATTGATATTTCTGAATACGGGGCGGGGCGCAAAATTATTGTGCGCTAGGTTTTTCTGGGGGTAAAAGGGATAATACCGCCAATGGAAAATCTGGAGCCGATGCCAGGTAAGAACCACTGACCAACGCATCGGCACCGGCGGCCCAGCATAAACGCGCGGTTTCTTGGTTTATTCCGCCATCCACAGATATTGTAAATTTCAAACCATATTTTTTACGGGTTGTATTAAGCACGGATATTTTGTGTAACACATCACGATTGAATTGTTGACCGGCGGCACCCGGTGTGACACCCATAATCATAACTTCGTCCAATTCGCGTAAAATTGTTTTTAACAATGACACCGGTGATTCCGGGTTTAATGCGACGCCTATACGGCGGTGTGCCGCGCGTACAATTTGGACCGCGGCGCGCAGACCGGCGGTATTTGTCGAAACAATAATTGTGTCTGCACCGGCATCAATCGCACTGCGCGCCCATTCTGCGGGCGCATCCGTCATAAGATGAACATGCAGGTGCCCGTCCCAAGATGCACGAATTTGACGCAAATCGTCAATTCCGCCTGCAATTTTATTTACATAAAGTCCATCCATAATGTCAACATGTATCGCCGAAATTCCACCGGTTTGAAACATTGTGTATGTTTCGGGACGCGTCATATCAAAACACAAAGTGCTTGGTAAAATTGGTATTTGGCGTTTGTGTGTTTTTCGCTTTCGTTTGAATAATTTTAATATCTTGTCTACGCGATTTTGTATACGCCCCGCACGTGCAATGTATGCGCGCCGCCGCGGTAATTCGCTTTCCCATATATATTCTGCCAATGCGCGAACCGCCCAATCCGAATCTTTTTTTATAAAAGGTATATCAAAAGCAGATGTAATCAGTTCATCAATCCCATTTATTTGCGCGCCACCGCCACTGATAATAATTTGTGTTGGTGAATATTTTTCAATATATTCGGCGGTATCACTTTTTATGCCATTAATTAAATTGGTATAAAATGGAACAACAATTTCATTTACATCGGCACAAGAAAATGCATATGCAGAATCGGCCGGACTGAACCGTGCCATTTCATTTGATTTAAGGTCCGCGACCGCGCGTTTAATGCGTTCCGCTTCGGTAAAAGGTATATCAAGGCGGGTTGATATTTCTGTGCTTAAATCGTTTCCGGCAATTGCGCGCCCATCATACCAAACGGGACCACGGTCGGTCCATATAGATATTGTGGTGTTTTCTGCACCAAAATCTATGAACATAACATTTTGTTTTTTTTCGCGATACACGCCGTTGCCCAAGAAATGCGGCGTATAGAAAGCGGTCGGTTGAATATGCGCATGCCGTAAAAGTGACAGTATCTTTTGCATATATTCGTTGTCAAAAAACAATGCGGAAAATGCCGATACCAATTGACGGTCGCTGTGACCAATTGGCGACAGCATATTGCGAATTTTTGGTGTGTCATATCGCAATGGAATTATGTGCATTGGATAAAAACCGTCCGGTGCATCGATTTCAGAAATTTGCGATTTTATATCGGATGCAGTTATTTTGTGATCGCCGGGCCATTTTGTACTTTTGGCGGTCATTCGAAAATAAGATGGTCCAAAATTTCCGGTTATGTATGCCGAACCAAAGTGTGTGCCGATTTGACGTTCTAATTCGTCTATCACAGATTTTAGTGCGAACACTGTGTCGAAATCATCAACCGAGTAATATATACTTTTATCAATTTCTGCATTGCGGATACGGTATGCCATACCGCGGACACCGCATGACCCGATATCCAAACACAGAAAAGATGAATCCAACATATTCATTTATTTTACCAAAATCCTTGCATTGTCGCGCATATCTATCGTTTTGATGTTTTTGGATAAAATACTGTGTTTGTCGTTTAATACAACCAATGATGCAATTGCCGCGGTTGGATTATCTTCGGGCAACATAACCGTGATACCGTCCACGGTCACCATATTCCACCGACGATTATCAATCCATTCCATATAATCCAGTGTACCGATAAGGTTTGTTGCGGCCTTGGTTATATCAGATATATCGTTTGGAAGTGGACCACGGAACATAACAACACCGGGTTTTTGTTCTTCGGATGGACTGTTGACAACGGTTCCGTCCGCAGACAGGGGGTAATAGTATGTACCGTCCGTCCAACCGGCAACCGCACGATACAGGTGAACCCGAACCGATAAATTTCCGTTCGGCATACGACGCACCGCCGATTCGCGAACCCCCGGCGTGTTTAATAACCGTTCATTTATTAATTCCAGATTCACAGAATATGCGTGTGTCCCGGGTGCGATACCGGTTGCGGCCACCATTGGTGTTAAATCTTTGTTATTTGTGTCCGCCGATATAGATATATTACGAACCGTCGATATTGGGCTGTATCCCATAAATGTCATAATTATGCGCGTTGCAAAGTATATCGCCAATAAAATGGCGGCAATAAAATAAAGCCAAAACCAGAGGTTACGTTTCATATGGCGTATTATAGCATACTTTATATTAAATGTAAAAGCACCGGCGCAAAAAATTTACATTGCGCGCAGCAGATAACCACGACGGAACATACATTTTCGGTATGAACCTACGGATTTTGATGTTGTGTTTCTTGGCACCGACAGCAATGCGCGTTGACCGACATCTTTGTATTCATTTGATTGAAATGTAACCCACAGACCATCCCAATCGGGCATACGAGTGCTCTGATTTGGTGAAAGTAATTTTGCAAGGCGCGAACGCGGCATATACGATGGTTGGGTTATACCCAGGCACGCCCGGTGGTCGCGAACAAATTGTTCGGTGGTCACAGATTCGTTTTCCCAATTCAAAATTGTGGCGTTATCAATACTGCCCCCGTTGGGGGATGTGCACGCGGTCAGGCCGAATAAACCGACAAATAAAAATATTTTTAACATTCTCATATTTCCTATTATAATTTAATTGCGTTTTGGTGGCAATAGTTTTTATAATGTATAAAAATGTACCGGGGGAACAAGATGGCGATAACAGTTCAAAACTTTATCAAGTTGGCAAATTATTATAACCAGACCGCAAAGACGATGTCGGCGATATGCGTGAACAAAGGTGGAATTCCAATTGAAAACTATGTTGGTCGTTTTTTTGCGGCGGATGTATTGGAATTTGTTGTAGAATATGGTGAACGTTTGGTAAAATCAAACAAGAATGTATCGCCGGATGTTGTGGCGGTGTTGGAACGATTTCGTGCCCAGTTTGAACAGGTGCGCGATTTGACAACGCCTTCGGAAAAGCCGATATATGAAATGACACTAGAAGAATTCGAAAAGGTAATGAATATTTAACCCAGGGAAAACAAATGAAAAAAATAATAAATTTTGTTTTGATGTCTGTGTGTATTTTGTTGGGCGCGTGTATGCGGGATGATTCGCGTGATGAAAAAATATACTATGACACGGTTCAGGTTATTGATAATTTGGTCATAGATGACAATTCTGTGCCAATTTTTCCAAAAAAGGCGGCGTTAACCACCGATACTGCGCGACGGTTTTCAATTGAATTGCCACGGCGTTGCACCGTAAATTGGGATAACCAATCGGTTGTGTCGGTTGTGCCGGATGAAAAGATTGAAATGGTGCGCCTGGATAAAGGTGATGATTTGCCCGAATTAAATGTTTCGGATTACGATTTTAGAAAACAGACCGTTGCCAATGCGTTGAATAAGTTATTAGAAGGTGTTGATATCGCGGTTATTGAAGAAGAACCGGGATACGAAAAGGTATCTGGATCGGTTGCATCGGGAAATTTGGCAGATACGGTTGATTTAATTGCGCGGTTGGGGCGTATGTATTATTCATATGATGCCGCGGGCGCAGAAATAAAACTTTCGAATCGTGCAAAATGGTTAATAAAAATGCCGGCGGAACAGGATATAATAATGGCCTTGTTGGATGCAATGCACGGTGCGGATGTAAGGAACCTGATTGTGGATTGGGCCGATAAAACCGTTGTTTTTGAAGGAAATTATCAAACCGAGCGCGAGGTCGCGCGTATAATCGCAGATATTTCATCCAAAAAATATGTTTTGGCATGGGATATGGATGTTTACCGGGTTTATCCACGAACCGATAATCCAATTGTATGGATGAATATGTTGCCGGCGTTTGGTGAAAAAAATATAAAAATGTCTGTGCCGGGTGTTGTCGGGCGGGCGTTGGTTGTCGGACCCGAGGTTAATACCAAGACACTGCAAGAATTCTTGGCGCAACAGGCGAATGTAGTGCTTATATCCCAGGGGCATTTTGTTGTGCCAGATGGTTGGCAATCGCGTTTTGATATTGGTCAATGCAGCAAAGAAGAACGTATAGAGACAGATTTGATTGTTGGGGCGGCCGCAAAATATGGTGACTATGCGGGACGAAAAAAGATTGATGCAAAAATTGTTCTGCGGACATCCAAAGGGGAATTGTCTTCGTTTACCATACCGTCGACAATTGGGGATAATTATGTCATAATTGGTATTCCGACACATTCGTTTGTGACAACACCGGAAACATTGATAAGTCCATTTGCAGAATTGGTTGTGTTTATGTCGCCGCGAATTGTTTCGATTATGAATCCGGCAGACATTCCGGACGAGCCGCAATTGGTTGGTGACGCGTTGCGGAATTTCTTGCGTGAATAAAATCGAATGATAGAATAGGGAACACGATGTTCAGCAAATTAGAAAGAAAAATTGCATTTAGATACCTGGGCGCGCGTCGGCGTGGGTTTGGTTCCGTGGTGTCGTGGGTGTCTTTGATTGGTATAATGTTGGGCGTGGCAACATTGATTGTTGTTATGTCGGTTATGGGTGGATTTCACGATACATTGTTATCACGAATCGTTGGAATGAATGGGCATGTTGTTGTCTATCACCAAGATGGCGCAATTGCCGACTATGATTTTTTAATAGAGCAGATGAAGTCCAGTAAGACGGTTGCACGTGCGGTGTCTTCGATTGTGCCTATTGCCGAAGGCCAAGTTATGGTTACGCACGATGGTAATAATACCGGTGCGATGGTGCGCGGAATTCGTATGAGCGATTTGGCGGCCAAGGTTGCAACCGGTACACGTGTCTATGGCAAGGCATTAAATCAGATTCGCGATGGGGAATTGGTCGCGGGGGCGTCACTCACACGAAATTTGAATGTGCATATGGGCGAAACCGTATCATTGGTATCGGCAAATGGCGCAACACCGACGGCGTTTGGAACAATGCCACGAATAATGTCTTACCCGGTAATGACATCATTCTTTATGGGGATGTACGAATATGATTCAGGATATATATTTATGCCACTGGAAACGGCCCAGAAATATTTGAACCTGGGGGATGCGGTGACACATATTGATTTATTCTTGAAAGACCCCGAAGATACCACCGCCGTGCGCGAGGCGTTGATTACAGAATTACCCGATGGTTATGTTGTGCGCGATTGGCGTGATTTGAATCGTGGTTTTGTTGGTGCACTTCAGGTGGAAACCAATGTTATGTTCCTTATTTTGATGTTGATTGTGATTGTGGCGGCGTTTAATATCGTTTCGTCACTGGTTATGTTGGTCAAAGATAAATCCAAAGATATTGCCGTATTGCGGACTTTTGGGGTATCACGGCGTTCTATGATGAAAATATTTATTTTATCTGGAACCAGTATCGGTGTTATTGGTGCCGCGTTGGGGACAGTGTTGGGTGTGGTGGTTGCAATCTATATTGAACCGATTCGCAAATTCTTTCAATGGGCGACGGGGCGCGATTTGTTTCCGGCAGAATTGTATTATTTGTCTGAATTGCCGTCGCGATTGGAATTTGCAACGGTTGTTGGAATTGCGATACTGGCAATCGCGTTGGCGTTCTTGGCAACAATTTACCCGGCGTGGAAGGCCGCAAACACCGACCCAGTAGAGGTTTTAAGGAATGAATAATAAAGGAATTATGTAATGGCATCTATATTGAATTCTTTATCACGGGCAAAACGGAGCGAAGTCGTCCTGTCGGTGCGTGATATTAAAAAGACCTTTGTCGAAGGGGGCCAGCCTTTACATATTCTGACCGGTGGTGGGTTTGATTTGCATCGTGGGGAAATTATTGCATTGGTTGGACCGTCGGGGTCTGGAAAATCAACATTATTACAATGCGTCGGTTTGTTGGATAAACCATCCGGGGGCAGTATTCTGGTTGGTGGCACACCCGTTCATACAATGAATGATGAAATGCGTACATTGGTGCGGCGACGCAAAATGGGGTTTGTGTACCAGCGGCATAATTTGTTGTCTGATTTTACGGCGGTTGAAAATGTTATGTTGCCAATGTTGGCCAATGGTATGGATGCGGACACGGCGCATACGCGTGCAATGAAGTTATTAAAGTCGGCGAATGTTGCGCATCGGGCATCACACCTGCCGGGACAAATGTCCGGTGGGGAACAACAACGGTGCGCGGTTGCACGGGCGTTGGCGAATACGCCAGATATTCTTTTGGCGGACGAACCCACGGGCAGTTTGGATCCAAATCACGCGATTACGGTATTTGAATTATTGTTGGATTTGGTGCGTAAAAACAAAATGGCGATGTTGTTCGTGACACACGATATGTCGTTGGCGAATCGTGCCGATAGACAAATCACTATAAAAAATGGTATAGTTAAATAACCAAAGTCCAGGGGAGAGAGAAATGAAAAAAAATAAAAAAATTACAAATGAAAATCGTTATGGTTATTCGCGTCGCCAAAGAATTTTGGCGTGGTTGGCGTTGATTGGAATATTTGTATGCGGTATGATGGCGGGTGCATTTATTTGGCAAACAAAAACCACGCATACGACGGATTCCGCCGTACAGACGGAAATAGATGCGTGCCAAAAACGCGAGAGCGCATTGTTGGCCAAACTGAATAAAAATATAGATGATTCGGATTGGCGTGCATACGAACAACACGAATATAATATGCATATCTATCAATTGTTAAGCAAAAACGGTTGTCCAAATAATAAGGTCGAGTATGCCCGCTTGGCGGAATCGGAAGAAAGCGTAGCCAGTGTTTTGGCAGAATTGGTTGGTGGAAACACCACAGAAAACAAACCCTGTGAAATTATAGAAAAAACATTGGCACACTCTGTTTTTGCCGGATGTCGTGAACCCGATTGTTATTTGCATAATGCCGAAGTTTATTCAAAAATGGCGGAAGACGGTTGTCCAGAAAATTCGGAAAATTATAAAAAACTGGCATTGAATGAATTAGAAATCGCAGAGGGGGTAAGAATAAATGAAGCCGATGTGGCAAGGGGTGAAATTCGTTCAACTGTAAATACATATAAAAAACTACAGATGCAAAACGAGGCCAAAAAGTATATCAACAAAGTTGAAAAATTGGTTAATCCGGGAATCGACTTTATATTGGAATTACAGCGCGTTATTGAAGAATAAAAGGGTATGATATGAATATAAAAATAATCGGGATAATTTGTGCATTGATTTGCGTGCCGGCGATTGCCGAAGATGTTATTGATGAAACGGTACCCCAGGATGTTGTTGATGTAGAGGTTGTTGATGATGCGGCGGTTACAGATGTTCCGGCACCACGCGCGGTTGTGTCGCGACTTTCGTGTGACGAAATAAATCAACGCGTTGAAGAACTGCGCGAAGACATCAAGGCATATCCAGAATTGGCGGCCGATTTGGAATATATGATTGGACGGCAACGCACACAATGCGCCGCACGCGCAAGACGCAGACCGGTGCATAACTATGAAAATGTGAACCCGGTTAAACAAGTAGAGGTTGTAGAAGAAGTGGCGGATGAAGAAGTGCAGGTCGCCCCGGAACCGGCGCCGGAACCAGAACCGGTGCAGGAAAAAACGCCCGAAGAATTGGCGGCCGAAGCGGCGGCAATAGAAGAAAACCGCGCCAAAGGATTGTGTGACGATGGCGTGAAACCGAATCGGTATGGATGCTGTGCCGGTGAAAAGTTCAAAGAAGTTTCACAAATGAAATTTGCGTGCTGTCCCCGGGAAGGTGACGGTGAATGTGTGGAACCCCGCAAGAAAAAATAATAATCGCCCAAAGTGGCGATTTTTTATTGTAAAAAATTTATTAAATGTTTAACATATAATACATATATCACTTTTTGATATACCCGAGGAATTTCCAACAAGCATTAATAACTAACCACATTTGTGCGATATTCGCACAGGTGTTTTGTACAAAAAGGATAAAATATGAAAAAAATGTTGTTGGTGTCTGTTGTGGGGGCGATGTCCGTGTTTTCTGCAATTGCTGCGGATTCTGTTTTTACATCGCCATATGTTGGTTTGCGCGCAAAGTATGATTCAATATCTATGGAACATAAGATGGATATAGGTATAGAAACATATTCATCTGTTGCACAGTCGGTTTATGGCGGTGGCATTGTGTTTGGTGCAAAATTGTTTGATGTGATGCGTGCCGAATTTGAATATAGTTTTGGTATGGGCAAGCGAACAAATAATATATCAAATGCCGGAATGATTTTTATCAAAGAAGAACTTACCACCCATTCGTTGCTTGGGAATGTTTATTATGATTTTGATATCGAACAAATGGACGGAATCAAACCATATATCGGTGCCGGTTTGGGAGTTGGTATCAAAGGCTTAACCACAGAAGTGGATTTGAAAAAACTTGGATTGCCGGGTTATACAGCTGTGGATGATACATTTACTTCGTTTTTGTGGAATGTTGGCGCAGGTGTGTCATATGCAATAAATAATAATTTTACATTGGATATTGGGTACCGCTATATGGACTATGGCAAAGAAACATTTGATTCACATCCATCAAGTGCCCCCGGTGAGACATTCAAAAATGAATTAGATATGTCGTCTGTGCATGAAATCTATATTGGCGCACGGTATAATTTTTAATAATTTTGTAATAAACTTTCATTGTTGAATTAAAATCCCCCGTAACGGTTGGGCGGGGGATTTTTGTTTTTATGCAGGAATAAATCCCAATTTTTAATGGGAAATTAAAACGATAGTATTTTTTCCTAGGCATAATTTTTGTTGTGAATAAATTGATGAAAAAGTCAAGAAAACCAATGTATACACGATTTTTATGTTGTTATGGTATTGTAATTTATGAATTTAAGGTGTGATTTTATCTAACTGATTGTTTATAGGCGGTTTTATATAATAATTGTGTGTATGTGGTACCTGTTTTTATACATCTGATACATAAAAACAGGATAAAATAATTTTCCCAGGAATAGATATAATGCATATCGTAGCAAACTAGAGGAGTTTAATATGACACATAAAGATATATGGCAAGCAATTGATAATTTCGCGTTTCAACATAATATGTCTTGTTCGGGACTGGCACGGTTTTCTGGGCTGGATGCGACAACATTTAATAAAAGTAAACGTTGGTCTAAATATGGCCAGCCGCGGTGGCCTTCGACAAACAGTATTGCAAAAATCTTGAATTCTACCGGCAAAACTTTGCAAGATTTTGTAGAATGTATCTGCGATTAAATATTTTTGTTTACAAAGGTATTTATTCGTATAGGATACATGTATGTCGACACTGAAATCAAAGATACTTTTATTAAAAGAATTACTGGCGCTGAAAGAAATTGTTGATAAGGGCAGTATTCAAATCGCGGCCGGGGAAAACGGTATTAAAAATTCTAACCTGTCCCAATTGGTCAAGGATTTAGAAGACAGATTTAATACTAAACTTATCAACAGAAAATTTGATGGCAGTCAACCAACAAATTCAACTCAATTGATATATAACGATATATGTGAAATTGAAAGTTTGTTGAATAAAATTCTGGAAACTTTTGTAGATATGGATGCGTTGTCGGGGTCGATGTCTGTTTGGACCGAAGAGGGTTTGTTCGGCAGTTATATTTTAAAAGATTTGTCTGAATTTTATGCTAAATATCCCAAGATTCGCCTTGAATTGTTGATGAGAAAAGAACCGGATATATCCAATATGGATATTTTAATTGTTAAACCGAAACTGCCCCCAAATATTCATGGTACGGTTTTGTTCAAATTCAAAACGCATCTGAAATTTTATACCAGTAAAAAATATCTGGCGAAACATGGTGCGCCCAAAAATATAAATGATTTATTGGAAAATCATAATTTGTGTATGGTTATTCGTTATATGAATTTACCCGAGGTACAGAGTATTATAAAGCGTGCAAAGCACCTTAACACAACATCCGATTCGTTGGCGTTGATATACCGGTTGGTTAGTGATGGTGACGGTATTACGGTTTTTCCGTCGTGGTTCGAAGAAAGTGGTAAAAATCTGGTTTGCCTGAACAATTTGGATTTCGAATATGAAATGGAAACCCAATGTATGTGTCGAACCGAAATTGCCGAATTGCCCAAGGTCCGCGCATTTGTGAATTTCTTTATAGATTTCTGTACCGGGCACGATGTTCCAATTGATATATATTATTGATAGGGAAATTCTCTGGAATACGCACGAGACCTTGATAAACAATAATCAACCGTAAGGGTAAAAACTCTATTAAAAATATCTGTTTTTGCACGGTTGCTAATTGTTCATCTGCGTATTGGTCATGCGCCCTTACGGGCTCTGACCGATCTGTGCGCCCCGTAAAAACCAAAAATTAAACCACCCGCAGGGGGTGGTTGAATTTTTGGTTGGGGTCGGCAAGCGAGACTCGAATATTTTTTTATATTAATAATTTACACAAACTTTTTATCAATCATCAAAAACGCTTGCTTTATAATCTGTTGAATATTTTATAACTTCAAATTTAACCGCTTTGTCAAGATTTGGATAATTTAATCTCATAATTGGGTCATCAGATGGTTTTAATAAATCTTGTGTGTATTCTTGTGTGCCAATTCTTTTCATGCACAAATTTAATGTCTCGTTCTCTGCTAAATTTAAATTGTTAATAATTTTACTATCAGAATGTCCCATTGCAGGACGAGGTCTATGCGAAATTGTATGTGGGTTTACATATTTGTTTTTACCGCGTACAAAATTGAATAAAACACCGTTGTTGCCCCAATTGTTTCTTACATATGCACTATACCAAGTACAGTCTTCTTTAGGTGTTGTTTGCTTCGGAACTGATTGTGCAACAGTAACAACAGGTGCAGAAACTGTCGGACAAGCAGGGCAATGACACATTTGTGGTTCTGGTTTATAATAACAACCAGACAATATAACTAAAGCTACGATACCAATAAATTTATTCATTTGTTTTATTCCTTTGTATGAATAATTGCATATACATTATTGAAAATCAACTCTATTTAATTTCACGATATTATTGATTAGCAATTTATATAACATTTACTTATTCTTAAATTTAAAAACAGCTTATTCATCTCGCTTGCCGACCACAACCAGAATAAACAAAACTATTAAATTAAGTGCGTTAGACCCGGTTTTCTTTCGTTTTTATTAGTTCGAAAGCGTATACGAAAATATAGAAACACGAAATGAGCACTTATTCGATAAAATAAGTGCTTATTTATTTCTTGTCATCACAAATCAATTTTGCTAATAATCCCAACCTGTTGAGATAATCAGATAGAGCTTTTTTATTTGTTAAAACATTTGGAGTTTCATCAAAGAAATAGATACATTCTACATCATCAGAACCTTTATACGACAATTGTTTTGCTTGCTTTTGAGTGAGTCTTATTTTTCTGACTGATGGGTGTGTGGTATAATCATCAATCCAATCTGTTGTTCCAAGTGGTTTATAATCGCGATTTAAAACAATATAATTATGCTTGCCCAGATGTTTTATACAATAAGGAAAATGTGTGTAAATTAGTTCTTTTTTCATGCTTTTCTCCTAAACTGTTTTCTATGGGGTATATATAATGATTTTTTTAGTGATATCAAGATTACATTAATTATTTTTATTAAAAGTTCGAAAGTGTCCATGGGAATATAATTTTTCATAAATAAACTTTCGAACTCGCCAAAGTCTTATATTTTTACTCTCTGGAATGCGCACGAGACCTTGATAAACAATAATCAACCGTAAACGCAAAAACTCTATTAAAAATATCCGTTTTTGCACGGTTGCTAATTGTTCATCTGCGTATTGGTGCTGCGCTAATGCTCGCACCCATCCGTGCGCGACCAAAAATTAAACCGGCAGAGCCGGTTGAATTTTTGGTTGGGGCGCACGGATTCGAACCATGATAAAGAGAACCAAAATCTCTTGTCCTACCATTAGACGACACCCCAAAAACAGTTGAATTATATTCATTTTTCCGGCGTTTTCAATAATAAAATATTTTTTTGCTTTTTGGACTTGAATTTATAATTATTAAAAATTATAATAATTTTCGCTTTTAATATATTGGTATGTATAACCAAAGGGGGTACATATGGTGCGCAAAGAGTTAGTTAGTTTATTGGAAAAGAATATTTTGCTGTTCGCAAAACTGTCCGAACGCATTAATCGTGATTTGGTAAATTTTGGGGAATATTCACGTCAACAGGCGCAATTTTTAATCCGTCTTTACCTGGGTGGGCGGGTGCGACTGAAAGATTTGGCGGCACGCGAGTTTTTGCCTGCGCCGAATTTGTGTGCGGCATTCCGTAAAATGGAACGCGATGGGTTGGTTTTGCGCGCGGTGGATGAAGAAGATCGCCGTAATACATGGTATTCGGTTACTGAACGTGGTGCGGCGGTGGCGACAAAGTTTATCGATATGTTTCACCAGGCAATTTCTACCATATTCAAGGATATTGATAAAAACGATGAAGAAGAACTGATCAAATCGTTTAGAACAATGAATGGTATTTTAATGAAGATGGAGTCGAAAAATGCGTAAGGGTATTATGGCAGTATTGGCGCTGTACGCCGGTTTTTCCTGTATAGGCGCGAATGCAATGGATTTATCTTTGAACGATGCGGTTCAGAAAATTGTTGCCGAATCACACGATTTGAAAAAGGCGGACGCCAATCTAAAAAAAGCCCAGGCGTCGTTGGATGTCGCTAATTCCAATCGTTGGTTTAATATCGAAGGGTCCGCGACATATATGAACCTGATTAATGTTGAAAAACCGTTGGATTCATACAATGTGAAATTGCCACCAGAAATTGGTGGTTTGATTCCGCAATTGGCCGGAATGGGCAGTATAGAGATTCCAGATAATATCTTTATGGCGGGGGTCACAATTACACAACCGATTTATACTTTTGGAAAAATTGGTAATGCGGTTGACAGTGTTCGCAGTGCAATTAAAATGGGTGAATACAGCAAAGAAATGGTTTCGCGTGAGGTTAAATATGCCGCCGCAGATATGTATTGGACCGCAAAAATGACCGATGAAATTGTCAAAATTGCACGGAAAGATTTGAATAATGCGCGTGACGCGAAACGGAATATAGCCGTTGCGGGCAGGGCAAATCGCGGAAATTTGGTTAAAATAGAATCTGATATTGCGACCAAAGAAATAAATTTGTCCGATGCAGAATTTAATCGTGATACGGCGCATCGTATGTTGAAAATATTGGCCGGAATCGATGTGGACGAAGAATTAAACCTGACCGATGAATTTCCAAATGAATTTCCGGAAATGAAAATGAAAAAATTGACCAGTACCCCCGAATGGCAGGTTTTAGATCAACAGGTCAAGATGTATGAATCCAAGGCATCGTCACAACGCGCAAACGGGTATCCAACCCTGGCGGCGGTGGGTTCGTACAATTATACGACGATGGACAGAAGTTTTAAGCATATGTTTAATGAAAACGGTTCGCAATCGGCGTATTGGGGATTGGCGTTGAAGGTGCCGATTTTCAGTGGTGGCGTAAATCGTGCCAATGCCACGGTTGATGCCATGAATGCCGAGGCCGCACGCCAAGATTTAGATAAATCTAAAAAAATTACTGCGGAAAAATACAGAAATGCGATAACGCAGTATAACCATTTGCGCGATAACCTGGCGGGGTTAGAAAATGCGCGTGATTTGGCGGCCAAAGCGTACAGTTTTTCGCGTGATCGTTTTGCCGCCGGTCAAACATCGGCCATAGAATTGGCAGATGTTTCTGCGGGACTGTATCAATTAGATATGGCATTATTAAACGCAAAATATAAAATTTTGATGTCCGCGGAATCGGTGAAAAAGTTAGGGGAATAGAATGAAACTTTTTGGACGAGATTTTAATGATAAAAAATTAAACAAAAATATCTATACGGCGGTTTTGGTCGTATTGATTGGATGGTTTGTATATCGTTTTGTTATGGTTGCGATTGAATCGCGTATGGTTGTTTTTAACCCGGTGCGTGATGCGAACAAAAATGGCACATTGGTTGAAACAATTGTTGTGAACAATAAAAACGGGGTAATAAATTTCCCGATTGCGATAAAGAATAATCGTGCATATGTATCTGGGCGTGCACGCGCAAAACTGCGCGCGGGACAAAAAATTGCCGATGGTGGAACAATTACATCTGTGTCAGATTCTTTGGATTATGATTCGGGAATGTATGTGGTGAAAACGCGCGGTGCGAACGATGGGGTGAATAATGTGGAAATTCCGTGCAACGGATATTTTATCCCGGTTTATGCAGTGCGCGAAGGCGTGGTTATGGTTGAAAAATCGGGTGTTGCGGAACCTGTCGTGGTCAATGTTGTTGCCCAAGATTCGGAATTCGCGTGTGTTTCGGGTGGAATAGGTGATGGCGATGTTGTCATCCTGTCCAAGGTTTCAAATAATCAGAAGGTTAGTAAATAAATTTTTTGGGGGATTTGTTATGTTAAAGTTCTTTGTCAAGCGGCCGGTTACGACGGTAATGTTTGTTTTGTTGTGGGTGGTGTTGGGGATTGTTTCATTCCCCAAGATGAATATTGAACGTACACCGGCGTTGGATTTCCCAATGGTGACCGCAACATTTATATACCCCGGGGCCGCCCCCGCCGAAATAGAATCCCAGGTTATTAAAAAGGCCGAAGACGCGATGTCCCAGGTGCCAGAACTTAAAAAACTTACATCCCAGGCATTCGAAAATGGCGGATATGTTATGGCAGAATTTAATTTGGGTGTGAATGTCAATGACAAGGCCAGTGAAGTTAAATCTAAAATTGATGCATTGGCGTCGGAATTTCCGTCTGATTTGAAACAACCGGTCATAGAAAAGTTAAACCCATTACAAACATCTGTCGTCGATATCGCTTTATCGGGTGCGTCTTTACGCGATTTGAAAGAATACGCCGATGAAATATTGGCGAACAAGATTACCGGTGTTAAGGGTGTTGCCAGTGTATCCGTGTTCGGTGGTGAAAACCGTGCGATTCGTGTTGCGTTGAATCCGGAATCTATGGCGGCGCACGGTATCACAATTATGGATGTTGTATCCGCTTTCGGGGCCAGCAACCTGAATGTCCCAGGGGGCAAGATAGAGGCGGGCGCCGATTCGTCCAGTGTGCGTTTTATTGGTGAATTTGAATCGGTTGATGCAATTAAAAATTTACATATAACAACCGCCGAAGGACAAAAATTCACTGTTGCAGATGTTGCAACGGTGACGGATTCCGCGCGTGAAGTTGAAAACGGTGCGCGGTTCAATGGGGAAAGTGTGGTTATTGCATCTGTGGTCAAGGCAACCGATGGAAACGCAATTAAAATTTCGCGTGCATTGAATAAAGAATTGCCAAAGTTAACCGCAGATTTGAATTCGCGATTCCCGGATGCAAAAATGGAAATAATTTCTGATTCTTCCATTGTGGTTTCAAATGAAACATCGGGAACGATTCGCGGAATTGTTTTAGGTGTTGTGCTTACCATTATTGTTTTATTGGCCTTTACTGGAAATTGGCGTTCAACCATTATCGCAGGTGTTGTGATACCGGCGTCTTTGATTGCGGGTTTGTTTTTTGTTGATGCCAGTGGTTTTACAATAAATGCGCTGACTCTGTTGGCATATTCTTCGGCGTTGGGTACATTGGTGTCGAATGCCATTATTCTTATTGAATCGGCGTTGCAAGAAATGCGCAAAGGTAAAAATGCGGAAAACGCCGCATTGGATGGGACAAAAAATGTTGCGGTTTCCGTGTTTGCGGGTGTTGGAACAAATGTTGTGGTATTTTTGCCTTTGGCGTTTATGGGTGGAATTGCCGGTAAGTTTATGTCGCAATTTGGTATGACGGTTGTGTATTTGACTGTATTATCGCTTATATTCTCGTTCACATTGGCGCCAATGATGATTGCGCAAATATTGCGTTTGCCACGGGTGGCGCGTGTGGCCAAGACAGAAAAAAAGAAATCTACAATGGAAAAATGGTTCGCATATCAATATAAACATTCGGGTCGGGTTATTTTGATGGCGGTTGGTGTGTTGATTGCATCTGCGTTTTTGATGCGGTTTACCGGAAATGAATTCAGTCCATCAACAGATGCGAACGAGATAAATATTACTGCGCGTGCGCCAATGGGTGCAACATATGAAAAATCCGAATTTATCGCGGGCGAAATCGAAAAGAAATTGGCCGAATTCAAAGAGGTCAAATCTACATCGGTTAAAATCGGTGAACGCGGTCTGCAAAATATTGCGGTCAAGATAAAGTTGGTAGATAAATCAAAACGCCGGGGTTCAGATAAAGAAATTGCGCGTCGTATGCTGCCAGAATTAAATAAAATTCCCGATGCCGAAATTCAAATTCGTGCCGGCGAAGGCGTATCATCTGCGATTTCATCTGATATCGTTTTGAATATATTTGGTGAAGATGACACCAAACGCCAAGAATACGCGTTGCGTGCATTGAACGCAATAAATACTATACCCGAAGTGCAAACGGCGGTTTTGGCGCAGCAAACGCCGGGTGATGAAATTAAATTTATTCCTGATGTCGATAAAATGGATTTTTGGGGAATCAAGAATTCTTATGCCGGTGGTGCATTGCGTACGGCACTGTATGGAAACGATACATATAAATATAAAGAAAATGGTCAAGAATACCCAATAGTTTTGGAATTTGCGCGGCCGTTCAAAGATGTGTCTTTGTTTGATAATGTTTTGTTAAATTCCCAGAAAGGTATGGTTGCGTTGTCAGAATTGGGCAGTATAAGACGTGAAACCGCAACGCCCGATATTCGCCGTTTGGACAAAAACCGGGTGACAGAAATAGACATAAATATCGGTAAGTCGACCAGTGGCCCCGTCCAGGCAAAAATCGTCAAAGAATTAAATAAAATCGATTGGGATATGGGTTACAGTTACGAATTTGGTGGTATGGCGGAAATTCAAAGCGAAACCACGGGTGAAATAGGTCAGGCATTTTTGTTGGCGACCGTTTTAACATTTATGTTGTTGGCGGCAATTTTGAATTCACTTATTCATCCGTTTACGATTGCCACATCTATTATATCCAGTTTTGCCGGCGTGTTTATATTACTGTTCTTGTCGGGGGCATCAACCAATGTTGGCGCAATGTTGGCATTTGTTATGTTGGTTGGGTTGGTGGTGAATAATAATATTTTGGTGTTGGAACCAACAATCAATCGCGTGAATCACGGTCAAAACCTGAAGGTCGCATTGTGGACCGAACTAAACGCGAAAAAGAATATGGTGTTAATGACATCTATTGCGGTTATGGCCGGTATGTTGCCGCAATTGTGGAGTGCCGACGGTATGAAGCGTGCAATGGCGGCGGTTATGATTGGGGGAATGTTGGCATCATTGATATGGACATTTACATTGACGCCGGCGTTGTTCTTTGCGATGGAAAGATTGCGCAGAAAATTAAAAAGAAACAAATAAAATTCGGGGCAGATTGCCCCGTTTTTGTTTGATATATTTTTTTGCGCGATTATAATTCTAGAAAATTAAAAGGATTAAAATGTTAAAGCGCACAGATGTTGTTTTGTTTGATTTTGATGGAACATTGTCTTGGCCCGATTCGAATATGGCCTTTGGACGCTATTGTTTTCGGCATTCGATTCGGCCGTGGTTATTTTTACCATTGATTGGTGTGTCTGCACTTGTGCGTATGTTTAATCCATCTGGGGTATGGTGGCGGCAAAATACACGTCGGTTTATTACATCCGATATGGTGCGCCGTTTTGTGCCCGGTTTTGTTAAACAACATAAACGCAACCGATTCGGTTGGGCGGCGGAACGTGTTGCGGCGGAACGCGCGGCGGGTAATAAAGTTCTGTTGATTTCTGCATCCCCGGATTATTTGATTCCTAAATTGGTGGGTGATATAAAATTTGATGCGGTTGTTTGTTCAAAAATGTGTAAAGACAAACCGTGGCGGTATAAATTTTTATGTTGGGGTGATAATAAAGTTTATGCGATGGATGAATGGGCGCGTGAACATAAGTTTATACCAAATGTTGTTCGCGCATATTCAGATAGCAAATCTGATATGCCAATGATGGAAATCGCCGCCCAACAGATATGGATAAACCCAAAAACCGGAATGCCGGTTTAGCGTATCGTTCTTGGTAAAAACGGATGCGATTGCATCCGTTTTAGATTTTGAAAAAGTATAAAGTTGTGATATAATACTCCTGATGTGGTGGGTTACCACATTGAGGCGTCATAACCTCTAATTTTTCGGTGTCCGTGGGGACATAAAACTCCTCCAACCAAAGTGCGGTTGGAGGGCGGCGAATATATTGAATAAGCCCGCTATTTTCCGAAAAATTATAGTTATGAACCTCCAACCACTTGAAATATGTTTAAGTGGTTTTTTCGTTGGGGATAAAATGAAACGCGTTTATATAATTTTATTGGTGTTTTCTGTGCCGTTCGCGCATGCGGACGATGCGGTAATTGATATGTCGCGTCAAATGCAAATTGCATCACTTAAACGCGAAATCAGCGAATTAGAAATAAAGTTATCCGAGTGCAGTCGCAAGAATAAAAATTGGAAAACCGCGACATGGATTGGTGCGGCTGGCACAGTTGCAACCGGTACGGCGGCAATAGTTCAAGGTGTAAAGTTAAACAAATTAAAGAAAGAAAACGAATCGGCGGGCAAAACCGAAACCCAGGCGGACAAGAAAGATGATAAGAAATAAACTTATAATCTTTGTCGGTTTAATTTGTATTTGTCCCGCACATGCGGATACGGTTGATTATATAGATATGCAATTGGATGCGCAAATTTCAGAATTGACCAATCGGCGCGATAAATTAAAGTTAGATTTAGAAGCCTGTGAAAAGAACACGCGTGGATACAAAATTGCAGGAATATCAACACTGGCTGCGACGGGCATTGGTGTTGTTGGAAACATAAAATTGGCGCAAGAAATCGAGAAACAAAAATTGCTAAAAGGTAAAGGTGGTGGCACCGGCGCCATCGGTGGCGGCGCAGGTGGTCCCAAGGCGGATACCAGAACCGAAGAACAAAAGGCCAGTGCGGAATGTCAAATGTTTTGCGCGGATATGCCAGAAGATGCTCGTGAGTTGGGTTGCGAATGCTAATAAAAATAAAACAACAAAAACCAAAAGGAGAAAAAATGAAAAAAACTTGGTTGTCAGTAATCGCCGGTTTGGCGGTAATAAATGCGGCATCTGCGGTGCCAAGTCCCGCGGACCGTAAAGCCCTGTGTGAAAAACACCCGGATAAATATGTTTGGGTTGAAAAGACCCAGGCCTGCGTGCCAATCGATCCGTGTAATAGTGATAATGTAACGATTAAAGAAACATATTGTATTGAAACCAAGGATATATACTTTCCAGAAAATCAATTAGATCTTGTGTTGAGTCGGTATGCAGAAAAAGTGTTAAAAACCACTTTGCTCGGCAAGCAAATTTTAAAAGACGGTAAGGTTGCAATGGTAACATCAGATGGTGGATATGCTGTTGTTGATATAGAGGATTATACTGATTATAGTGATGTTACGCGTAAGTATAGATCTACATTAGCAGATATTGTGGCGGCTTGGGCTTATGGTTATATATTGGATCAGTCTGTTAATATAGACGAAATTGAGGATGATGTTTTTGTGCATACTGATCGTATAATAGGTAATATTAGTAAGACAGAGTGTGACGATATCAGGGATTTTGCTTCTCTGATAGGTGAGCATTATCTTTTTGATAGCGAATACAATGATGGCGAATGTTTGATTAAATACACTATTGATGTAAGAAAATAAATTGAGAAACAGTTGCGAAATGCAACTGTTTTTTACTAATCACTTATAACTAATCACCCGTTATCTCGAAAGTGGTGCCGTGGTAGGCTAACCACTAATTATCAAAATCTAATTCTTTTAATTTTTCTGCGCGGCGCGGGTTCTCCTCCATTGGAGGAGTACCCGAAGGGGGAGGTGGTTAGAGCATTCGTTATTATTTCGTATTTTCTAACCACCCCGTCCGCGTTCGCGTCCACCCCTCCACAGGAGGGGAACTTTATTTATCAAAATCCAATTCTTTCAACTTTTCGGCGCGGGGGGTGATTTTGTTCACCGACGTTTGTAATTGTTCTATATCTGCTTGGGCAAGGTTAAAGTGTTGTGAAACTTTGCCTGCACGGTCGGCAAGGCGTGAAAGGTCGGTCAACAACATATCTAATTCCCGTTTAATTTGACCCGCAACACGTTTTATTTTTATATCGGACAGAATCGCGCGAATCGTGTTCAATGTTGCCCACAATGTAGATGGCGAAACAATAAAGACCTTTTTGCGTGCGGCGTATTCGACCGCACCCGGAAATTCCCGGTGTAATGTTTCAAATATTGATTCGCTTGCGATGAACATCATCGCGCTTTCGGCGGTTTTACCGGGAATAATATATTTTTCGGCGATAGCGTCTATGTGTTTGCGGACATCTAATTCAAACTGTTTCCGGTACAATTCCGGGTTATCGCCACTTTGCATGCGGGAATAAGATTCCAATGGAAATTTACTGTCGATTATCATATCGCCCGGCGGATAGGGCAGGCGAATTATGCAATCGGGCCGGACACCCGTTTCCATAACAGATTGAAACGCATATGTTTCTGGGGGCATAATGTCGGCAACCAAGTCTTCCAGTTGGCGTTCGCCGAATGTGCCACGGGCCTGTTTGTTGCCCATAAGTATGTTTTTGAAATTGGCAATATCGGCACTAATACTTTTTAATTCGTTTGCGTTTTGCGCCAATACGCCCAATCTTTCCGCCAAACGTTCGCGCAGGCGTGTATTATCTTCACGCAGACCCGACATATCAACCCCGGCCGGGCGCATCAGCAGTGCGCCCAACATTATGATTATGACCGCGCACATTACAATTAAAATATAGGTTGTCATTTGGAATTCCTTTGCTATCATTTTATTATAAAAGGATTTATGTATGTTGCAAATGAAACTTTGCGGTGATTTGGTTTTGCGGGAACATTGTGCCCCGGTGGACGATATCACCCCAGAGATTTTGAAGACTATGGACGAAATGGTCAAAATGATGCGTGACCAAAATGGCGTAGGCCTGGCCGCGCCTCAGGTCGGTGTGACCAAGCGTTTTTTGGTTATGATGAACCCAGAAACGGAAGAAGTTTTTAAAATGATAAATCCGGTTATTACTTTGCGGTCGGTCGATACCGTCGTTATGGAAGAGGGGTGTTTATCTGTGTTGGGACCAGATTATTTGCCGGTCTATGCCAATGTTTCGCGCCCGGCCGTTGTCACGGTGGAATGGACGGGGACGGATGGCAAAGGTTATGCCGCGGAAATGTCCGGTATAATGGCGCGCATAGTACAACACGAAACCGATCATTTGGACGGAATTTTATTTATTGACCATTTGCCGTCGGCAAAACGCGAGATGGTTATGCGCAAGGTAAGGCAACGCAAATGAAAGTCGTTTTAATGGGAACCCCCGATTTTGTTGTGCCTATATTTAATGCCGTGGCCACGCGGCATGAAGTTATCGCGGTTTTTACACGTGCACCAAAGCCCGTAGGGCGTAAACATATTATAACTAAATCGCCCGTACATGTGTGGGCGGAATCGCGTGGATTGCCGGTATATCATAAACCGTCCGAATATAAATTTACGCCCGATATGGTGTTTGTTGCGGCGTATGGTGCGATTTTGCATGACAATGTTTTGAATTCTGCGCCGTGTGTAAACCTGCACCCCAGTTTGTTGCCACGTTATCGCGGGCCGTCACCGATTCGCACTGCAATTAAAAACGGTGATACCGAAAGTGGCGTTTGCATTATGCAAATGACAAATGAATTGGATGCCGGTGATATTTTAATGTGCCGGAAATTCGATATTGATATTGATGACACAAATGAAACGGTGGAAGAAAAAGTTTCAAGAATCGGTTCTGAAATGATAATCGAATATATGGATGCACCGGAAAAATATCCACCGATTCCGCAAAGTGGAAAAATCGTCTATACGGCGAAAACCGGCGTATACGACGAAATTATAGATTGGAAAAAATCTGCATTGGAAATTCATAATTTGGTGCGCGCATTTGGTGCGGGACGCACAAAAATAAACGGCATTGATGTCAAGATATTAAAGACCAAAATGAACGGCGATAAAATGGAAATTGTGACTGTGCAGCCCGCGGGTAAAAAACCGATGGATTGGAAAAGTTTTGTAAACGGTCTGCACGGTGCAGAAATAAAATTTGGTGAATAATGACACGGTATAAAGTAATTTTGGAATACGATGGTACAGATTTAATCGGGTGGCAGGAAAACACCCAAGGCCCGTCTGTACAATCATTATTAAAAGACGCGATTGAAAAATTCTGTGGCGCGCGCCCAGATATCGTTGGGGCAGGGCGGACCGATGCCGGTGTGCACGCGGTTGCGATGACGGCGCATTTTGATTTAGATAAAGATTTTGATGCCGCAACCGTTATGCGTGCGGTGAATTTCTATTTGAATAATGCACCTGTGTCTGTGTTAGATTGTGCGATTGTTCCCGATGATTTTAATGCGCGGTTTTCGTGTGTTATGCGGCACTATAAATATATTGTTTTGAATCGTTCTGCACCGGCGGTGTTGGACAAGAATCGCGTTTGGTGGGTTCCAAAAAAATTGGATATATATGCAATGCGTGATGCGGCGAAATTATTACCAGGTGAACATGATTTTACTTCTTTCCGTGCAAGTCAGTGCCAGGCGAAAAGCCCGATAAAAACATTGGATTTGTGCCGTATAGAACAAAAGGGCGATTTGATTATCTTTGAATTTTCTGCGCGTTCGTTCCTGCACCACCAGGTCCGGAATATGGTTGGTACATTGGTAGAGATTGGTTTGGGTAATCCATATGATATAAATAAAATATTTGCCGCGCGTAATCGGTCGGCGGCGGGCGCAACCGCGCCGGCGGCGGGCCTGTATTTTATTTGCGCGGATTATGCCACAACCGATTAGACGGCACATAATCGATATGTCCGGATTTATATACAACCGCGCCACCGTGTATTATTTTGTTTTTGCAATCTTTGGAATCTATGTCAAAATATGACGCAATGTATTTTACATTTGGGTCTTGGCACATAGGTATAATGTTTTTAGAAAGAGATGAAAAATTTGGCAGGTACACAATTTTCCAATATGGACGCGAAATGGTGTATACACCGGATTCTTTGGGAATGCGATAGTTTTCAGTGCCAATCTTTTCACGATTCATTTTACGCCAATTATCAAAAGCAAAATAATTTCCACTGTCGTGCGTTTTGTTGAATTTTAATTTCCCATCAATAACCGCACCAATCAATTTATGGTCATATGATATATAGAATATCGGTCGTGGCGTGGTCCACCATATTGATATGCCGATACAAATGAAAATGAATGCCAAGACCAAGTTTATGTGGCGCGCAATCAATGGTTTTAATGTATCCAGGTTGCGTATGAAAATTAAACAGGAAAGTCCAATGGTCATAAACACTATGCTGACATTTGGTGGTGTCCCAAGGCTTAGATTGCCAAATGGCAGGTTCGCAATCGATTCGGCAATAGAATAAAATTGATTGTAAATATCGTGTGCAAGGTTTATTGGTGTGAAAATACCGACAAGGGCGCAGATGGTTCCAATGATTACACATGGCATAAGTATAAATGAAAACAGTGGCAGAAATATTAAATTTCCCAATACGCCATAAATTGGGATTTCACCGAAATGCGTTAGTATAAATGGGGCGGTGAAAATTGTGGCAACAATTGTTGTTAAAAATGCAGAATATAAATACCGAAATATTTTGTTATGTGGCAGGTTAGGTTTAACATATGTCCATAACCACAGTATTCCAAATATTGCCGCAAAAGATAATTGGAATCCGGCACGCATAACATTGTATGGGTTGATGATGGCGATAATAATAAACGCCAAGGCCGCCATACGAAGTGATAGTGCGGCGCGCCCCAATATAATTGCGAACATTACCAATGTCGCCATTATAAACGCACGCAATGTGGCCACACCACCACCGGATATAAATACATATCCAATCAATCCAACCCAAGAACATATTGTTGCCGGTATGCGTGCAGGTGTGCGTCTAACCAATTTTGGTATGCAACGGAATATCGTATAAAATATTATAAACAACCAACCACCAATTAATGTCAAATGATACCCACTGATTGACCACAGATGTGCTACACCGTTTATATTCCATATATTTCTTTGGTCGGTGCTTAACGCGTTTTTATACCCCAACAAAAGTGAATTTGTAAGGAAAGAATCGACTTTATTTTTTATATATAGT
This sequence comes from uncultured Pseudomonadota bacterium, assembly GCA_900320405.1. Taxonomy (GTDB): domain Bacteria; phylum Pseudomonadota; class Alphaproteobacteria; order Rs-D84; family Rs-D84; genus Enterousia. The sequence continues at coordinate 132,943 of OOHM01000002.1, forward strand.
CGCGGGCTGTATACATCGGTTTTCGCCGTATAGACAGTTTTTATGTCTTTGATATAACCTGTTGCGGTCATATTGTTAAAATATGCGTGTCGCGCAAAATCAAAACCGTATGGTGTGTCCGCAGGTTTTGGTTTGAACAGACCGCCATTTCCAGAAATAATATCGCCGGGGTTCAGTGGAATCTTGTCGGTTGTTGTGACACGAACAATGCCAAATTCGTCGGTTTTGATATGCAACCTGACTTTTTCGTCTGTGTGGTCAATGTCTATGATTCGCCCGGTGATTTCAATTCCGTGCAAGTCGTGCGATATTTGTGGCGTATTTTTGATATGGGCGTAAACGCCGGCGTATCCAAATCCAAATGCGAATGACATTATTAGGACTACAATCGGAATTTTACGAAATAATATTATTCCAGCGGTTCCGGTAATAAGCGCACAAATCAATTTTATTAAACTGGGTTCTGGGCCAACGGCGAAATAAAACGCCATACCAAATGCCAAAAAAATAGGCACCCATAAAAAAGCATTTAATTTTTGTGCATTAAACCAATCGCGCATAGTCAAATTTATTTGCCAAATATAAAATCTGCATTTGTGGTCAATGTGATAATTGCATCTGTGTTATCGTTTTCTGATGAGTGTTGTCGTATAGTCTTACCACACTTTTCGCATTTATGCGTTAAAATAAACCCATCGCCGTCGGGTTCGGCCGATACAGGAACCATCATACCGCCACAATTGGATGCGCGGTCGCCCGGGTTATTATCAACGTGACGTGACCACAGGCAGTGCGGACAATGGTTTGTATACCCATTACCAAAAACCATCGCGCCACAATGGGCGCATTCAAAATTTTCGATGGTTTTGGTAAATTTCTTCATTTAATTACAGCCCCAGTGCATTGCGATACATTTGGGTCAATTCATCGGTTTCATCCAATTCATCCGGATCCATTTTACGCAGGCGTATCATTTGACGGATGTACTTTGGGTCAAAACCGGCGGATTTTGCCTCGGTATAAATTTCTTTGATGTCTGCGGCAATGGCGGCAGAATCTTCATTTAATTTTTCAATACGTTCAATAATAGACAGCAATTGAGTGTTATCAAATGCCCCATGGTTTGCGTTTTTCATAGATGTTTTCCCCTTGTCTAAATTTGTGTTTTATGATATACAATAAAACATAAAAATCAACAAAAACCCGAGAGATTGTAAAAATGACCAGATTTACGAAAATTACTGCTTCAATCGGCCCCAGTTCGGAAGGCAACGCGATGTTGCGGCAAATGATTTTGGGTGGCGTAAACGTGTTTCGTATAAATTTTAGTCACGATACAGGTGATGTTCAGGGGAAAAAAATTGATTCTATACGGCGCCTTTCGCGTGAATTGGGTGTGCCGGTGGGGGTAATGGTTGACCTTCAGGGGCCAAAGCATCGTATAGGTAATTTTGCAGGTGAGGAAAAATATCCAATATCGCCGGGGCAAACTTTTACATTTGATTCGAATCCAGAACCTGGAAATTCGGCGCGTGTAAATATGCCCGATGCCGATGTTATTGCGTCGTTAAAGGTTGGAGAGCGAATATTACTGAATGACGGTAAAATAGAAATGCAGGTCACAGATGTTGCACCAAATGAAGTCAAAGCAAAGGTGGTGCGGGGAACAGAAATATGGTCGCGACGCGGATTTAATGTTCCAGATACCGATATAAAAACCGGTGCACTAACAAAAAAGGATAGGGCGGATTTGGAGTATGCGTTGACCAAAAATCCGGATTGGGTTGCCGTGTCTTTTGTTCAACGCCCAGAAGATATTGCAGAGGTGCGCGATTTTATTACTGCGCGTACATCGGCCCCGATTAAAATTATGGCTAAAATAGAAAGGCAGAACGCCGTTCAGCGAATAGCGGAAATTGCGTCCGCGGCCGATGGGGTTATGATTGCGCGTGGGGATTTGGCGGTTGAATTGCCGTATGAACAGGTCCCGGCGATTTCGCGTAAAATTATTCGTGAATGCCGGCGATTAAACAGGCCGGTCGTGATGGCAACGCAAATGTTGGGTTCTATGGTCGAAAGTGAATTTCCAACACGTGCGGAAATAAGTGATGTCGCGAATGCAGCATATTTGCGTGTTGATTCAACAATGACATCCGAAGAAACGACTATAGGCGCACACCCATTAAAGGTTATTGAAACAATGGACAAGATTTTGTCTTATTCCGATATGGACGCCATAGAACATTCCAATGATTGGGTGCGGGCAGAAAATGCGCCGGAAAACGATTGGTCACGTTCGGTGTCGTCAATGGCACATTTGAATCACGCAATGGCGATAATTGTTTTTGCGCGTGATACCGATTCGGTGACAAGTGTGTCTTGTCGTCGACCAGATGTTCCAATTATCGCCGTATGTGATAATAATTTGATTGCAAATCAATTGTGTATATTGCGTGGGGTAATTCCAATCTATACACCGGATTTGTTCGCATTGCGTGATTTTAATACGGTTGCAAAAATTGCCGAAATAAAATCCGGCAAAATTGTGGTTGTTGATGGTGATGAGGTTAGCCTGCGCGATTTAGATTAAATTCTATTTTTCAATCGGTGGGAAACAATCGCCACCATCGATTGGACAGCAATTAAAACCGGATTCACCCATATCGGTATAGGTTTCACCCGGACAGCATCCGTTTAAATCTGGACTGGCATTGTCTTTGCACAGGTATTCTACTGCATCCGTCCAATCATAACGCTGTTTGATAATATGCGCCGTTGCAAATGCGGTCACAATTGCGGTTAATAAACACGCGATAAAGATTTTATATATTGTTCTCATTATTTCCCCCTTGGTGTTTTATTCGGATATTTCAACAGAATCTATGTATGTGCGACTTACGTTTTCCAACGGAACAGGACTGTAATTTTCTGCGGTAATAGAAAATTCGTTTTCATTGTTGGGTAATACCGTCACGGATGAAAATGCCAAATCAGTGTTCGCGTTTGTTGTGACGGTGTGATTTGCCCCAAATGTCTTTGACCGATATTTTCCGCGCAACCGTTCAGGAATGTTGATGTAATCCATCGGGTTTACACCGGCGCCCGCCAACGACATTGGTTCGGCCGATGTCACATAATTTGTCGCGGTTGTGTATACGGGAACCGTGAACGCCGCCGCCGGTTTCTTTACCATTGTTGTTGTTCCGTCACCATTAATGCGCATAATCTGTAATGCGCGTTCATTTGAACCACTGGGGCGCAAACGGAACAATCCGTTTATACCGATATAGCCACTTGGGTTCATAAGATATGACGCCGTCGCATCTTTGGCCCGCACGGCCCCGAATGCCAATATGGCCGTGTCATAACCGATTGCCGCCATACGCGATGGTGGGGTGCCGGTGGCGTTTTCATATATACCTGAAAATTCGGTTGGAATTTCGGGCAGTGTTGCAAAAACCGCCCCGGTCATTGCGACATCGGATGCGATATCGCCATCTTCCCACAATGGTGTGCCATAAAATCCGGCATCGCGTGTGCCCAGCCCATAATACCGCATGAATGACACCAAAGATTTTGTATCATCACCCGTCCCCAGGAACAATATAGAATCGTATGGTAATTTACCCAATGTATCTGTACGATTTATGTTTTCCAATTGGCGCGCAATGTTTGCGCGTTCGGCGGCCGACAGGTTTTCTTTGTTCAATATATCAGACAAAATTTCTTTGGCGCGCGTGTTTGCCGCATTTCGTGCCGTATACATCGTGGCCGCCATTGCCGCAGATTTAATAGATTCTGTGTCGTGTTCGTTATAGTAAAATACACCGGTATTGCGTATGTTGTATGTGCCCGTCATAGACTTTGCCGCACCGGCCATTGTGCGTCCAGATGTGTTATCTGGGGCGATAATTATGAATTGGCTGTCACCGCGTGCACGCATTTCTTGGATTGTTGCTTCGATAGTGTTTGTTGGAACCAACGATACACTGAACACGCCATCACCCACCGCGGATATATCCGAAGTGAACGATAAAGCAGGCATATCAGATGGCTTTATTTCGCGTAAAATTTTTGCATTTTGTGCAAATACCGGTCCAATAATAATGCCGGGATTTGATGCAACCGCCGAACGTATTACATTGGTGACATCACCGGTGCCCGTGTCATAAAAATCTATGCGTGTGCCGGGGGATGCGAATTGCATTGCGGCGGCCTCGATCGCGGGACGAATTGATTTTCCTATGGATGCATTTGGACCAGATGTGGGCAATAAAACCGCAACAGATTCGGTTGAATCCGTGCCGTACATTCCGGCGCTGAAACTTCCGTACTGTAATTGGGCAGGTGTTGAAACACTTGCACGGTCATATTCTGAATACCACCGATTGTTTGTACCACTGCACCCGGTCAAAATGGCCGATATGCAAATAAAACGAAGAATGTTTTTTATAATATGCATTGAAAAATCCATTTTATTTTGTATCATTTTACTACAAAGGATTTAGAAATGCAATCAGGGCTTTACATTGTTGGCACGCCTATTGGCAATTTATCTGATTTGTCACCGCGTGCGGTCGAAGTTTTGAAAAATGTTGACATTATTGCCGCCGAAGACACGCGCGTGTTTGGTAAAATTGCATCACATTTTGATATTAAAACGCGTCGTGTTTCGTGCCATGAACACAATGAACGCGAAGTTATTGGCGATTTAATTGAACGTATTGTTGGTGGCGCATCGGTTGCGGTGGTATCTGATGCGGGGATGCCGGGAATCAGTGACCCGGGTTTTCGTATTGTGCGTGCGGCACGCGATGCAAATTTGCCGGTGTTTGTTGTACCGGGGCCGACGGCGGTTATATCTGCATTGGTATTAAGTGGTTTCCCAACCGACCGGTTTACTTTCTGCGGTTTTTTTGATGACAAGAAATTGCGTGATGATAACCGTATCCGTCATACAATTGTTTACTATGAAAGTCCGAATCGGGTAAAGACCACAATTGCCGCAATTGCGCGTGTTATGCCTGAAAGAAAGATTGCCATTGTTCGTGAAATAACAAAAATTCACGAGGAGACAATTATCGGGTATCCGGCGGATTTGTTGAATATTGACCCACCGCGTGGCGAAATCGTGTTGGTTGTTGCACCGGCGCCAGAACATAAAATGTCGGATGCAGAAATTTCAGAGATTGTAAATGATGTTGCGATGAATTCTACCAAGGGCGCCGCGGCCGATTTGGCGGCACGTACCGGGATTTCTAAAAAAGAGGCATATAAGCGTCTGTTGGCCAGGGATGGTGAAAAATGATAAAATTTGTTGGTGGTTTTGAAAATGTTTGTGATTTACCGGAAACCCAATTTCCGGAATATGCCTTTGCCGGGCGCAGTAATGTTGGTAAATCGTCACTTATAAATGCGATACTCAATGTACCTGTGGCTCGCACATCTAATACACCGGGGCGAACCCAAACACTGAATATGTTTAATGTTCACGATAAAATCACAATTGTGGATTTGCCCGGGTATGGTTATGCGCGCGTGTCGCGTACCGATGCCGTGCGATGGATGATGCGTTTTCAAGAATATATAACAACGCGGCGTCAATTAAAAAGATTGTTTGTATTAATCGATTCGCGAATCGGGCCGCGTGATTCTGATTTAGAACTTATGAATTTCTGCGATTTGAACGGGATTTCGTATCAGGTTGTTTATACCAAGAAAGATAAACGCGTGCGCGAATCAAACCAGATGAAAATAGATTCTGGTTTACATCCGGCAATGATAGACGATGTTTTAGAAACTTCGGCCGAGAAAAAATACGGAATTGAAAATATAAGGGCAATAATTGGAATCAAATAGCAATATTTTTTGCGTTTCAAATCCCGCCAAAATTTTGGATGGTCTGTGGCGGGTTATGACCGAATCGGGCATACCGATTCCAAATATTTTATTGTTTGTACCAAGTCGTCGTGCCGCAAGAAGTGTTGAAAAAATGATTGCAGAAAAATCCGGTGGTGCGGCAATTTTGCCGCGTATTGTTCCGTTGGGTGAAGGTGTTGATGACATAATAGATGAAGATTATTCTGGTACCGTTTCGGAATTGGAGCGGGTGGTTACAGTCGCATACCTAATTTCTGGATTGCCAAATGTTCGAAACATATCGACCGCGTTGCCGATTGCACGCACATTGATAACAATGCAGGACTATTTGGAAAACAGCGGTATTGATATATCAGATATAGATTGGAAAAATTTGGTTGATGAAAAATATGCACGACATTTTCAAGACAAAGCAGAATTGTTGAATATATTGGCGCGGGCATCAAATGAAATTTTTGCGGGTCGTGAAACAGAAATAAAACGTCGGAATCGCGATGCATACGCGTGGTGTGATTATGTTAAAAAAATGCCGGTGAACGATTCTTTGATTGTTGTATGTGGTTCCACGGGTAGCGTACCAACAACACGAAAATTGATGTCGGAAATTGCAAAATTACCAAATGGTCGAATAATATTGTCTGGCAAGATTTCCGGCGTATACAACGATTTTGAATTAGATACAAATCCGTATAATTCGGAATATAAGTTTTTGTTAGAAATAGGTGTTGATTATAAATCTGTGCAGGAAATAAATGTTGGGCCGTCACATATAGATTTTATGAATCGTGCGTTTGGAAATGTTTATCAGGATATGGGCATTTATGATTTATCAAATTGTCATTTAATCGAGGCATCACGGGAATCAGAAGAGGCCGCCGCCGTGGCCGAGGTTGCCGCGCGCGCAGTTAAACAAAATAAATCTGTTTTGATTATCACGCCCGATTCCGCAGGAAACCAGCGTTTAATGACGGAATTTATGGTACGAAATATTGATGCCGATTTTTCCGGCGGACAAATTGGAACCGCAACATCGGCGGGACGTGCGATACTGAATATCTTGGATGATTGGATTCAATCGGGCGTGGACACATTTGCGGAAACATATTACAGAAACAATTTCAATTTGTTCGATACCGTGGCAGATATTATAGAAACATTTTCTGATAATTTATCACCGCAATTTGCTGTTGATGACCCGGCCAGTATTCAGGTTTGGAACCAGATAAAGAATTTATCAGATTGTTTGAATGCGCAAAAAATTCGTGTTGATGTGAATGATGCGCGTGCGTTTATTGCGGATGCACTTTCGGGTGTTCGGGTGCGCCGTCCAATGAATGATGCGGCGCCGGTTGTTGTGTTGGGAACCATAGAATCGCGTATGCAGACCGCAGATGTTATCATATTGACCGGGCTTAACGATGGAATGTTCCCGGCAACCGGGTATGAAAACCCGTGGTTACCACGTGGAATTGCAAACAAAATTGGTTTGCCGTCACCGAATCACAAAGTATCTTTGATGGCATTGGATTTTATAAACCTGTCCTGTGGAAACGATGTTTATTGGACACGCAGTAAAATATCCGGTGGTGTCCAGACGGCGGAATCGCGGTTCTTGTCGCGTGTGATTGTTGCAGGTGGCGCGTTTGATAAATCGGTTGGTGCCGATATATTGGCGACGGTGCGTGGCCGTGATTCGGTTGTGGGCACACCGTTGGATTATTCCGACCCGGTGCCGCCCGCCGATTGGTCGGATGTGTTTGTGACAGAAATTGAAAAATTAATACATAACCCGTATGTGTTCTATGTTCATCATATATTGCGTTTGCGCCGGGTCGATGATTATTGGGTCGCCCCCGATGCGCGCGATTTTGGTAATTTGGTGCACGACACAATTGAACACGCAGAATCTGGTGCGACGGCGGATTACCTGGTTGCAGAAATGGATCGCCGTGCACGTGAAAAATTGGGCCATAATAATTTGATATTCTGGTTTTGGCATCGGCGATTTGTTGAAATGGCACCGACAATTGCCGATATGTTGGCGCGTACACCGAATGCAAAAACCGAGATTGAAGGTGCCATCGAAATTGCAGGTCGTACCGTTCGGGCGCGTGCAGACAGAATATGGCAAACCGGTGTTTTAGATATAAAAACCGGTTCTGCACCAACCAGAAGTCAATTAATGTTGGGCAATATGCCACAATTACCGTTAGAGGCATATATGTTAAAAAATGGCGGTTTTACAATGTATAGAACGAATTCGCCGTTTATACCGACTATGGAGTTTTTGCAATTGCGGGCCGGCGATGTGCGCCCAATTCAATATGATGCCGATGAAACAGATGAAATGATAAATGCTGCGGTCGCCAAAGTGACAGAAGTGTTTAATTGGTTTTCGGCCGGTAAAATGGGATATGAATACCGGAAAACCGGGGATATGAAGTATAAAGAATATGACGATTTTGCCCGGGCGGATGAACGTGACTAGTCAAATTTAATCATCAACCCACAATGATCGGTCGGCTTGTTCGCAATACGCGGGGATTTATCAATTTCACAGGTTTTAATTTTTTTTGCCGCCGTGCGATTCGCCAAGAAGTAATCAAGACGCAAACCTTGGTTATTACCGACTGTGTCGCGACCACGATAACCGTACCAAGTATAATCGATTTCATCTGGATGTATTGCGCGCCACGCATCCATCCAACCGGCATCCAGCCATTTTTGCATTATTTCGCGTGCCGCGGGCGCAGATATACTGGACCCGATGTAATTTTTGGGGTTCCATATATCTTTATCAGTGATTGCAATATTAAAATCACCCCCAATTATGACGGGCTCTTCGGAATCAATATATTGCGATATGTAATCGGTAAATGCGCGCATCCAATCCAGTTTATATTGAAATTTGGGGGAATCTTCGGATTCGCCGTTGGGCATATATACATTTATAATACGGACGCGTCCATCAATTACCGTTTCCAAAAATCGCGCGTTTGTATCGGAATAATTTGGCATTCCGCGAATTACATCTTCAATAGAAAATTTAGAAAATGTCGCGACGCCGTTCCAACTTTTTTGGCCGTAAACCCGTATGTTATAACCATATTCTTCAAACAGGTTATGTGGAAAAGCGGCATTTTCAACCTTTAATTCTTGAACCAAAATGGTGTCGTATTCGCCAGATTTCAATATGTCCAGGAACGATTCGATATGTGCGCGCACAGAGTTTATATTAAGTGTAAGTATTTTCATATTTGCAATATTTCCTTTTATCGCTATAATAATCACCAGGTTTGATAAAAACAACAAGGAATTTTAGTTATGAATATGTTTCAGTTTTTAGAAGAAACAACCGCAAAATGGCCAAATGTTGTGTATTTGGTTCGCGAAGGTGTCACCTATGCGGGTTTCCTGGAATTGGTTAAACGGCGCGCGGCCACATTATATGACAAAGGTGTGCGTGCGGGGGATGTTGTGGGCATTTTGTCGCACAATATACCGGCGTTTCCAATTACTTTGTTCGCGGTGTGGTATTTGGGTGGGACGGTTTTGTTGTTGGATACAAACCTGACACCATTTGAATATGATAATATGGCAAAAATTACCAAATGCAGATTTGTTTGTGCCGAAAAATCGTTCTTTTACAAAACCAAGGTTTTTGAATTTATAGAAATTACCGCCGATGATGGTGATGTTAACCCAAAGTTGAAACCGGCAAAATTAAAGGAACAAGATATTGCGACGCTTTCGTTTACATCTGGGTCAACCGGCACGCCCAAGGTTGTACCATTAACACACTATAATTTGATAGAGTGTTCAAATTCTTTGTTGGATATGCGCGAATGGTTGTCGGCGGGTGATATTTTGTATGGATTCTTGCCGATGTATCATATTTTTGGTTTTGCGGTTGAAATACTTGCCACATTAAGGTATGGTGCCGGCGTGTTGTTGCAACCAACCGTAAATCCCAAAGAAATAATGGCGGACTTCAAAAAATATCGTCCACAAATTATTCCGGCGGTTCCCCGTTTGTTCGAGGTTTTTCGTAATAAAATTATTGATGGTATTAAGGCAAAACATAAATGGTGGCTGTTCAGTTTCGTTATGAAAAATGCCGAATTATTGCGTAAAATAGGCCTATCAAAATTGGTGGATGCGGTGTATAAACCTGTGTTGGATATTTTTGGTGGTCGCGCCCGATTGATTATTGCGGGTGGTGCGGCGACAAAACCGGAAATTGAAAATTTCTATTTGGCATTGGGCTTGGGCTTTATCCAGGGTTATGGTATGACCGAAACGGTTGGACCAATATGTATTTCCAAACCGTGTCGTGGGCGCGTGCCGTTTGCGTTTGGTGCGCCAACAACCAACAATGTGGTCGAGATTCGTAATAAAAATGCAGATGGCGTCGGTATTTTGTGGATTAAGGGCAGACAGGTCTTTGGTGGTTATTTGAATAACGATGCGGTAAATAAAGAAGTGTTTGATGATCGCGGATTCTTTAACACCGGTGATATGGTGTCTATGGATAAAAATGGCGAATTGCACTTTGCCGGTCGTAAAAAACAGGTTATCGTTCTGGACAGTGGTAAAAATGTTTACCCCGATGAATTAGAGGGTTTATTTATCACGATTCCGGGCGTGAAAAATGTTGCGGTGTTTGAACATCGTGTCAAAGATAAAACCGTTGCATACGGTGTGTTTAGTGTAGAGCAGGGTATGACCATGGAAAAACTGGCGGCGGCAATTGCGCACGCAAACAAGCGGGTTGCGTCGTATAAGTGGGTGACGCATTTTGCAATGACAACCGAAGATTTACCAACAACCAGTACGCAAAAGGTCAAACACCACATCGTCCGTCAGAATTTGATTGATGGTAAATATCCGGATAGGAAAGAATAGAGGTTAATAAAACAGCGCTACAATTATACGCGCTGTTTTCGTGTTTATGTAATATAAAATTAGTTATTGTACAAAAGTTTGTACTACATCTATCATATAAATGCCCTCAAGCTCATTATTAGCATTTATGGTTGACTGATCGCTATCAAATGCATACCACACAGTGTTGACACTACATGTATCTCTGGTTGTACATAAATTTCCTTGTACATATGTTATCAGCCCAACATCATCTGGTAAATTCAAAATATATCGTTTTGTTAATTGAGTAGTTAGGACACCATTGTCCCAGTAATAACTTAGATTATAGTCTTCCAAGTAATGCCCCATATTACGTTTGGTTACACTAAAAAGAATGCCGCCGTCTTGAAAAGCTTCCGTTTGGTAAAAACACCATTTTTCTGAAAAAACACCATCGCAAATAGTGTCACGTATAAGGATTTGTAATTCTCCTTCTTGGTCTGTTGTTGTAATTCCTGGTGCAAAATACCAATACTTGGTTACTAAACTATCATATCGTGTGTTCATGTTTTGCAAATAAAAATTGTTTCCTTGTGTGCCGCCACCGGGATTTGTTGTCATTGCATCAAGTGCGTTTTTTACGGCTGTTGCGGTAACCAATTGGTTTTCGTTTGCAATATTATCCAGATTATTGACTATCATATTTTGTTTTATATCAAACCCTGCGCCATCAATATTAGTGTATGATTCAAGATAATTACTGTTGGTGAGAGGAGTCCATCTGCCATTTGCAGCGCCGAAACTTACCGTTGTTGATTTATCTTGTTTTTCATTCAATGCGTTTGTTACAACTTTGTTTTGTACGGGGTGGGTGCTGGTTGTGGATAAATTTCCGTCAATGATAATAGTATCGTCACCACCGATTACTACGTCGCCAATATGAATAACAGCCAAATTTCCGTTCGGATCGGTCCAGGTCATATTACCCTTATCGTCAAGTTGTGGCAGTTTTTTGATTACATCTGATAGCATATCATCTATTTCCGCCTTGGTGTATGTTTTTGATTCTACGCTGGTTGTTATTTTGTCATTTATATTTTCTTCCTTTAATACGGTGTGCTGTATGGCTTCGGCCTGGTCTAGTTTCGATTGTAATTCCTCAATACGCGTGTCAATCACTTTTAATTCTTGCTGTGCATTTTTTGTATCTTTAATTTTGCCGGGATTAAGACCTTTGGCACCCTTTAATAAAGCAATACGCGATTCGGTTGGTTCGGTCGCAATTTGTGTTGTTGTAACAGATGGCGTAGAAACCGACGAAGTTTTCATTGTTGGCGTCCGCAGTGTTCCGGCACGTGCGGTCGTTGATGGTGCCGTCACTGTTGCGGTGTTTCCGATTCTTTGTGGTGCCTTTAACGATGCTGCCCCGAATGACGCAGTTGTTATTGTGACAAGTGCGGTCATAGTCAGAATTTTTTTCATTTCTCTCCATCCTTTTTTATATCACTTTCAGCGTGAATTATATCATATTTTGGGGAATAATAAAATGTGTCTTGGAAAAAATTACTTCCCCAAACATAATTGTGAAAATGCGGCGGTCAAAATTTCTTCGGTTCCGATAACCCCTAAGATTTTTCCAATCGCGTCGGCGGCGTATCGCACGTGTTCGGCCAGTATATCATAATCGCCGTTTGATTTTTCAATCGCCGCGTGTAATTCATCGGCGGCGGTTTTTACTAAATCGTGTGTGCGGGCGTTTATCATTAAAACAGATTCACCACCACCGGATATTTCATTTATTTTTGTGATAATCGTTTTCATCAATTCCGGCATACCATCGCCCTTTTTCGCCGATACATAGATTGCGTTCTTTATTTTTTTCGAATCGGTTGTGTCAGATTTATTTACAACCAATATTTCGCCATCGACGATGGTCGTCGGTTTGCCATTTGGTGTTATAATATGCAAAACCAAATCGGCATTTTCTATCTCTTTGTTTGTGCGTTCTATGCCGATTCGTTCAACCGAATCGGTTGTTTCGCGCAGCCCAGCCGTATCTGATAAATTTACCAGATATCCATCAATATCCATATTTGCGGATACGACATCGCGTGTTGTTCCGGGTGTGTCCGATACAATTGCGCGTGATGCGCCAACGATTCGGTTAAACAGTGATGATTTGCCAACATTTGTTTCACCAATCAATACTATATTTATTCCGTGCGTGATTGCACGTGCGGTTTTATATTTCGTCAATGCGGCGGAAACGTCCGTATACAGCGTTTTTATGTGTTTTATAATTGTGTTTGAAATATTGCCCGGCAAATCATCGGGCGCATAGTCCAACATTGCGGCGGCGTATGCAGAAATGGTCAGCATTTGTTCGCGCCAATCGGCATAAATTTCCGAATCACCGCCCATCATAGATTTTAACGCCGCGGCACGTTGTTTGTCTGTTTCCGCATCCAGCAGCGCGGCCAGTCCATCAACATCGGACAAATCCATTTTGTTGTTATAAAACGCGCGTCGTGAAAATTCGCCGGGTGTGGCGATTCGCATATCGTGCGAACGCAAAAATTCGAAAATTTTATTTATAACCGCCGGTGCACCGTGGGAATGAATTTCAATAATGTCGGTTCCGGTAAAACTGTGTGGGGCGGCAAAGTATATAACAACGCATTGGTCAATGATTTCACCCGCATCATCTGTCATATTTGTAAAGTACGCGTGTCGCGGTGTTGGAACGCGCCCGATAATTTTTTGTGCAAACACCCGCAGGGTGTCACCCGATATACGAATTACCGCAACGCCGGATTTTCCGTGTCCACTGGACAGGGCAAAAATTGTGTCATTGTTGTTCATTATTTATTTCCACTTATTTCTTTTAGTGCCATTGGAACCAATTTTGCAACATCCATTCCCGGGTTTTTTGATACCAATTTTTGAGAAATATCGACAATATCCATACGCCGATAACCCAAAGATTCCAATGCGGCCAGCAAATCAGGCAATACGCCATCCCCGGCAAAATCCATCGATATTGATGCACCGCCAACCTTGGACTTTAATTCAACGATAATTTTTTCGGCAACTTTCTTACCCACGCCCGGTGCGGTTGCAATTGTTTTTGCGTCGCCGGTCGCAATCGCGGTCAAAAGTGTATCGGTCTTGATTGTGCCCATAATCGCCATGGCGACCCGGGGGCCAACACCCGATACACCGTTCAGCATATTGAACAGGTTTTGACCGGCAAGTGTCGAAAAGCCAAACAAACGAATCGAATCTTCACGAACAATTGTTTCAATCCACAGGTTCACGGTTGTTCCCAATGTCAATGTTTCCGGGGTATACACCTTGTACCCGACGGGGCCCGCCATTAAAATTATATGGTCATTCCCAATATAATCAACAATGCCTTGCAATTTTCCAATCATTTGTTATCCTTTTGTGGTAATTTTAATTTAATTAAATCAAAAGGTCAAATTATGAGTGGACACAGCAAATGGCACAATATTCAGCATAAAAAAGGACTGGCCGATGCGGCGCGCAGTGGTTTGTTCACAAAACTGGCGCGTGAAATTACTATGGCGGCAAAATTGGGTGATAAAAATCCCGATAATAATCCGCGCCTGAGACTTGCAATTTTACAGGCACGCAAAAATTCTATGCCGAACGATAATATTAAACGCGCGATTGATAAAGCATCGGGTTCAAATACCGAAAACTATGTGGCCGTGCGTTACGAAGGTTATGGCCCCGGTGCCGTTCCGGTTATTGTCGAGGCATTAACCGATAACCCGCGTCGTACGGTGCCCGAGGTTCGCAATATATTTGCCAAAAATGGTGGCAATATGGGCGAAGAGGGCAGTGTTGTGTTTATGTTCACACGCGCCGGGCAAATATTCTATCCATCAACAATCGGTAAAACCGAAGACGAAATGATGGAAATTGTTATGGATGCCGAGGCAGAAAATCTGGAAACAACCGAAGAAGGATTTATTATCACAACCAAGCCGGACGATTTTATGAACGTTCAAAAGAAAATTGCCGATGCGTTGGGTGAACCGGAAAATGCGGAATTGACATGGGTTCCAAATATGCCAATGGATTTGGATGATGAAGCATACGCAAAAATCGAAAAATTGGTTGATGCGTTGGATGCCAATGACGATGTTCAAAAGGTATTCACCGCCGCCGCATAAAGTGGTTAGTGGTTAGTGTGCGGGGCGTTGCCCCGCATTTTCTATTTTATAAACTTTTCAAATTTTGTTGTGTTTGCGTGGGCCAGGGCGATTGCGATGGCATCACTTTCGTCCGGTGTTTTCGGGTGTGCGGTCGGTAATAATATTCGCACCATTTTATCAACCGCGGTTTTGTCCGCGTGTCCCGCACCGGTTAAAATCTTTTTAACCCGATTCGGTTCATATTCATACACCGGGATATTTTTAACCGATATCGCAACCATTGCCGCCGCGCGGGCGTGACCCAAAATAAGTGTTGTTGTTGGGTTTTTGTTTACGAATGTTATTTCCATACTGGCTTCATCGGGGGTAAAAGTATCGACCAATTTCGTAACTTCATTAAAAATAATCGCCAATCTTTCGGGTAATGTGCCGGTCTTTTGGGGCAAAATTACACCACTGGCGATATATTTCCGGGCATTGCCGTTTGTTTCAATTACCGCCCAACCCGTATGTAAAAGGCCGGGGTCAATCCCCAATATTCGTGTCATTTTTTTTACTTCCTGAAACTGATTTTACCAACGCATTCCGTGCCAAAATATTTGTTGATTTGTTTTTTTATCTCGTCCGTCATATATGATAACTTTAATGTATACGCCGGATTCCGTGGGCGCAGAACAATATTATATTCGCCGGTGCGGGTCTTTTTTATTGCACATATGTCCGCCATATTTGAAATTTCGGATCCAATTATTTCCGGCCAACGCGCAACCAAATCAGAATCGGACGCGCGCACACCAAATATTTTGAACAGACCGCCCAATGCGCCCGCAATGCTCTGTGGGCGTTTGATGCGTGTGCCAAATTCTTTATTTTTTGGGTTTGACATAACTGTATTCTTTCGGCATTAAAATGTACATTTCGCCTTGGGCGTGTTGACCGTGTGCATATTGATACGCTTCGTCGCCTTTGCCAAAGAATATATCGGCGCGGACGAAACCACGAATCGCACTGCCGGTATCTTGGGCAATCATAAGGCGTCTAAATTTTTGTCCATTGGACAGGTTGGTATCGATGTATACGGGCAATCCCAATGTATACAGCGAATCGTCCATCGCAATACTGCGTATTTTTGAAAGTGGTGTACCAAGTTTACCAATTACATCCGGCGGGACAGATTCATAGAAATAAACATATCGTGGATTGTTATAGATAACTTCTTTGGCCAATTTTGGATTCTTTTTCAAATGTGTCCAAACCGCGTCCGCAGAATAACCGCCGTCCGGTTTAATGCCGCGGTTGCGCAGTTGTTCGCCAATGGATTTGAACGGTAAATCGTTTACGGCGGCAAAGTTTAATTTGACCAATGTTCCATCGGCCAGTTTTAACATACCACTGCCTTGGATTTGGATGTTTTGTACATCAACAATGTTTGCCCAATACAGGACGCGACCGATTTTGTTTTCAACAATTTGTTTTTTGGGAACGCCCTTGTATGTGCGGCCATCGGTTGGAATACCCATCAACGGTTCGTTGCATTCCGCCGTTTTTGTTCGACAACCCGGAATTACCGGTGAATAGTATCCGGTATAGGTTCCCTTGGGTGTGCCGTTGTCGTTATATATTTTGTATGGTTGGAAATTCGATTCGAACCAGGCGCGCACGGTTGCGGTGTCGGCACTGGCACTGGGTAACATATTGCATTTTTCTTCAAATAGTGCGCGGTCCGGAACGACGCGACCACGGTATTGTATCTTGGCCTTGCACGAATTGCGAAACGCCTGAAGTGCATAACGAACATCGTCCCGTTCCCAATCCGGCAATTCGGAATAAGATACCTTTTTAAGGTTGCCCGCCGGTATAACCGAATCGTCACCACTGTGTGTTGGGGTTGAAAGGTCACATGATGCCAAGAACAGACCGCATAATCCACATACCGCACCACGCAAAAACCATCTTAAAATGTCAATTTTCATTTTATTTACTCTCCCACTTGTAAAATTTCCCTTTAATGCTATATTATCATAAAACGAGTCATAAAAAAAGGAGCAATCGCAATGGCAAAGTTCAATATTATATCTCAATTCTTGAAAGACATTTCTTTCGAAAGCCCGAATGTCCCAGATTTATTCTTTAAGCAAGACAATGGCCAGGCGGAATTGGAGATAAACATCGATATGCAGGTCAAAGGTTCGGAAAAGAATCTGTATATGGTTGATTTAATTACAAAAATTCATTCGAAATTAAAGGCCGATTCTAAAACAATATTCTTGATTGAAACCACATACACCGGATTGGTGCAAATGGAAGAAGAAAAAGATGAAGAGGCGAAAAAGCGTACTTTGTTGATTGATGTACCGACTTTGTTGTTCCCATCGGTGCGCGCGTTGGTGACACGCCTTACCGCGGAATCTGGGTTCCCACCGTTTGCAATGCAGATGGTTGACTTTGCCGATATGTATGAAAAGCGTCAGCAACAAAAGGCATAAACAAAAAAACAATTCTTGTTAACGCACCGATTTGGTGCGTTTTTTTTGTCGCCTTTTGCGATTCGGGTAATTTTATGATATTATTAAATGATGTAGCTTTTGGGAGAGAGTTTGCATGGCCAAAGATAAATATATTTCTGGGCGCGGATTTATAAGCGGTTTTTCATTTGCGAATATGGGGATTTTTACCGGGTTCGCCGATGGTATTTATAATGCGGTGTATTCTTTGGTTATATTGGAAATTTTCAAAAGTTCCGCGATTGTTGGTATATATGTCGCGATTTATTCCGTGTTTTGTGTCTTGGTTGGTCTGTTCGCAAACGAGATTTTTCGAATTTTTTCCAAGGTCAAGGTTTTTTATTTTGCATTGTTAATGCTGGTTGTGTGCTATGCGATGATGGGGTTTTCGGTGTTGCCACGAACCTTTATCGTGTTGGATTATACCAGTGGTTTCGCCATCACCCTGACGGCGATGTTAATTCCGTTATTTATGTCGGATTTTTCGGGTGACACAGGTATGGCAAAGTTAAATTCGCGATATCATCTGTGGGTAAATGTCGGGGCGTTGTTGGCACCAATGTTGGCGGTGATGGTCGCGACGCGTTTTGGAAATCGGTCGGCGTTCTTTCTGTCGTCTGCGATTTATATGGCTGCGTGGTTGTTCTTTAAGTATTTACGACTTAGCCAAGAAGACAAACAAATAAAACCGGTAAATCCGCGTCGTACGGTGCGTTCTTTGATGCGAAATGCGGTGCTGTTTTTCAGAACGCCCGGAATGTTGCGTGCGTATGCGGTGAATTTTGGGTACTATTCTTTGCGCGCAATGCGATATTTGTATGTGCCAATTGTTGTTATTGAAAACGGATTTTCTAAAGACACATTGGGATTGGTTTTGACATTGGGAATTATTCCATATTTATTGCTGTCGGATTTGATGGCCCGCCTGGTGCGGAGATTCGGTAAAAGAATATGGTTGGTGTTGGGATTCGGTTCGTTTGCCGCATTTTCTGCGTGGGCAAGTGTCGCAACCGGTTTTCCGGTTTTGGCAATATTTGTGCTGTGGCAAATTTCGGGCGCGTTTATGGAACCGGTTCACGATTTGTTGTTCTTTGATAACACACCCAAGAGCCAACAGTCCCGGTTTTATGGCGTGTTTCGTACCAGTGTTAATTTCCCGAATGTTATTGCACCGGTCGTTGGTGCAGCATGTATAACCGTGTTTGGGGCGACATCGGCGGTGTGGTTGGTGACATTTGCCGTTGGGGTGCTGTCTGTGGGCGTTTTAATGGCGAAAAAGTAATTGCACCTTGGGTTTTTTCTTTGTATCATCCCTTTAACAAGAAAGGGGTTTATTTATGGCAAAAAAAGAAGCAGCAGCAACAGCGGCAAAAAATCCGGCATTGGAATCTGCGTTGGCACAAATTCAAAAACAATTTGGTAAAGAGGCAATTATGAAAATGGGCGACGGTTCCCAACAGAATATCGAGGCGATATCATCCGGTTCATTGGGGTTGGATATCGCATTGGGTATTGGTGGTTATCCGCGTGGGCGTATCGTCGAAATCTATGGCCCGGAAAGCAGTGGTAAAACAACATTGGCGTTGCACGCCGTGGCCGAGGCACAAAAGAAAGGCGGTACATGTGCGTATATCGATGCAGAAAATGCGCTGGACCCCAGTTATGCAAAAAAATTGGGTGTGGATGTTGCGAACCTAATTATATCGCAACCCGATTCGGGCGAACAGGCATTGGAAATTGCCGATACTTTGATTAAATCTGGTGCGGTCGATGTTGTGGTTATTGATTCTGTCGCCGCGTTGGTGCCCAAGGCAGAATTAGAAGGTAATATTGGTGACAGTTTTGTCGGTACAACGGCGCGTTTGATGAGTCAATCGTTAAAAAAACTGGCGGGATCTGTTTCACGCAGTAATACATTGCTGATATTTATCAATCAAATTCGTATGAAGATTGGGGTTATGTTTGGTAATCCGGAAACAACCAGTGGTGGTAATGCATTAAAGTTCTATGCGTCGGTTCGTTTGGATATTCGTCGTACAGGTGCCATCAAAGATAAAGAAAATGTTATTGGTAATGAAACCCGGGTCAAGGTTGTTAAAAACAAGGTTGCACCACCTTTCCGTACCGTCGATTTTAAAATTATGTATGGTGAAGGTATTTCCCGCATAAGTGAAATTCTGGATATGGGTGTGAAATACGATTTCATTGACAAGGCCGGAAGTTTCTATTCGTATAACAATGAACGCATAGGCCAGGGCGAGGCAAATGCGCGTCAATGGTTGAAAGACCATCCAGAAGCACAAAAAGAATTGTTGGATAAAATTATGGCGCGCGCAAACGGTATAGCCGAAGAAATGACAACCGGGCCGGTTGATGACGACGATGCCGATTCGATTGTGGAAGAATAGTTAAACCAAAGGGGGCAGATATGGGATTGGCACGAACATTTGCATTATGTGACATTGTTTTGCGTGCGCATATACTAAATTGGTTTTGGCGTGATAGGGCCACACGTCGTGCGGTGCGTTGTGCGGTTCTTGAAAATGCTATACCGAGATATTTTCGTCGATATCTGCCCGCGGCGGCGGCGATTTCGGAACGCAAAGTGGTTAAAAATGATAAAAATGAAAAAATTTTCACACTGTGGCTTCAGGGTGAAGATAAGGCGCCACCTTTGGTAAAGGCGTGTTTCCGCAGCATTCGTCGGCATTGTCGTCAAGAATTGATTGTGTTGGACGAAAAAACGGTTTTTGACTATATAACTTTGCCAGATGAAATTATGAAAAAACGGCGGGCGGGTAAAATTGCGCATGCGCATTTTGCCGATATATGTCGTGTGGAATTGTTGTATGAACATGGTGGTATATGGTTGGATTCGACATGTTTTGTTACCGAACCAATTCCAGATTGGATTATTGAACAAGATTTCTTTGTGTATATGGCGGGTCAGCATGTGGGCAGTCCATACAGTTTTATGCAAAACTGTTTCATCCGTGCACGAAAAGGTGCATACCTGTTGGATGCGTGGCGGGCAATGATATTGGATTATTGGATGCACGAAAACCATAGTTTTGATTACTTTATGCACCAATTATTGTTCAAAACACTGGTTCAAAATGATGTGCGGGCAAAAAAATATTTTGAAAAAATGCCGCATGTTGATCAAGACCCGACGCACGCGCTATGGTGGGTGTATGGTGACAAACCGTTTAATCAAAAAACGTTTGATAAGGTTACATCCGGTGCATTTTTTCAAAAAACAACTTATAACAGTCCGTGGGTTAAAAAGATAGAGCCCGGAACATTTGCCGACGAAATGGTAAATAAAATGTGAAAGGAAGATATATGCCAAAAATATCTGTAATTGTGCCTGTGTATAACGCCCAAAAATATTTAGTGCGTTGCCTGGACAGTTTGCGTGACCAGACATTTACAGATTTCGAAGTGATTTGTATAAATGACGGCAGTTTGGATGACAGTCAAAAAATCTTGGATGAATATGCCGCGCGCGACAAACGGTTTATCGTGATAAATAAAAAAAATGCGGGAGTGTCCGCGGCGCGTAATGATGGAATTAAACGGGCGTGTGGCGAGTATATTCACTTTATGGATGCAGATGATGTGATTGATGCCGAATATTATGCCACTATGATATCCGCGGCGCAGGGTGCCGATATTGTATCTTCGGGATTTGTTTCAAACAGTAAATATTCATCAAGCCTTGGATATAAACGTTTTCATAATTTAACGGGATTATTTGGTAAATTATTTTGGACCCAAGCATTGGTTAAGTCTTTTGTTTGGCGGTATTTGTTTCGGGCGGATTTTATTAAAAAAAATAAACTGATGTTTGATACATCGTTGATTTCCCAAGAAGATGCGATATTTGTCCTTGATGCGATTGCTTTGGCAAACAGGGTTATCATTGTGCCAAATGTCAATTATCATTATATATTTAATGATACATCGGCATTGAATAAACGTGATGCAGGGCACAGACGCAAGTTAAAAGAACAATATAAATTCGCAAAAAAATACAAAAGCCTGTATGCCAAGAAAAACAATGTATACGCGTTGTGGCGGTTTAGAAAAATTATAAAAATCTTTCTTTGATTTTGGGGGTGTGTATGGCAAAAATATCGATAATTATACCAATGTACGGTGTTGAAAAATACTTGAACAGATGTTTGGACAGTGTATTGAATCAAACTTTTACCGATTGGCAGGCGATATGTGTCGATGACGGCGGACCAGACCGTTCTGGGGAAATTGCCGAAGAATATGCCGCGCGCGATAAACGGTTTATTGTTGTTCATCAAAAAAATGGTGGGCTGTCGGATGCGCGTAATACGGGTATGAAATATGCAACCGGTGAATATATTATGTATATGGACAGTGATGATTTTATCCACCCGCAAACAATGGAAATAACATATTATATGGCGAAACGTGATAAATCTGATATTGTTGCGTTTACTTATGATCATATTTATCGTCCGCGTTTGATGGTGCGACATTTCTTGGGTATGAATACAAATAATGTTGTGCCGTGGGGCATAAAAAAAAGATATAACCCGGCAAAAATACCATTTCAGGTTGCGGATGATGTTTTTGAATATGCAACGGAAAGCACGCATAATGTTAAAAACAAACGTTGGTTAATCAAGCATTGCCAGGTTTGGAAAAATCTGTACCGCCGTTCGTTGATTGCGGATACACCATTTATCAAGGGAATTTTGTTTGAAGATTTTCCGTGGTGGAGTGCCGTTATGTTAAAAAATCCACGTATAACAATTATGAATTTGCCGTTGTATTATTATATTCCAAATTTTGGCGGAATTGTTTTATCGGCAAAGCAATTACGAATGATGGAATCACTCTGTACGGGGATTTCCGCCGCATACAAACTTTATCGTGATAACGCAAATGATTATCAGATGAAACAATGGAGTGAAAATTTCTTGTGGCATTTTATATGGCGTGCATTTAATAAAACAAAATATCTTGAAACCAATGCAGAAAAATCCCGGGCACGCAATATGTTAAAAGAATTGAAATCAAATGGCGTGTTGGATAATGTGCCGAATGATTTTTTCGAACTGCGGAATCAAATATATGCGTACATTGGTGACTAGCATTCATATGAATTTTGTGGTACAATAATCCAGAAGGGTATTACCAAAAAACAAAGGAATTTAATCAAAAGAGATTTTGACGCATTTGTGCGGTGTCACATTATTGGCGTAAAATTTTGAGGAAATTTTAGACCAAGAGGAATTTTTTATGCAAGCAATATCTATTATCATACCAATGTATGGTGTTGAAAAATACCTGCGCAGATGTTTGGACAGTGTATTGAATCAAACTTTCACAGATTGGCAGGCGGTTTGTATAGATGACGGCAGTCCAGATGCCTGTGGCGCCATAGCCGAAGAATATGCCCGTCGCGATAAAAGATTTCTTGTTATTCACCAAGAAAATGGCGGGCGTGCAGATGCGCGCAATACGGGTTTGCACCATTCAACCGGTGAATATATTATGTTTTTGGATGGTGGTGATTTTATTCATCCGCAAACGATGGAGATGACATATTATATGGCGTGTCGTGACGATACGGATATCGTGTCATATACATATGATAATATGTACGATGTTTTGTTGAGAATGCGTCATTTTTTTGGAATGGATACGGGTGGGGTCAGTCCGTTTGGAATGAACCGTCAATATGGCCCGGAAAATGTATGCAGTTTGGTTACAGATAATATATTCAAATATGTCACCGAAAAAAACAATAATATGTTCAATGTGAATCGTCAGTGGCTGATTAAACATTGCCAGGCGTGGAAGCATTTGTATAGGCGTTCTTTAATTGCCGATATACATTTTATCAAAGGTATTTTATTTGAAGATTTTCCGTGGTGGAGTGCCGTAATATTAAGGAATCCGCGGGCAACAATTTTGAATTTACCATTGTATTATTGTCGCCCAGGTTTTGATAAACATATGGTATCAAACGAACATTTATACATGATAAACAGTTTGTATACAGGAATTGAGAACGCATTTAATTTATATCGCGGTGGTGCGAATCAGTACCAATTTCAAATGTGGAACAAAAAAATATTGTGGTATTTTATAGATACCGCGTTTCGTGAAAGCAGTTATGTACACGATTCTGCAGATTTGGGATTGGTGCGCGATAAATTTGCAAAAATGTCCAAGATGGGCGTGTTCGATTTTCCGCCAAACCAAAAAATGCGAAAATTGCGTAGGAAAATTTTTGGATTTATTGGTGTGTAAATCTGTCTATACGCCGGTTTTTTTGAATCGTGCCGGAATTTGTACAACCCATTTTAATCCAAACATCCCGGGTTTGTCCAATGCGTATATTGGACGAAAGATGCGTTGAATTATGCGTGCAATTTTTATATATGTTTCACCGTGTGCGCATTTTTTTGTGACCAAATTAATTGTTCCGTTTCCGCGACGGCGCAGGTGATTCACCCAATCAGGACCGCGTTTTTCTGCCTTGGTTAACAACATTTCCATATCGACCGCACCAAAATGTAACAGATACAGATTTTTATCTATATGAAAGTTTGCACCATGTACACTGTGAAAACCACTGCCCCAACGGGCGGGACGGAACAAAACAACGGGCTTTGTATATCGTGTAGAAAGCAGGGCACGCCCCCGTTGTTCCAGTATCGGTTTTTTTGTGTTCAATGATTTTTCGGTATTCATATTTTGCCCAATATCCAACCCAAGCCCAGATACCGTTGTGCGATACTTTAATTTTGATAAATATTTTGCCAAAGATGTTTTTGTATTTGGGTCCACAATCAAAAATTCATCAGAATCGCAACCGATTACAATGTCATATTTTTTGAATAAATCGTTCGCCAAATCTGATATTTTGCCGATTCTATATTTGTCGCCCGCCGCGCGTGACATTTCGGTGTGCGGTATTTTTATAATGTTCACACCCTTTGCATTTTTTGGTGCGTCTTGATCTGTACCGTCCAATATTATATATAAGTTTTCTATACCCAGTTCACGACCATAGTATTTAACCCAACGCGATAAAAAGAATTCGTCATTTCGTGCCATTGTAATGGCGGCAATTTTTTTTATCATTTGTGCCCCCGAAATATTTTTTGTTTTGCATACTTTATCTTGCGTGCGCATATTTTTAACGGGTTCGATGTCAAAAGCCAATTCATATATTCGGTTCCGTAAATGCGGTTCGCGGTTTTCATAATCGCATTCGTGGCGTGCGTATCACAATGTTCAAGTATATATTTTATTTGATTACCAATGGCGCCGTTGTGCCGTGTGAAAGATGCGCGTTTGATAAATGGGCAACCGCGGTTAAATAAAAATTTTGGATAATTATATGTGGTTCGTCCCCATATAGTATAAATTCCCACCCATGAACATTTGTTGTTTTTAATTGTTCGGCTTAAACCGTGTTCGTATTTTACAGTGACGCGATTTTTTGTGGGTTGCTTTGCCACAGATGTTATAAATTCATTGAACCAATCGGATGTGGCGATTTTGTTGTTTAACCGCACAAACCAAGATTCCATATATGAATGCGTTCTGTGTGTGGATACGATCAAGCCTGTGGCATCAAATTTGGTCGATTCCATTTTATCAAATGTTTTTGACATATCCAGCGTTGGGCCAAATACAGAATCATTTACCAAATAAACTTCGTCATAATTTTTTAATATATCATTGTCGCGTGCGAAAATGTATGCGCGTTTATATGAACCAAAATCATATTCACCGTGACGGGTCGCGATTACATGCAAACAGTGTTTTTTTATTTTATCTGTTTCGCTTTTGGGGGCATCGCAATCCATACAAAGGACGATATCGCCAAATTTTTTCAATTGCGATACATAGTATATCAATGCGTCGTCGATTATACCGTCTGCATCATAACCGGCAAAAATGAATAAACGTTTTTTCATAATATCAGTAAAGCAAATTTTTATAAAATTTTCAACATTGTAAAAACACCGGCATTTTTGTGCCGGTGTTTTTTTATATTTCTTCTTTGCCACGGGCAAGTTTTTTGCGTTTGCCACTGTCCAATTCTTTCTTGCGCAGACGGATTGTTGCCGGTGTGACCTCTACCAATTCGTCATCTTGGATGTATGACAACGCTTCTTCCAATGACATCTTGCGTGGTGGCGCCAGGAATAATTTCTCGTCGGCCGTCACACTGCGCACATTGGTTAATTCTTTACCTTTGACCGGGTTAACCTCTAAATCATTTTCTTTGCTGTGTTCGCCGATAATCATTCCCGAATATACTTCGGTTTGTGGACCAACAAACAACACGCCGCGTGGTTCCAGGTTATGCAATGCATATGTTGCCGTAAGGCCTTTCTCCATTGAAACCAAAACCCCCGGACGATATTGATTGATTGGACCACGATATGTGTCGTATTTATCGAACACACGATTCATAATTCCGGTGCCGCGTGTGTCGGTACGGAATTCAGACAGGTATCCAATCAAACCACGGGATGGTGCAGAAAACACGATACGCGTTTTGCCACCGCCAGATGATTTCATTTCGGTAATTGTCGCCTTGCGCTTGGTCATTTTTTCAATAACAACACCACTGAATTCATCATCAACATCGACAACGACTTCTTCAATTGGTTCCAACATTTCGCCGTTTTCGCCGGTGTGCATAACAACGCGTGGACGGCTAACACTTAATTCGAAACCTTCGCGACGCATTGTTTCAATTAAAATTCCCAATTGCAATTCACCACGACCGGAAACTTCGAAAGATTCTTTGTTTTCGCTTTGCGTCACCTTTAAGGCGATGTTTGTTTCGGCTTCTTTGAACAGGCGTTCGCCAATCATACGCGAAGTTAATTTTTTACCACTTTGTCCCGCCAATGGTGAAGTGTTTACAAAGAAAGTCATTGTAAGGGTTGGTGGGTCAATTGGCATGGCCGGAATTGGTTCGGTGACCTCCGGTGCGCACAGTGTGTCGGCCACCGTTGCCCGTGTAAACCCGGCAACGACGACAATGTCACCCGCAGATGCACTTTCGCGGGAAATTTTTTCAATTCCGCGGTGTTCGATAATTTTTGTAATTTTGGCGTTTTCGATAAATTCGCCCTTCATATTTATTGCTTTGACCGATTGCCCAACACGAACAGTACCCGATTCGATTTTACCGGTAAGTATTCGGCCGACATACGGGTCTGATTCTAATGTGGTGGCCAGCATAGTAAACGGTGCATCAATCATGCAACGCGTACCGTTGCAATCCGGTGCCGGCACATGGTCAACAATCAATTGGAACAGTGGCGTTAAATCTTTGTGTTCGTCACTCAAATTGCGAACCGCCCAACCGTCGCGTCCAACCGCGTACAGGTATGGAAAATCCAGTTGCGCATCGTCCGCACCCAATTTATCAAACAAATCAAATGTTTCGGACAGTACTTCATCCGGGCGGGCATCGGCACGGTCAACTTTATTGATGCAAACAATCGGGCGCAGGCCAAGTTTTAACGCCTTGGACAATACGAATTTTGTTTGGGGCAGGGGGCCTTCGGCACTGTCCACCAATAACACAACACCATCAACCATTGATAAAATACGTTCAACTTCGCCGCCAAAGTCCGCGTGGCCCGGCGTATCCACAATATTGATTTTATAATCGTGCCACAGAACCGATGTGGGTTTTGCAGAAATTGTGATTCCGCGTTCGCGTTCAATATCGCCGCTGTCCATAACGCGGTCGTCAACGCGTTCGTTTTCACGGAATGTTCCCGCCTGTTTCAACATATTATCAACCAGGGTTGTTTTCCCGTGGTCAACGTGTGCGATAATTGCAATGTTTCTTATTTTCATACACTAAACCCTTTTTTAGCGAAAAATTTTATCACATATTTTCGTATTTTCAACAAATTATAGCTGATTTTTTATAAAAAATTGACATTTTGCGCAGGTTTGGTATAAGTGAATCAAGAAAAAGGGCTGTCAATGAAAACACTGCAAGAAATAAGAATGAAAAGACAACTAAATCGTGCCTTGGCGGAAAAGCCAAATTCTACGGTTGAAATGTATGCGACCATACGCGCAGTATTGGCGTGGTTTGTTGGCGCCGCAATGCAAGATATTATTAAAAATAAAATTGGTATGGTGGGGTCTAATACCGTTACGGATTCGTTGGAG
Organism: uncultured Pseudomonadota bacterium; assembly: GCA_900320405.1. Lineage (GTDB taxonomy): Bacteria > Pseudomonadota > Alphaproteobacteria > Rs-D84 > Rs-D84 > Enterousia. Next base: position 160,589 of record OOHM01000002.1, read on the forward strand.
TATATGGTGGCGGTTGCGGAAAATCCGGAAAAATATTTTTCACGTGAATCGACAATTGCAGATTGGGATGCGCGTGCGATGGCATATGCAAAAAAATATGGGTTGCCGACCGGTGGTGGATGCGATGCGCATAATTTTGTGTGGAGCCCCGCAGATGTGGTACATATAAATACAACAAATGCAATATTTAATAATAAATTATCGTGTGAGTACCGTGATTTTTGTAAATTGGTTATGAATTGGGAATATAATCGCACGTCTGAAAATAAACAAGAATTGGCGGCGTCATATGCGCAAGCCCAGGAAATCGTCCGTATAGCCAATAATATATTTGATAGAAAGAAACAAAATTTCTTTCTGCGTATGGTGGCCGGTTTTCGTTCCGCACGCGCACATTAAAAAAATGATTGTAAAAAAAATACCGCCCAAACGGGCGGTTTTTTGTTTTAATGTTTGCCACCAATCTTGGTTCTGCAGCCCATCCGCCTTCGCCGATAAGTGTCAAGTTTGTTTTGTAATTTTGAACAATGCTACGGCGAGATTGGGTGGAACGGATTATCAGTGTTTACCACCGATTTTCGTGCGGCCACCCATTAATGGTTGCAATTTTTTCGGGATGTTGACAGACCCATCGGCATTTTGATGGTTTTCAATTACCGGTACCAATGCGCGGGGCAGGGCGATTCCGGTGTTGTTCAATGTTGCGACAAATTTGACTTCGCCGGTTGCATTTTCGCGATAGCGTGTGTTTGTGCGACGTGCCTGAAACTGACCAATTGATGAACAAGAACCCAATTCACGATATGCATTTTCCGATGGGAACCATGCCTCGACATCGTTCATTTTAACTTTGTTGAATCCCATATCGCCGGTACTGTTCGCGATAACGCGATATGGCAATTCCAAATCCGCCATAACCTCGCACAGGTTGTTTAACAAATGTTCGTGCATTTCATCACTTTGTTCGGGTGTGCAAAATACATATTGTTCAACTTTGTTAAATTGATGTACACGAACGATTCCGCGGGTGTCGCGACCGGCGGCACCGGCCTCTTTGCGGAAACATGGTGAAAAACCGGCATATTTTATCGGCAAATCATTTTCTGATAAAATTTCGTCCGCGTGCAAAGAATTCAAAACAATTTCCGCCGTTCCGGTCAGGCACCGGTCTGTATCGGTTAACATAAATACATCATTATTCATAACCGACAAATCGGAACCCATAAAATGTCCCGCATTGAATATTGTTTGTGGTTTTGAAATAGATGGACATTCAATGTATTTGAAACCTTTGCCAATCAATTTTTGAATAACATATGTTTGAATTGCCAAAGATAATTCTGCGGCTTCGCCGGCCAGTGCGTAAACGCGTGTGCCACAAATTCCCGCGATTTTTTCCGGCATCCACCAACCATTCATATCCAACAATTCCCATTGTGGACGCGGTGTAAAATCAAAATTGCGTGGCGTGCCAACACGACGGATTTCCACGTTTGCAGAATCATCATCACCAACCGGTGCGGATGCGTCCGGGATTTGTGGAACGCGGTGCAAAAGGTCTATCAGCACGGCCTCTTTATCCGCAAGTTCCGCCATATCGTTTGCAATCTCTTCACTAATCTGTTTAGATTTTGCAATCAATGGGGCTTTATCGGTAGCGGTTGGGATTTCGCGTGATATTTTATTTTTTTCGGCGGTCTTGGTTTGGGTGATTGTTTTTAATTCGCGTACACGTACGTCCAATGACAAAATATCGTCCACCACATCAGGAAAATTTTTGACCCGGCATGCATTTTTTACAATGTCCGGATTTTCACGAATAAATTTTATATCCAACATAGTTTTTCCTTTTATTGTGCGTTTTTGTTCAGGTACGCAATTGCATCCATTGCCGCGGTGCACCCTGTACCGACCGCCGTTGCAATTTGCATTTTAATATTTGAATGAACATCGCCCGCAATGAACATACCCGCCGGTAATGCATTCGGGGCAATGCGACCCATATCGTCGCGTTTAATGTCTTCGGTTAAATAATCTGTATTGGCTTCGTGCCCAATTGCGACAAAGATTCCATCGCAAATAATTTGTTCATTATTTGTCGTTGTTGCAATCAATTCGCCAGTCTCAGAATTCGGGCGCGCTGATATTGATTTTAATTCGGTATTAAATATACATTCAATGTTTTTGCGTTCCGCAACGCGGTTACGAATAATTTCTTCGGCGCGTGTAAATGAAGATTTGCGATAAATTATTTTTACCGTCTTGGCAATGTCCGCCAAATACAGTGCGTCGTTTAATGCGGAATTTCCGCCGCCGATAACCAATACGGTTTTTCCAGAATAGAAAAATCCGTCACATGTTGCGCAATATGAAACCCCGCGACCAAAGAATTCGCGTGCGCCCGCAATTTCCAATTTGCGTGGCGATGCGCCCGTTGCCAAAATTATGGCGCGTGTTTCGTATTCGTGGCCGTGCGTATCGGTCACGATAAATGTTCCATTTTCACCGTTTTTAATATTTGCGGCGGTTTTCATTTGAACCTTGATTCCAAAAGATTCGGCCTGATTTTTCATAAATTCAATCAGTTCCAAACCGGAACCCCGCCATCCCGGGTAATTTTCCAATGTGGCAATTCCCGCCGTTTGACCGCCCAGTGTATCGCCACCCATAACCAGTGTATTTTTGTTTGCACGACCGCAATAAATTGCCGCCGTTAAACCCGCGGGACCCGATCCCAATATAATAACATCATACATATTTCATATTCCTTTGTGCGTATAAACATATCACAAGAGCGTGGCGCGCGCCATAAAAAATTGGTTATTTTTCTTACTTGCCAAAATGTTTTTTTAGTGTCTGGTACGCGGACGATATTTGTGTAAATTCGGTGCCGGTTGATTTGCCATTGGCGGTATCGGGGTGATATTTTTTTGCAAGCGTTCGATATTTGGCCCCAATTTCACGCCAAGATGCCGTAATTGGTAACCCCAGTGTTTGGAATGCGGCGGTTATATTCGCCGGCAAAGATTTCTTTGGTGGCATTTTATCAAATGTGCTGCGTCCCGTTATAAAATCATTCAAAAACTTTATATATTCCGCGGAATCTTGTTCAGAACGTTTTTTTATCGGTTCGCCAAATGTTTGCCGTTCCCAATCTTCTTCGATTTCTTCGGGTGTCATATCGGCATAGAAATTCCAATTTTTATTATATTCGGCCGCGTGTTCTTGGCAAAAATTCCAATATTCGCGCAAATCGCGTGTTTTCGGTGCGCGGCACGTGCCGGCACGTTGGCATCCCGGAAAATCACATTTTTTTATCATTTCTTATTAGCCTTGATTTGGGACAATGGATGGTGTTCGGCAACAACTGCGGTTAATTTTTCGGGTAATACGTGAGTATAAATTTGCGTTGTGGAAATATCTTCGTGCCCCAACATTGTTTGTATTGCACGCAGGTTTGCGCCGTGTGCAAGAAGATGTGACGCGAACGAATGTCGCAATACATGCGGGGTCACGCGTCGCGGGTCAATTCCGGCCAATACCGCACATTTTTTTAATATCTTGAAAAAACCGTCGCGCGTGATGTGGCCCGATTTGGAATTTGATGGAAATACATATTTTGAATCGACATCACCGCGAATGTTCAACCATTTTTCCAATGCGTGTCGTGCAGATTCGTGCACCGGAACAATACGTTCTTTGGCGCCTTTGCCGTGAATCAATAATCGGTCACCAAGGTTTGCCGTCATTGGTAATTCACACAGTTCGGAAACGCGCAGTCCCGACGCATACAATAATTCAATCATTGCGCGCAGGCGTACCGATGTGCGAATGTCGCCCGCGGACGATATTAATAATTCTATTTCTTCAAGTGTTAATAATTTTGGTAATGATTTCGCGCGTTTCGGTAATTCCAGGTTGGTTGTTGGATTTGTATCGATAATTTTTTCCAACATTAAAAATTTATAAAAACTGCGCAGGGCACTTGCCCGCCGGGCAACCGATGATGCGCATATATTTGCATCGCCCAGGTATGATTGTATATCGGTTTCGGTTGCGTTCAATAAACCATTTGGCAACGCCGCGTCTGCGTGATTCAAATCGTTCGCGTATGCCGAAAGTGTATTTCGACTGCGGCCCTTTTCGGCGGACATGGCTTCTAAAAATATATCAATGTATTTCATTGTCTATGTTTGATTATTGATATAAAACGACTTCGGTAACATGTTGGGTCGGTGGAAAATATATTATCATTAAAATCAACAATATAATGATAAGTGTCCACATAATAACTTTGTTGCGTACGGTATTTTTCTTGCGTAATGGCATAATGCCTCCTTTTGGTTTTATATGGTGTCAAAACTTGCGATAAATACCCCGGATGCAGATATAATAATAAGGGGTGGTGCAATAATGGCCAATAATGTTGGTAATGTTCCGTTCGCGCCCAAAACACTAAATATGTTCAACAGAAAGTATAATACAAAACATGTTAATATTCCAAGACTGAATTTAAGTCCAAAACTGTGGTTGCGGCGTTGACGGGTTTGCGAAAATGCCGCGCCCAATGTTGCCATCGCAATCATTGTTAACGGCAAAAACAGCAGTGTCCAAAATTGAACCAAATGTCCACGTACGGAAATACCAATGTCCGACATTTTTGTTATGAACGCCGGTAATTTCCAGAAGGATATTTGGTCGGGTTGCAAATATCGGTCCAGTACGGTTTGTGGTGTGATGCGTGTGTCGATACGCCACGCACCAATGTGGGTTTTACCGTTGTCATCCAATATGGTTGCGCGTGTGGTTTCTAACCCGGTTTCGGATAATGTTATTTTATCTGTATCGATACGATTATTTAATTTGAATTCGGTGTTTTGAACATATATTGTTGTATTAAAAAACACAAGGTTGTCGCCATCTTTCTTCATATTTTTTGCGACCATCGTTATGTACCCGTTGTCCGAAGATTCGCGCAACCATATCGCATCGTCAACCAATTTCAATTTTTCGTCTGTGATGTTTTCTGAACCCAATTTTACCGCGTACGGGTTTATTACGGTTGTTGCGAATACACCGATTAAAAACGCCCCCAACAGAAATGGTCGGGCCTTTTGATATGGCGACAGACCCGCGGCGGATATAATAACGCCTTCGCTGGAACGGGTAAGGGTATAGTACGCGACCAATGTTCCCATAAATACCGCCAATGGTAAAAACAGTGGCACATATTCAATCAAACGAACCCATGCATCATTCAATGCGGCAAATATTGTTGGATTGCTGGGCAAACGTTCTACAAATGTGACGGCAAAGATAATTCCGCATACAACCAACAACACCAATCCCACGCCACCGAAAAATCGGCGGAATAAAAATCGTGATAAGATTCTTGTTTTAGCCATTTGTTTTTTAATTTATTGATATCAATCAGAAAATTATAGCCTGTTTAATTCCCAATTGCAAAATTAAAATGAATATTTATAATATCCACATAAAAATAATAGGAAGTACAGAAATGGATAAGAAACCAATTTCAAGACAAGGATTTGAGGCCTTGGTCAAAGAATTGAAACAATTACAGGAAGTGGAACGTCCGGAAATATTAAAGGTTGTCCAATGGGCGCGTTCATTGGGCGATTTATCGGAAAACGCCGATTACAGTGCCGCCCGTGAAAGACAACGCGAAATAGACAAACGCATTCAATACATTGAAAATTTTATAAACAATGCGTCGGTGATTGATGTTGATAACTTGTCGGGGGACCGGGTCGTTTTTGGCGCGCGCGTTTTGTGCGAAGATGAAAATGGAAATCGTATGCAATGTCGCATTTTGTCCGATATAGAATCGGATGGAAAACAGGTTATATCGTGTACTTCGCCGGTGGGGCGTGCGTTAATTGGACGATGTGTTGGTGATACATGCGTTGTGCGGTTGCCATCCGGTGAACGCGAGTATGAAATATTGGATATTAAATTCAAAGAATAAGGATTAAATTTGTCTGTTCGTTTGTTGCCTGATTATTTGGTCAATCAAATTGCCGCCGGTGAAGTGGTTGAAAATGGCGCAAGCGTTGTCAAAGAAACGGTCGAAAACGCATTGGATGCGGGTGCGGACCAGATTATCATTGATGTTGTCGATGGCGGGCGTACATTGATAAACATTGTTGATAATGGCGGCGGAATGTCGCGTGATGATTTGGAAAAATGCATTCAACGACATGCAACATCTAAATTGCCCGATGATAATTTGTTGAATATAAACTTTATGGGTTTCCGGGGCGAGGCATTACCATCAATCGCGTCTGTGTCCGATATGACAATCGATACATGTAATGGTGCCGATTCGAACGGTTGGCATTTGGATTGTAATACCGGCGATGTTCGACCGTCTGATTGGCAAAGTGGTACGCGAATTCGCGTGCAAAATTTATTTGCAAAAACACCGGCGCGATTAAAGTTTTTGCGGGGTGATCGTGCGGAAACGATGTCAATATTGGATGTTGTAAAACGCCTGGCCTTGGCGCGAACGGATGTCGGTTTTGTTTTGAATAACAAATGGCGATTTCCAAAAAATCAAGATTTGATGGAACGCATAGTTGCCGTTATGGGTGAAGATGTGCGTGGCCGTATGTTGCCGGTTGATACAGAATCTGGGTCGGCGTCGGGTATGAAATTGTCGGGGTATATTTCCGACCCAACATTGCGGCGCGCATCGTCTGTGGATCAATTCTTGTTTGTAAATGGCCGGCCGGTCAAAGATAAAGTTTTGGTTGGTGCGTTGCGTGCGGCATATATGGATGTTATGCATGCACGGGAATTTCCGCTGTGCGCGTTATATTTGAATTTGCCGAACGAAATGGTTGATGTAAATGTTTCGCCCACAAAAACCGAAGTGCATTTTTTAGAACCGAATCACGTGCGCGCATTTATTATAAAAAGTCTGCGTGAAGTTTTGGCAAAAACAATGGTGCCGAATGCGCCCGTTGCGAATGACGGCAAAATGTATTTTCGCGAATCGTTTGGTTCAAATACGAACGCGCATATAAATCGGTCGGTGTCGGCGGTGTTTCAACCACGGCCGGTAAACAGTGGATTTTTTACAGAAAATAAAAATCCGGACTTTGATAATTCTGTATCGGTGCACGCCGTGCCACGGACGGATACAAATGTGGACGATATTTTTGAAAATCGACCCTTGGGGCGCGTGGTTGGGCAAATTGCAAATAAATATATATTGGCGGCGACGGCGGACAGTTTGGTTGTTGTTGACCAACACGCCGCGCACGAACGCATAACATATGAAAAAATGCGCAAACACGAAATAAAATCACAACCTTTATTGACACCGATTGTTGTTCAAATGCGTGCCGAAGATGTTGTGGCAATTTTATCGGTTGCGGATGAAATGCGTGCATCCGGTTTGGCGGTGGATGCGTTTGGCGATGACGCCATTGCGATTTTTGAAAAACCGGCGGATTGGGATATGAATTGGGCGAATGTTTTACACGATATCGCGGACGAGGTTCGTGCATACGGTCATTCTGCACAATTAAATGAAAAATTGCATTTGAAATTGGCAAACCACGCGTGTCATCATTCGGTGCGTGCGGGGCAAAAATTAAATTTTGAACAAATGGACGCTTTGTTGCGTGATATTGAACGCACCGAACACGGTGGTGAATGTAATCACGGCCGCCCGGTGTATAAATTTATCCCGTTGACGGAAATAGATACTTGGTTTGAAAGATAGGTGTTGGTGGGGATTTGCGTTCGCAACCAATCGCGACGGGGTGATAGTGAAGACGGGCGCGCCCGTTTTTTTATTGCAAAATAAATTCCAGATTATCGCCATCCCGCCACTTTTCCCTTTACTTTTTGGGCTTTTTTTTCTATTCTGAGCGCATAAATAATAAAAAGGAGAAAACATATGGAAGAAGTTCAGGTCGTTGATTCTGTCGCAAATTCTGGAAATGTCGCCGCGCAAGGTGGCGGTTGGGGAACCCTGTTCGTGTACTGTTTGGTTGTATTCGCAATCGTATATTTCCTTATGGTGCGACCAAATAAAAAACGTATGGCCGAATATCAAAAAATGATTGATTCTATTAAGGTTGGTGATCGTGTTATGGCTGCCGGAATCTATGGCAAAGTAAAGAAAATCGAAAACGATAAAATCGAGATGGAAATTGCCAAAGGCGTTGTTATCGAAGTAAATAAAAACGCCATCGGTGCGGTTGAAAAATAATCGGGGGTGTATGTTATGTTGAAAAAATTGCTGATTATTTTTGTGGCGGTATTTGGTGTGTTGTTGGCCGTGCCAACAATGTTGCCGGGGGCCGCAAAATATTTTCCGTCGTGGATGCATCCAATATCTTTGGGTTTGGATTTAAAGGGTGGTGCACAATTGTTGTTAGAGGTTGATACCGCAACAATGTTCCAAGAAAAATCCGTGCAATTGTATGACGAAGTCCGCAGTGCGATGATTGACCGGTCAAAGGGCGTGATTCGGTTTTCGAACCTGCGTAATAATGATGGCGTGGTGTCGTTAACCCTGCGTGAAGGCGAAGATATGTCGCGTGCCAAGGGGCGTTTGAAAAGTGTGTTTGGAAACACAGTTGATGTTTCTACATCGGGGCGGACAATAACGCTGTCTTATTCTGATAAACAACGCGAAGAAATGACCGCCGACGCGTTGGCGCGCAGTATAGAAATTGTGCGTCGTCGTATCGATGCGCTGGGGACCAAAGAACCGTCTATTCAAAGCCAGGGCGGAAAGTATATCTTGGTGCAATTGCCTGGTGTTGATAATCCCGAACATATTAAAGAATTGATTGGGCAAACCGCAAAAATGACTTTCCATTTGGTAAATGAAAATGTGACACCGGAACAATTGGCATCTGGGGTCGCGCCCGCGGGAACAGAATTTTTGCCGTATATGGATGCGGGGTGGAATAAGATTCCGGTTTATTCGCATGTCGAGGTTTCAGGTGAAAGTTTGAAAGATTCCCAGGCAGACTTTGACCAAAACAATATGCCGGTTGTGACAACCGTTTTTGATACGGCGGGGGCGCGTCGGTTTGCGAAACTGACCACAGAACACGTAAACGAACGCTTCGCAATTGTGTTGGACGGCAAAGTTTTATCGGCGCCAACAATTCGTGAACCGATTCCGGGTGGCCGTGGCCAGATTTCTGGTGGCTTCACTTTACAGGGTGCAAAAGATTTGGCCGTTCTGTTGCGCAGTGGCGCGTTGCCGGCGCCGTTGCAGGTTATCGAAGAACGCACCGTCGGTGCCGGTTTGGGTGCCGACACGATTGCCCAAGGCAAGGTTGGGTCCGCAATTGGTGTGTTGTTGGTGTTGTTATTTATGATTGCGGTATATCGCGCATTTGGTTTAATCGCAGATATTGTATTGTTGGTCAATTTGGCGATGATTATCGGTATGTCTGCATTGATGGGTGCAACATTGACATTGCCCGGTATCGCCGGTATCGTGTTGACATTGGGTATGGCGGTGGACGCGAACATATTACCGTTTGAACGTATACGCGATGAAATGCGTTCGGGTGCAACGCCTTTGCGTGCGGTGGATTCCGGATTTAATCGTTCAATGAAAACCGTTTTGGACGGTGAATTGACCAATTTGATTTGTGCGTTGATTTTGTTCCAATTTGGTGCAGGTCCAATTCGTGGGTTCGCGGTGACACTGTCCATTGGTGTTATGACAACGCTGTTCACATGTTTAATGTTGTCGCGTGTGCTGATTGATTGGTATATGGGCGGCAAAAATAAAAAAATTGGTTATGTAAGAATTAAAAAGTAAAGGGTTGTGTTATGACATTACATTTTATGAAGTATCGTAAATTGTCTTACTGGATTTCTGGTGCGTTGATTTTGTTGTCGATTTTATCGTTGGTGTTCAAAGGTTTGAATTATGGTATCGATTTTGCCGGTGGTATTTCGATGGAGGTAAAATCGGTGGATGCGGGTTATACCGTTGATAAAATGCGTCACGATTTGGCGGCATTCAAACCGGAATTGCAATCGGTTGATAATGATTCTATTTTGATTCGTGTTGGTCTGCCGCGTGGTGCAACCGATGCCGAACAAAATACGCGTGTGCGTGAAATCAAGGATATTTTGGGCAACCGCGTTGAATATTCCCAGGTTCAAATTGTTGGACCGAAAATTGGTGGCGAATTGGTACGCGGTGGTATATTGGCCGTATTGGTATCGTTTATATTGATGGCGGTTTATATATGGATTCGTTATCGTGGCGGATATGCCGTTGGGTCTTTTGTGTCGTTGATTTTTGACTTTGTGTTGATGTTTGGTTTCTTTTCAATTGTTGGTTTGGAATTTAACCAAACGGCGATTGCGGTCGTCCTTATGGGTGTGGGATATTCCATCAATGATAAAGTTGTGAACTATGACCGAATCGATGAAAATATTAAAAAGTATCACAAGATGCCGATGGATGATTTGATTGATTTGTCGGTCAACGAAATGTTGTCGCGTACAATTATGACCAGTATCACAACCATATTGGCGTTGTTGGGGTTGTTTGTGTTCGGGGGAATGGCGTTGCGTGATTTTGCGATTGCGATGACATTCTCGATAATTATGGGAACATTGACCAGTATGTATATATCAAACGTTATTTTGTATCACTTTAACCTGCGCGAAACCAAATATTGATATCTGTGCGGTTTGTGGGCAAACGACCAAGGGAGGGGAAACGTATGATAAAAATAATAACATTTGTTTGTGGAATATTATTATCCGCCGTTGGTGCGTATGCGGGCGATTTGTTCTTTGAAGATGAACCAATTCAGGATGGCATAAATGTTGTCCAGATGTCGCGCGACTTTGCCGAAATTTATGAAAAATTAGATGGTGTAAAGTGGGGCGGAAAAAGTATAAATGTCGCAATCGAAAGTTTGGAAAATTTGAACACAAATGCGCATATCGCCGCCACCGATGAACGGGTGGTTTTGGTTTGGGGCGACAGTATCGTTGCAAACTATCCGCGTCCGGCCGCGCGTGATTGGGATGCGTTTGGTGAAATTACAACCGCACTGATTTTGAAATTGCGTGAACGTGATGCGCGTCTGCATTCTGCGTCGGACAGTGAAATTTACCGTGCGGTGGTGGATGGTTTAATGCGCGGAATTGATGAAAATGGTCGATATGTTTTTTCGACCGATGCGTCTGTCACCGATGATGGAAGAATTCTTACCAGTGTCGGTATCGAAGGCGCACGTGACGAACGTGGAAACTTTCGGGTGTTGGGTGTGTACAAGGGATCGCCGGCGGACAATGCCGGAATATCGACCGGTGATTTGATTGGCGAAATAAATGGTACATTGGTTTCCGAATTGTCCGATTCGGTGTTGGCGGCAATGATGTCCGGATTTAATTCGGGAACACTGAAAATGACATTGATGACGCCGGGTGGGGCGCGTCGTGTTGTGGTGCGTCGTGCAACGATTGTTTTGGCGGATACAGATGTTATATTTATGGATGATGATAACGGTGGCATTTTAGAGATAGTTGTAAACCGTATTTCAAATAACAGTGTTTCAATTGTGAACGAGGCATTGAATGAACATCAAAATCTGTCAGGGGTAATTTTAGATTTGCGTTCTGCGTTTGGCGACGATGAACGCGCGGCGGCAAAATTGGCGGGACTTTTTATAGGATCTAAACCGATAATGCGAATAGTTGAAACGGCCGGTGAAGAATTAGAAATTGTGCCGGCGGGTGGGGCGTTGACCGATGCACCGGTTGTTGTTGTTGTATCTAATATGACACGTGGCACCGCCGAGGCCGTTGCAAATGCGTTCTATGAAAATGGTCGTGGTGTTTTAATTGGAACACCGACGGCGGGAAATGCGCGAATCGCATCACGCGTAAATTTGAAAAATGGTGCCGTGTTGGAATTGATGAATAAATCTATCAAGGCAACCGATGGGCGTGCATTGGATGGGCGCGGTGTGTTCCCGTTGGTGTGTTTGTCGAATATACGAACATCGGGACAACAAAGTGCATTCTTCTTGAATGTGATAAATCACGATTTCAAGGCGCGTGATTTTAACGGTGAAAAAAATGTTGATGCGGAATCGGTGCGTCGCGGATGTCCAACAATCACCAGTGGTGAAGACGAAGATTTATTGTCGCGTTCGGTGGCCGTGCAATTGTTAACAGACCCGAAAGTTTACAGTCGTTTGTTAAATCTTAGTAATTAAAACAAAGGAAATAAAAATGTTTCTAACCAAAAAAAACAAGTTGGGTTTATATAGAATTTTGATGGGCGCCATTATTACGGTGGTGTTGATTTTGATGGGCGTGTTTTGGTTTGATATTCCGGTATTCAATTTTTTGCGTCATTTTGATTATAAAATTTGGGCTGTGTTGGGCACAATTTTTTCGGCCAAAAATTGGTTGGTTGTATCATTAATTGTGTTGATGGTTTTCTATATTAAAAAAAGTATTCAAACAAAACCCAAATTCAGTTTTAAAGATTTCTATAATAAAATTAAAAGCAGTTATGCATTTTGGATTTTTTCGTCGGTGTTTTTGGCGACCTCTACCGGTGCAGTGTTAAAATTTGTAATTGGTCGTGCGCGCCCGATATTTTATGAAGCAATTGGGATGACCGGTTTTTTCCCGTTTACCGGTGATATGGCCTTTCATTCGATGCCGTCGGGACATGCATTGGCATCTTTTGCCGGGTTGGTTATGATTGGAATGTTGGCACCGCGTGCGAAATGGTTTACTTGGTCTTTTGCGATATTAATTGCGTTTTCGCGCGTGTGTGCGGGAGTGCATTGGCCATCGGATGTTATATTCGGCGCGGTTTGGGGTGTAATGTGTGCCGATATTGTTCATGCGTGGATGGTGCGCCGATTAAATAAATAATATGGTGGACTGTTATTTTTGTTTTTTTTGTGATAGAATGCCAATGATATGAGCAAACAATCCAAATTTTTGCCCGACAGTATGTCTGGTGCATTAAAGGCCATAATTGGCAAGTTGTTTGGTATTGTTGTTTTCTTGGTCGCGACGTGGGCTATTTTGGCTTTGGTTTTTCATAATCCGTATTTAGATGGTATTTCGGTCGCGGGTAATTTTGGTAACCAATCCATAATGGGTAATATTGTCGGGGCATTGCGCTATGCCGTTGGGTTTGTGCCGGCAATCTTTGTGTTGATGTGCCTTGCGCGGTATGGTCTTACATTGTTGATTGGGCGGGGTGCCGATTCGACCCCGGAATATAATATTTTGCGTGGTTTTGTTGGTGTGTGTTTGGGGGCCGCAGGTTTTGGCTTGATTGCACCGCGAACCACATTTGGTGGAATGATTGGTTCTATTGTCGCCGCAGATGTTTCTGGAATAATTGGTGGTTTTGGGATATTGGTCGGGATATTATGCTTGGTCGGTTTTTTTGCGATTGCGGGTGTATTACTGCATATCAGTTTGGCAGATGTTATGCGTATAGTTCGAATCGTGTGGCGTATGTTGCGATACATTTTAACCGCGTTCCATTTAATGCGACCCATAGAATCAGATGAAGAAGAAATAGAAGACGAAGAAGAAGTAGAAGAGGAAGTCGAAGAAGAAGAAAAACCAAAACCGCGTAGAAAGCCGGCGCGTCGTCGTACCGAATCGCAAAGCGCCGGGGCAGTAGAATACGAATTGCCGGATCCAGAATTTTTGGAAAAGTCCAATTTTGGCAAAACTGTTGTGACACCGGAATTGAAACAGAACGCGCGTGCGATGGAAATTCATTTTGCCGAATATGGTGTGAACGGTCGGGTGACGGGGATACGCCCCGGCCCGATTGTGACACTGTATGAATTTATGCCCGATAGTGGTGTGCGTATGGTTGATATTAACAAAACCGTCAAAGATATGACGCGTGCGATGGCAACCGAAAATATTCGTATTGCGCACATTCCGCGTACAGAATTGATTGGTGTAGAAATGGTGAATTTGAATCGGCAAACAGTGCGGTTCCAGGGTTTGGTTGCAAATGATGCGTTTGTAAATTCTAAATACAAAATTCCATTGGCGTTGGGTGTTGATATTGGTGGAAATCCAATGTATTTTGATTTGGCAAAAATGCCACACGTTTTGATTGCGGGTCGTACCGGTTCGGGTAAATCTGTATTTGTGCAATCTATTATTATGTCGGTGCTGTATCACTTTACGCCGGATAAATGCAAATTGATGATTATTGACCCCAAGGGGGTGGACTTTGGGTTCTGGGATGATATTCCGCACCTGATTACGCCGATTATAAAACTGGACCCGAATGCGGCGGTCAATGCGTTGAAATGGTCGGTCCAGGAAATGGAAATTCGGTATAAACAATTACTGGATTTTGGCGTTCAAAATATCGAGGCTTATAACCAGGCGGTTGCCGAAAAACGTGCCAAAGGTGAGGTTGTGACCAAACAGGTTGCGGTTGGCACAGACCCGGAAACCGGTGAATTGGAATACGAAACGCAGACGGTCGATTTATCTGATATGCCGTATATGGTAATTGTCATTGACGAGGTTGCCGATTTGATGGGCGTTGCCCGCAAGGAGGTCGAGGCCTGTGTTCAACGCCTTGCACAAAAGGCGCGTGCGGCGGGTATACACCTGGTTATGGCTACACAACGACCCGATGCGACGACCATTACCGGCGTTATCAAGGCGAATTTCCCAACCCGTATTTCTTTCCAGGCGCGCAGTAATATCGACAGTATGACAACACTGGGCGAAAAGGGTGCAGAAAACTTACTGGCGTGTGGTGATATGTTGTTCAGCGAGGCCGGCCGCGTGCCGGTGCGCATACACGGTGCGTTTATTGAACCGGCGGAAATGAACCGTGTGGCCGATTTCTTGCGTGCCCAGGGCGAGCCGGAATATGTTGCGGGTGTTGTTGATGGCGAATCCGCCGGTGCGGGCGCGGTGGCAATTCCGGGAATGCCGGCGTCCAGTGGTGATAAAGATGCCGATTTGTATGCCCAGGCCAAAGAGTATGTTATTCGTGATAAAAAACCAACAATTTCGTATATTCAACGCCGGCTTCAGATTGGTTATAACAAGGCCGCCGGATTTATGGAACGTATGGAACAAGAAGGCATAGTCAGTGTCCCCGACCCGAACGGCAAAAGACATATATTATAGTTGTTAGTGTAAGTGGTTAGTGAAAAAACCGGCGGGGAACCGCCGGTTTTTTATAAGTCCCCTTCACGTTTCGTGAAAGGGGGGGGCGCGGAACGCGGTGGGGTAGGTGGTCGAAATAATCGTACCTTTTTGTCCAGTACTTTTTTCAAAAATTATTTTCAGTAATTTCAATATGTTATGATTTAGCATAAGTACTGGATAAAACGGTTGCATCAATTATCGCAATTAATTCAGTCTTCGCAGATACAATATCAACCGTTACATCACGGGGGTATGTTGATGCGGCGGTCGCAACGAAACAGCCGAAAATTCCCGCCGCCGGTACGAACGCATCTACACCCGGTGAAACGGTCGTTACATACACATCAACCGGCGATGGCACAATCGGTGAACGCGGAATTGTTGATATGGAAAGTGGATATATTGCGGGCGGTTTGGTTACCGCCGAAGCATTAGAAGAGTATGTTAATTGTATGCAGAATCACCAAACGGGCTTTGAATGTGTGGAAGAAAATTCAAATGGTGATTGTATGCTGGTAACCCTGTTTGAAGAAGATCGGGATTGTGACAACCCGTTTGATGGAAAAATATGCAGCACGAATTCCGATTGCAACCAAAATGAAAATGAACGTTGCTTTAATGGCAGGTGTGTGGCGGTGGAACCCACAATAGGTTGATTTGAATAATACTAATTTATTCTTTGTAATCCGGAATTTTTTATGGTATAATTCGGGTATCAAGAAAGGAGTATTACAAGATGAAAAAACATTTTTCGTTGTTTATGTTGATGGCGGCGTTTGTCGCAATGCCGGCGGTGGCAGAGACCAATTGGGGTATGCAGGCCGGTTCAACGGCGGACCTGACGGGGGCACCGGCGGTGCGTTCGAACCCATCAAATGTGAACTATCAAAAATATGAAACGCGTTCGACAACGCGGACATACAGCACCGATGCCGGTGCGCGCAGTACGGCCAGTGGTTCGTATTATCAACCTTCGTCAAATCGCAGCCAGATGTATCGCACATACAACAGTGGGGCAACAACGCGCAGTGCGACAACAACCCGTACAGAAACGGTGCGCAGCGCGATGAAACGTAAATATTATTTGGCGCATCCGTTCTTTCAACCGACCGAAGGTAAATTTGGTTCTATAACCGATTTGTCTTATAACACATCGTCGTATGATATTGATTTTATCCCAAGTGGCGCCATGAGTGATACCGAAGCAAAATGGAAAATGAAACAATTTGCCATCAAAGAAGACCTTAGTTATGGTATTACCGACCGGTTTGCCGTGTTGTTGATGGGGCGCTATGATTTTTCAAAATATAAATTCGATTGGAAAACCGCACCAGATGACAAGATGGATGATAATGATTTGAATATATATGGTGCCGGTTTGCAATGGCGTTTCGTTGATAACGAAAAATGGATTGCAACATTGTCTGGATATTACGAAAGACAAAAAGACATTGCCAATGATTTTGTTTTGGATTTCAAGGCGGGTTATAAAGTTTCCAAATCTACAATCTATGGTTTGGCCCGTGGTTGGTTGGTATTGTTTGATGATGAATATTATGGCAATGGTGTCACTGGTAAAAACGAAGGTGGCGTCGTAGAATCTTTGTTCATTGCGTATGACGATGATGCCAAAACAACATTCTTTATCGAAGGTGGTTTAGGTGTGTTCAGCGTTCTGGAAGAAGATTGGACATTGAACCTGGAGGCCATATTCGGTCATTACGATTGGCATAACCAGGCATCTATCAAGGGTGCAATTGGTTGGCAACCGAATGATTGGTTCGCATTGGAATTGTATGCGAAAACATCGTTCTATGATACGGCCGAAGGCAAGAAGTTGGATTTCTATGGAACCGAGGCCGGTGTATGGAGTGCGATGGGGCAGGCCAAATTGGATAAATACAATGAGACATCATTTGGTGGCCGTGTGATATTCTACTTCTAATGTTAAAATAAATGCCGGCGGCGTAATTCGTCGCCGGAATTTTTTATAATGATTAAAAAATGGGAAGCAATTAATGCGTAAATTATTGTTTGGAATTTTTGGTGTCATATTATGTGTCGGTGCGCACGCAGGCGAATTGGGTGTCGACACATCTGACCCGTTGTTTTTGCAATCGCGCAGTGGTTTTTTGTCCACAACAACTTTGGATTATTTTGATAACGGGTTGCGTTTGGGACAATATTTTTCATATGGTTTAACCGACCGTTTGGTGCTGGGCGGAAATCTGCATTATCAACAAGACTTTGACGGCCATGAAGATGGTTTTTCAAGTTTTGATGTCGGTGGAATTTATCGTTTGGGCGCGGCGGATGAAAATTCTAATCATATAATTTATGATGTTTTGGTTGGACTGAAATTTGGTGGTTCACATCGTGTGCGTACGCCGGATTATGCAGATTCTACATATTATGCGGGGTTGCGTTTTGGACGGCAATATTCGGGTGTGACATTGGCCGCCACAATAAAATCCAGTTGGATTTTTGATGATGTTCCACGTGGTATGGCATTCATAGATTTCGTGCCCGAGGTTTATTTTCGTGTGAATAATAATTGGCGTATTGGTGGAAATATCGCATTTCGCAAGGCAACAAACGAACATTATGACGAAGAATCAATTGGAATAAAAATTGTTCGTGAATATGGTCGCACACAATATGTTGGTCATTTTGATTATGCGTTCGAGGCCGATGGAATCACAACCGGTTTGGCGATAAATATATTATTCTGATGAATCTTGGTTGGCGCGTGCGCGCAATGCGTTCCAATATTCTAAACGCTTTTTAATTTCGCGTTCAAATCCACGTTCGATTGGGTGGTAAAATGTTTGCCGTGACATACTTTCGGGAAAACAGTTTTGACCACTGCATCCAGATTTTGTATCTGGGTCATAAACATAACCGCGGCCATATCCCATCTCTTTCATCATTTTTGTGGGCGCGTTCAAAATATTTTTCGGTGGCATTAAATTAGATGTCTGTTTTGCCACCGCATACGATGCCATTTTTGCGCGGTCAACCGAAACACTTTTTGGTGCGGTACCCAAATATATAACCAATTCGGTCAGGGCCAGGTCGCCTTCGGGACTGCCCATTCTTTCGTAAACCTGCCACGCAGCCAATGCCAACTGCATTGCATTCGGGTCGGCCAGTCCGACATCTTCCATTGCAAAACGGGTAAGACGACGGAATATATACATCGGGTCTTGGCCCGCGGTCATCATACGCGCAACCCAATACAATGCGGCGTCGGTATCACTGGCGCGCAGGGATTTATGAACCGCCGAAATCATATTGTAATGTTCATCGCCCGATTTGTCCGATAATGGCGCGCGTTTTTGAATAACAGAATCTAAATCATCGGGTGAAAGGTTCTTTTTGAATTTTGCCGATACCAAATATTCCGCCGTGTTTAATAAAAACCGTGCGTCACCATCAGAAATTTCTGCAAGGTGTTTTTTTGCATCTGTATCCAGTGGTAATTTTTTACCCAAATGTTTTTCGGCGCGTTCAATCAATGTTAATAAATCCGCCGTATCCAATGGTTCAAGGACACCAATGTGACACCGTGACAATAACGCGTTGTTCAAATTAAAACTGGGGTTTTCGGTGGTTGCGCCAATGAACACAACCGTGCCATCTTCCAGATATGGTAATAATGTGTCTTGTTGTGTTTTATTAAAACGGTGAATTTCATCAATGAACAACAATGTCCCACGCCCCAAGGTCGCATTTGTGCGCGCAACCTCCATCGTCTTTTTAATGTCGGCCGTGCCGGAAAAAACTGCAGACATGGGAACAAAATCCATATCGACGGAATTTGCCAATGCGCGCGCGATTGTTGTTTTTCCACACCCCGGTGGTCCCCATAATAACAAATTAGATAATTTTTTATTATCAACCATACGGCGGATGATGCCGTTTTCACCCAATAACGCCCGTTGACCTACAACTTCGTCAATTGTGTTCGGGCGCATAATATCCGCCAATGGTCGTGTTGTATTAGACATTTTATTATTATCCGTTTTTGTGATATAATAATTCTATTAAATAAATAATGCCTTGGCAATTGCTAAATTTGCCGATTTATCAAGGGGGAAACATATGCGCGTATATGTAAATATGGAAGACAAACGTTGGAAAAAATATAAAATAGATTTTGAAAAAATCGCCAATGCGACCGTTGGGAAAAAGTATGCTGATGCGGAAGTATCCATTACATTGGTTGATGATAAATATATCAAAAAAATCAATAAAAAATATCGCGGTATAAACAAGCCGACAAATGTTTTGTCTTTTGAATTGGGGGACAGTGTTTTGTTGGGGGATATTTTTATATCAATTGATACCGTTGCCGCCCAGGCAAAAGAAGAGGCTATAACGGTTAATGAACATACCGCGCATATGGTGGTTCATGGTATTTTACACCTGTTGGGGTATGACCATATTAAAGATACCGATGCAGAAAAAATGGAAAAGAAAGAAATTTCAATTTTGAAAAAATTGGGATATAAAAACCCCTATGCGGCGGATTCCGGTGTATGCAGCGATGAATTGTGTTGTCCGGGTGGACACACAATCGGTGCCTTCAAAAGATTTTTTGGGTCTGGATTTGGACGAACCGTTTTATATATGTTATGTGGTGCGATTGCATCATTGGGTTTTGCGCCATTTTATATGTGGTGGGCAACCTTTGTTGGTATTTTGGGTGCATATTTGTTGTCGGTTAACGCTTTGCCGGGACATTCGTGGTTTGGAAAATTCTTTCGCGTGTTCCCGTTCAGTGCAGTATACGCAATGTCTATGTTTTGGTGGGTGTTGAACAGTATATATGTTGTTCCGGAATTGGCAAATCAGTTTGCCGTGTGGACTGTGCCGGGAATCATAGGTATCGGCATTATCGGTGGAATGATATTTTCGATTCCATTTTTGGCAATTTCGGGCGCACGCGCAAATCCGGCGTGCCGGCCGTTTGTTTTCGCCGCAATTTGGACTTTGGTTTTATGGATGCGTGAATGGGTGTTCACCGGTTTCCCGTGGAATCCGATTTCAAACATTGCAATAGAAAATGTGTATATTGCAAATTCTATGTCATTGTATGGGGCGTTGGGGTTAACATTTGTGATAACTGGCATAATCGCGTCCGTGGCCGAGGTTATTAAAAATCGACGCAACGGATTAAATTGGTTGGCATTGATAATATTCATTATGTTCGGTTTGGTCGGTGTATTATATGGTGTGAAAAATATTCAGGTTGCGGGAAATTCCAATGTTGCACGCACCCCGATTGTGCGGATTGTGCAACCGGCGCAAAGTGCAACACAAAAGGCGACGCATTCGCGTGCCGCGGCAATTCAAAATGCAAATTATAACTTACAGGTAATGGCATCTTTGGCGGGTGCGGATGGGGAACACGAATTGGTCGTGTTTCCGGAAACGGCGTACCCGTTTGTTCTTGTGCCGGGTGATAAAATGTTCTTGTCCCAGGTATTATCTAAACCTATTATCATAGGTTCAAATTATTTTTCAGACGAAAATTTATATAATTCTTTGATAATTGCGGATGCCGATGGCACGATTTCCAATGTATACAGTAAATCGCATTTGGTTCCGTTTGGCGAATATCGGCCATTTGGAAATTTGATTCCTACGCCCGGTATGTTAACGCCGGGAATGGGACCAGAATTGATAAAAATGAATTTGGCAGGTTCAAAGTTTGTTTTTGCGCCGGCGATTTGTTACGAGGTTATATTCACCGATTCTTTGATTCCAAATGGAAAAACGCCGGACGCAATCATAAATATTACAAATGATAATTGGTTTGGAAAAACGCCCGGAACATATCAGCATCTGGATATGGTGCGGCGTTATGCAATTGAATCGGGCGTGCCGATAATTCGTTCAAACTATTCGGGTATCAGTGCATTCGTATTATCTGATGGAAATATTATTGCAAGTATTCCAATTGGACAACCCGGTGTCATAGACGGGTCTGTTTGGGGTGCACACAAAACAATGTATCGTCTTTTGGGTCGTGATGCGTGGATGATAATGTTGTTGATTGTGTCGTGTTTGGCATCTATATGGATGTTCGATGTGTCCCGTCCGCGTGATTAAAAATCATTGCTGAAAATATTTCAAAACCCACACCCGAATTGCCGATGACAAATTGTCACCCAATTTTCGCGTGTCATCTATTTCCGCGATAAGCGCGGCAACAGATGTTTTACGCCTTTGTGCGATTTTATGCAGAGCCGTGATAAATTCGTCTTCCAATGAAACACTGGTTTGATGACCGGACAAAGATACAGATATTTTTTTCATATTATATTTTTCCACCGATTAGGCAATCCAGCATCGCGCGATACGGATCGTCATATTTCCTTAAAACATTTAATTCCAAATTGTCCAACATTGTGCAATTACCAAAAGAATCAAATGCAAACCAAAATAAATCATTTTTGCCAAAAACGGTTTTTCCCCGCAATGCAACCAAATTGGTTAATTCGTTGTTCAATTGAAAAATATTTGGAATGGGATGTTTGCCGGGTTTCCCAAATTCGGCGGGTCCAAAAATATAACCATTACCAAATTTTATTCCCCCGCACATCATATACAGTTCGGTTATAAACCTTGGTAATATGGCGGCGCGTATTTTCTGTAAGTTCACATTCACAATATTTATTTTCCCAATTGGCGTTGGTGGCGCAAATGTCGCACCACGCGATTTTAATGTTTCAATAAATTCTTGTTGTGTCATCATATTATGTTCCATTATGGCGCGCGGCGGTTTGATGCGATGTTCGCCGCCATTTGGCTAAGTCTATCTGATACCGCATTTCCGCCATTCCCAGATATTGTTGAATGTATCGGCATATATATTTTTTTTACCGGATTGGGCAACCAGATGGTTTCGTTGCCATTTTGCTCAATAATAAACCGGTCTATGTTTTGTGATTGCGGAAATGTAAAGCACATAAATAAATTTTCTGTTTCCAATTTTCCGCCCCATATCAAAGGCACGCGAAAACGTAT
The DNA here is from genome assembly GCA_900320405.1 of uncultured Pseudomonadota bacterium. Lineage (GTDB taxonomy): Bacteria > Pseudomonadota > Alphaproteobacteria > Rs-D84 > Rs-D84 > Enterousia. The sequence continues at coordinate 182,825 of OOHM01000002.1, forward strand.
CGATAAATTATCCGGAATTTCACGCCCCATAAGCAAACCCATAAATTCATCTCTATCAAGATTCATCATCGCCAATTCTTGGACAGAATCGGAAAGTGAACGCATAAATTCGCGACAAATGCCACGGTATTTTTGAAACCAATCGCGTTCAACCGGGGTAATGTGTGGTCGAATCTGGGTAATCGGCAAATCCGATATTTTCAAATCATTCAAACGTTTTTCGGCCGTGGCCTGGGTCCACTGCATTACTGTTTTCCTATGTAATTTGTGACAGTACTGATATATGTAGATACGGCGTCAAACAATTCCGCATCGTAATCGGCGGGTTTATTGTTTGGGTGTGTTGTTATGAATTCTTGGAATTCTTGAAGTGTTGCAAATGTTGATATTGTGTCCGAATTTTCCGGTGTGTTGGGTGCGTTTATGATGCAACCGTGCACGTTTATATCACCCGCAGAATCGCCCAGTGTATCGTCAAAAACAGTAATCATTGTTTGTAATGCGTCTGTGATATCTGTGGTTGAAACATTTTCAGAACATATCCAAACGGTTTGGTCGTATGATAACGCAACCACCGGTTTAACCAATTTCCCAATACGCGCACATGGTTTTACGATATATCCGTTGTCTTCTAATATTTTTGTGATTTCCGCTGTATGTGATGGTTCAGATGACGTGGGCACCATTATTTTCGGTTTTGGTGTGGGAACAGAGCGCGTGTCGTTTGGTGTTGGTTGGTTCCGTGATAAACCGGTCGGTGACATTGGGCGCACAACATCAATGTGTGGTGCCACCGGTTTCGCTGAATTTTGATCCTGAATCGGTTGGTGTACAGGTTTCGTTGGTTTATTCAGAGTCAGAATATTTGGTGTATCCGATTGTGGTGGTGGCGGCATTTGTGATGGTTCAATAAAAAATGTTTGCATTTTTTGTCGTGCCAACAGGTACAGTCCGGTCAGACCGATTATAATCGCGACAATAAGTGATATATAAAAATCTGGCTTTATATTCGTACGGTATGCCTGAAGTTCTGAAAGGTATGCCCAATGCGCCGCAGAAAAGATGTTGAACCCATATTTAATGTTCATCCAAAATGTTGCGGCCAACGTGATTGTCATTAGCCACAAAAGTCCCAATAAAAGATTACTAAATTTTTTTGTCATTTCGCTTAAATTATATCACATTTATGATAAAGTAAAAAGTGTAATGATAAAAACAGACACCATTTTTGATGATATTGAACCATTTAAGGTTCTGTGGGTTGATGATGCGATTATTGATACCGCGGATTTGGCGCGTATGGCGGATGTTGCAATCGATTCCAGGGTGCCGTTTGTTTCAATGCCCGCCGGTTGTGTAAAGATTTTCTGGCCGTGGATAGAAGAAAAAAAGATAAAAATATTATCCCGGTTCAATTTTAATATTGAAAAAAAACAAGATGTCGATGTGGTTATGTCTGAATTTGCAGAACATATAACCACGATGTTTAGAACCGGCGCGGCGGGCGTCCAGGTGTTTGTTAAATGTTCCCAGATTTCAGAATTTGTTGATGCGTTGCGACACATTAGAAACGATTTGTTTTTTGATAGATATCTGTCAATCGGTATAGATTTGGACGATATGGGAAATTCGGATTGGGATGATGTGTTTAATGCACTGTCGGTGATTCGACCGGATTCTATTTTGATTTGTGGGTGTGCAGACAAATTTAATCCAAATTCTGGTTTTGCTGGGTGCGTGTTTGATATGTTGCAAAAGTGGAATACAGATGCAGATTTGCATTTAATGTTCGGTAAAAATATGTTGCGTGTGACCCAGGTTTTGCGTTTGGTCGAAAAAATGCGGCCGGAAATATCAAAAAATATGCGTGTGTTCGTTGAAAAATAGATTTTATTTATGGGTCAATATCATATATTTTGTGGCGTCTGTGTGTGCCATATTCTTTTTTTGATATCGTGTTTGAATTGTTTTGTGTTCCGAATCGGAAATTACCAGATTCGAATTTTTAACCTGTTCCGTAATCCAATCAAAGTATTCCCAATGGTCGGTGCCGATTATTATTTCGCCGCCGGGTTCAAGTTTTGTACCCAATAAATTTAAGAATTCTGCGTTTAACAACCGGCGTTTTTCGTGCCGTGCCTTGGGCCACGGGTCCGGGTGCAGTACCCATATTGTTGAAAATTGGAATTGGTTTTTATCCAGAATCAATCGTACATCGTCCGGCCAAATGCGAATGTTTTTATATTCGGGTTTAATTTTATTGTTTTCGTCACAAATGGCCGAAAGCAGGGCGGCAACCCCGTTTACAAACGGTTCTGCGCCAATGATGATTTTGTCGGGATTATCGGTTGCCAATTCGCAGATATGTTCGCCGGCCCCGAACCCAATTTCCAAAATATCGTTTGTTTCCGATTCGTTTGGGGCAATTGTCGGCAATATGTTTTGTATCAGAAAATTTTTGCGTTCCGATAATTTTTTGCCGTGACGGCGGCCAAATGTTCTTATTTCTTGTTTTTCCATATATTTAGTATAAAATGCGAATGTCGAAAATACAAGGATTTGATTATGAGAACCGGTTTAAGTGAAGATTTAATTGCACGCGTGTTGGGCGGGCTACCCAAATATACAATTGCGGAATTAGAGAAAAAGTTTCCGCCGCGTAATTTACCGGACGGTGCCATGGTGACCCGTTTTGCGCCCAGTCCCACGGGTTTTATGCATATTGGGAATTTGTATGGCGCATTGATTGACTATAAATTGGCGCAGCAGTCAAACGGTGTTTTTATGTTGCGTATCGAAGATACAGACACCAAGCGCGAGGTTGCCGGTGCGGTGGATGTTGTTAAAAACGCGATGCATCGTTTTGGACTTGAATATAATAATGATGAAAAATACGGACCATATTATCAATCACAACGCAAAGAGATTTATCGCAGTGTCGCGGCGGAATTATTGCGCAGTGGACGCGCGTACCCGTGTTTTTTAACCGCGGAAGATATGGAACGAATTCGCGGCGAACAATCATCGGCCGGCTTTGCCACCGGCATATACGGCGAATTTGCGCGTGATCGTGATATAGCCGCGGAAGATATTATACGGCATTTGGATAATGGCGATGTTCCATCGATTCGTTTGTATTCGACCGGCGACCCGGCACGGCGAATTTTCTGTAAAGACGCGGTTCGTGGGTCGATTGGGTTCCCAGAGAATAATGAAGATTTGGTTTTAATTAAATCAAATGATGGATTGCCAACTTACCATTTTGCGCACTTGGTTGATGACCATTTTATGCGCACTACGCACGTTGTTCGTGGTGAAGAATGGTTGCCGTCGTTGCCGTTGCATTACCAATTATTTAGAATGATGGGGTGGCAACCACCGGTTTATATACATACGGCGACATTGGATAAAATAGATGGTGACACGGGCAAGCAACGCAAAATGTCTAAACGCAAAGACCCGGAATGTAATGTTGCGTTCTTTTTGAACGAAGGTTGGCCCGTGGGGGCGGTTATTGAATACCTGGGGAATATTTTGGCGTCGGGATATGAAGAGGCGAAATTAAAAGGCGCGGTCAAAAATTTCTGGGAATATGAAATGAAACCGAAAAAGATTCCAATGTCGGGCGCATTGTTTGATATGAAGAAATTGGAATGGTGGGCCAAGGAGTATATAGGTAGCATGGCCGTTTCTGATTTGGTAAAATCTGTGACCGATTGGGCAAATGAATATGGCGACGATAAACAGAAAATGCAGGTCGCAGACCAAAATTATTTAACCGCGGTTTTGGCGATTGAACGCGATAACCCAAAACGTGTGCGCAAAGATTTTATTACATGGAAACAAACATTGGAAATCGTGGAATTTTTCTGGGACGATTTGTTTGTGCCGAACGCGGAATACAAATATAACGCTGATGTATTGAATGCGTTTTTGGATACATTTAACATTGCGGATGATAAAGATACTTGGTGGAATAAAATTGTTGAAATCGCACAACGGTTCGGTGTTAAAAATGGTGATGTTGCGATGAATTTGCGTGTGGCGTTATCGGGCCGCACAAATACACCGGACCTGTATTCCATAATCCAGGTTATGGGTGCGGATAGGGTGATTAAAAGGATAAAGGCGGCAAAATGACCAAAAATATACGCGTTGTTCGAAAGAAAATGAAACAGGTGCGGGGCGATAAACATGCGTCGCGTCTGTTGCGCGTGTTGCGGGCCACAGGGCTGTTTCGGTGGGAACGGCGTTCAACGCGTGCCGAAGAAATATTAAATGTTTTAACACATGGTATTGGTATTGGACTTGCGATTGCGGGTTTAACGCTGTTGGTGGTGTTTGCGGCGATTTATGGGAACGTGTGGGCGGTTGTGTCGTGCGCGATTTTTGGGGCGACAATGTTCACACTGTATTTCGGGTCAACAATGTGCCACATAACAATTGGTCGCAAAAGTGAATGTTTCTTTGAGGTTTGGGACAGTGTCGCCATCTATGCGTTGATTGCCGGCACATACACACCGTTTTTGTTGGTAAATTTGCGGGGGCCGGTTGGTTGGACGGTGTTTGGAATTTTATGGGCGATTGTGATTTTTGGTGCAATTACAAAGATTCGTAATCCGCATCAGCAGCCAAAATGGGTCGTTGGTCTTTATCTGATTATGGGTTGGACATTGTTGTTTATATTGCCGGCAATGTTAGAAAACATTTCGCCGCGGGGACTGTGGTTTATCTTGGCGGGTGGGTTATCATACACCGTGGGGGTTATATTTTATCTGTGGCGGAAATTAAAGTTTTCACATGCGATATGGCACCTGTTCGTGATTGGCGGAACAGTGTGTTTTTTCTTTGCGGTTTTGTTCGGCGCGATTTTGGATATAGCGGTTTAGTGATCCCGTTGTTTCTGTAATTTGTTCGACCGGCGGGGCCCGCCCGCTTTTTTTATTGGGTGGTCGAAATAATCGTACCTTTTTGTCCAGTACTTTTTTCAAAAATTATTTTCAGTAATTTCAATATGTTAGGATTTAGTATAAGTACTGAACAAAAAGGTACCTTTAATGCCATAATACATGTGTATAAAACAAGCACAAAAAAGGAAGGGGATATGAGAATTCCAATTTTAACATTTGGTGCAATTGCATCGTTTTTAACATTAAACGCATTCGCGGATACAACATCCACCGTGACATCACGGAACTATGTTGATGCCCAAGATGCGTTGAAGCAAAACCTTATACCAGCGGCCTACACAAACGAAGACGAGCTCGGTGAAACTGTTGTCACATATACCGAAGAAGAAGGGATTATAGGTGAACGCGGAATATGTGATGTGGATGCTGATAGTGGTGATGGATGTAGCAAGGATGATTTGGTGACGCGGGATTTGTTGGGGGTATCGGTTACAACGAACAAGGTGTGTGTTGAATGGGTGGAAAATGCGGCGCATATCGATAGGAATTGTTTGTTGTGGGATTTAACAGATCAATATGTATATGGTGGTTTCTGTAGTACAGTCAGTGATTGCCAAGAGTATAAAAATCAGAATGGGTGTTCGGCGGTGCAATGCAGTGGCTTCCCTGGACGTTGTCAGTGTTGGGATGGAACGGTTTCGTAGTTCACATTGGGCATACGATATTAAAAATCGTATGCCTTGACTTTTTTGTTGGGTGGGAATATAATGCGACTGTTATGAAACAATTTGTATTTATCTTTACAACAACGACTACAACAACCCCGTTTGGGGTACGGTAATTTCTATTTGCGTTTTTTTATGCGCGTAATATAATCAAACAAGTTAAAAAATAACAATATAAAACAGCAAAAGAGGACTTTATTATGTCTTATCCAATTGAATTGATTCGTCACTCGTTGGCGCACGTTATGGCCGCCGCGGTGAAAAAGTTGCACCCAGATGTTAAATTCGCGGGTGGTCCGGCGATTGAAAACGGGTTCTATTATGATTTTGATACCGATTATCGTTTTTCCGAAGAAGATTTTGAAAAAATCGAACGGGAAATGCGCGAACTGATTAAATCAAACGGTCGGTTCGAACAACGCATTGTTGATTTAGATGAAGCAAAACAGATTTTTGCCGACCAACCATACAAAATGGAATGGTTGAATGAATATGATGCCGCGGGTGAAAAGTTGTCGATTTATACTTTCCGTGACTTTACCGATTTGTGCCGTGGACCGCATGTGGAATCAAGTAAAGATTTACCGCGTGACGGATTCAAAATTCGCAATGTGGCCGGTGCGTATTGGAAGGGTGATTCCAAAAATAAAATGTTGCAACGCATTTATGTCGACGCGTTTGAAAATAAAGAAGCGTTGGATGCGTTTTTGAAACAACAGGAAGAGGCGGCGTTGCGCGATCATCGTAAATTGGGAAAAGAAATGGATTTGTTCCATTTTGAACCAGAATATGCGCCGGGTGCGGTGTTCTGGCATGACAAAGGGTACAAAGTTTATCGTCGTTTGATCGATTATATGCGTGCCCGCCAGGAACGTGCGGGGTATATTGAAGTTTGTACGCCGGCTGTAATGGATAGGGTTTTGTGGGAGACTTCTGGACACTGGGAAAAATACGGTGCGCATAATTATTCAGGTAAGACCGAAGATGACCGCATGTTTTGTATAAAACCAATGAATTGTCCGGGTGGCGTTTTGATTTATCGCAGTGTATTGCGTTCTTACCGTGATTTGCCGTTGCGTATGGCAGAATTTGGTAAAGTTAATCGTTATGAAGCGTCTGGATCTTTGATGGGGATTATGCGCGTGCGTGAGTTTACTCAGGACGATGCACATATTTTTTGTACTCCTGAACAAATGGAATCTGAATGTATAGATACATTGAAATTGATTTTGGATATATATAAACAGTTTGGGTTTAATGAAGTTAAAATATATCTGTCAACGCGACCAGAAAAACGGATTGGTTCAGATGAAATTTGGGATTTGTGTGAAAAATCGTTGGCAAACGCATTGAATGCGCACGGGTATGAGTTTACGATAAATCCAGGTGAGGGCGCATTTTATGGCCCAAAGTTGGAATTTATATTGCGTGACGCAATAGGACGTGAATGGCAGTGTGGAACAATTCAGGTTGATATGAATTTGCCAGAACGGTTTGATATTTCATATATCGGCGAAGACGGCGAAAAACATCGTCCTGTGATGTTGCATCGTGCGTTATTTGGTTCTATTGAACGTTTCATGGGTATCCTTATAGAGAATCAATCTGGTAATTTGCCGTTGTGGTTATCGCCGGAACCGGTTGTTGTTGTGCCGATTTCGGAAAAATATCGCGAATACGCCGAATCGGTGGTTGCCGATTTGCGTGCCGCAGGTGTATATTGCCGTGCCGATTTGCGTGACGAAAAGGTCAATTACAAGGTTCGTGAATTGTCTTTGGCAAAAACGCCGATTATCGCCGTGGTCGGTGAAAAAGAATCGGCAGATAAAACGGTCACACTGCGAAAATTGGGTATTGAAAAGCAAGAAACGGTCGCATTGTCAGATTTTATCGCGCAAATGAAAGACGCGATTAAATTGCCGTTATAATCATGACGTCATCCCGGCGAAAGCCGGGATCTGGTCGTCACGGCTGAAAATACGAGGTCCCGACTTTCGTCGGGATGACGAAAGTAAAGGAAAACATATGAAAAAAATAATCTTGATTGTTGCGATGTTGGCGCCGGTTGTGTTTGCCGCGTGTTCGAATCGTTGCGAAACCGAACCGATTGTTGAACAAAATCATAAATTAATTGTTCCACCAAATTTTGGGGCACGACCCGCAAAATAATTTTGTGATATCATTTTTTTATGGTATAATATATCCGATATATGAAGGGAGAAACCATAATGAATGATGAAAATTTGGATTTATTAGACTTGGACGATGCAGATACTCCGGTTGATGACAATTTGCCGGATGCAACGCCTTTTGCCGCGCCGCGTCCACATCGGCCGTGGTTGTTGTTGGTAATAGGTTTGGCCATAATTATTTTGGCGGTCTTTATTATTATCCGTGTCGTGGGCAGCAATTCTTCGTCGTCAATCGATGTCGATTTGGGTGCGCCGATTGTGGTTGAAGAACGTGCACCAGAGGTTCAACCGGAACCCCAACCACAACCGAATCAGGTCGCACAACCTGGACCGGCCCCAATAATGGTTGTGCCGGTGGCAAATCCGACACCGACCGCCCAGGCGAATCAGCCTGTCCCGGCACCGGTTGTTCAACAACCGCAACCAAATCAAAATGTTCGGGTTGTCGAAGACCGTAAAGATGTGACCTTTGACCCGTCACGCGCGGCCGCGACACCAAAACCGATTCCGGCGCCGGCACCCAAGACGGTAAAAACACCGACAAAGCCGAAACCGGCACCAAAGCCGGCAACGCAAAAGGTTGCGAACGGTGGTTGGTATGTTCAGTTTGGTTCATACAGCACAAGAGCCGCCGCCGAAGCGTCCGAAAAAAAGATTCGTGCCGCGCACCAAAGTTTGTTCAGTGGCAAACAATTCGTGATTTTGGCCGCGGTGTTGCCGAATGGTCAAACGACATATCGTCTGCGCGTGGCGTTTGCGAATTCGACCGATGCAAATGGATTCTGTCGTAACGCGAAGTCCGATGGTTTGGATTGCTATGTCGCAAAATAGTGATTATTGAAGGAGTTTGATATGTTTGGAAGATTAGGTTGGATGGAAATAATTGTTATTGTTTTATTGTTGGTCATTTTGTTTGGCCATGCCAAGATTCCGCAAATGATGAAAAACCTTGCCGGGGGTATCAAAACTTTCAAGAAAGAAATGAAAGATGATGATGCCAAAAAGGCGGGAACAAAACAGGAACCGGTAAAGAAAACGCCGGTCAAAAAGACGCCGGCAAAAAAAGCGGCAAAACCCGCAACAAAGCGTCGCACGGTTAAAAAGAAATAAAAAAATGGCGGTTTTTCAACCGCCGTTTTTTTTTATGTGTGTTTCTTATTTTCTTTTTTCGTGTTCTTCTTGTTCTTCGATTGTCATTGTTGCCAATGGCCGCGCCAACATACGGTTCAGACCGATTTCATCGCCGGAAATAACACTGTACCCAAATGTACCGTTTTCAATGCGTTCCAATGCGGCGTTTATTTTTGCCAATAATTTATTATCGCGTTCCGCCATACGCAATGTCATAGTATTTTCTTGTTCGGCAACGGCGATGTCCGAATCGTCCCCTGTGATATTTGCATTGGTTTTGTTGACGACACTAATAGAATTCAACGCCGATGCATTTTGTTGTTGTATTTCTTCTTTCTGGGTACTTAACAAATGATAGAAATACGCCAAATGTTCCGGACACATATACGGTTCGGATTTTTTTGGAACATACTTTGGGGACAGTTCGATATTTTTATAGTTTTGTTTTGCCATTTTTTACCCCTTTAATTCATTAATCCAATCTGTCAATGTTTCTTGGTCCATTAAACCGCTGCGTGCTTCGACCAATTCGCCACCTTTGAATGCCAAAACACTGGGGATGCCACGAATGCCAAATTTTGCCGGTGTACGACGACCTTCTTCTACATTGAATTTTACAAACTTTACATCGGGAATCTTGTCCGACACTTCTTCAAATATGGGTCCAAACATACGACACGGACCGCACCAGGGCGCCCAGAAATCGACCAATGTTAATGCGCCACCAATCATTTCGGTAAAGTTATCATCGTTTGCGTGCTGTATCGCCATATTTTTCTCCTTTCGTATTGATTTGGGCTTTTAGTGTATTATAATTCATTAAAAAAGCAAGAGAAAACGTAAAATGAATAAAATCATATACTTAGATGCCGCGGCAAGTGCATTCAAGCCCCAGTCGGTTATATCAACCGGGGTCGATTTTTTGCAAAAATCTTATGCGAATGCAGGGCGGGGGGTTTGCGCCCGTGCGACGGCGGTCGACGATATGGTGGCGAATGCACGTGCGCGCGTCGCAAAATTTATAGGCGCCAAACCGAATCAGGTTGTTTTTACATCAGGTGCGACCGATGGATTAAACCGCATAGTGAATATTATCACATCGCAACCGGGATATCGTGAAATGTCGACTTTTGCAGTGTCCGACCTTGACCATCATTCGGCACGCTTGCCATGGGAGGCGTTATTGCATCGTGGCAAAATTCGTAAAATGTTTAAATGCGAATTGGATAAAAATTTTGATATCAATCCAAATGAAATTCCAAAAACAGATTTTTTAATTATAACCGCTATGTCTAATGTTTTGGGGCGTGCGCAAGATGTTAAAAAAATAATTGCGGCGGCACGCAGTAAAAATCCAAACGTCATTACTATTGTTGATGCATCGCAATATATTGTGCATAAAAAAATAGATGTGAAAAAATGGGATTGTGACTTCTTGGTTTTTTCGGGACACAAAATTGGCGCGGATACAGGACTTGGCATTTTGTATATCCGCGATTCGGAAAAATATTTTCCCGATAAATTTGGTGGCGGAATGGTTCAATCTATTTATGATATGCGTGCCGCAAAAAATGCGGATTATGGTGCGTGGATTTATGAAAATACTGGTTCGTGTTGGGTGGTGTTGCATTCGCCAGAAAAGTGGGAGGCCGGCACATTGCCATTGACACAAATTGCAGGTTTGGTTCCGGCGATTGATTATTTGGAACAAAATCGTCCAAATTTAGATTTGATAAAATATGCGTATGATGAATTGTCTAAATTATCGCGTGTGAAAATTTTAACCAAACGTGATGCGACAATTTTAAGTTTCGTTGTGGATGATATGCATCCATTGGATGTTGGGGCGATGTTGGGTGCGAACAATATTTGTGTGCGTGCGGGGAATATGTGTGCATCGTGGATTCATCAATTGATTGGCGTGCCTGGTTCGATTCGGTTGTCGGTTGGTTCGTGGAATACAATTGGCGATATCAAAAAGTTTATATCGGTAATGAAAAAGATTGTGAAATAAAATGGCATTTACACGTGATGATATTATTGGCGCATTAAAAACCGTGTTTGACCCAGAGATTCCCGTCAATATTTGGGATATGGGTTTGGTGTATGATATTATTATTTCGCCCGATTCGGTTGTTATAAAAATGACTTTTACCAGTCCAACGTGCCCAATGATGGAAGAAATTTTGAACCAGGTTAAATCGGCGGTGTCAAATGTTGTTGCACCGACACCGGTTCGTGTCGATTTGGTTTGGGAACCGGCGTGGGATTTGTCGCGGATGTCGGACGCCGCACGGTTGGAATTAGATTTAACAAACAGTGGGTGGTAAATCGTGACATTCGAAAAAATTAAACATTTATTAGATATGACGGACGATCCGGCGACGCGTTTAGAAATATTGATGGATATTGGACGTGAATTGCCGAATGTGCCGTCGGATGCGGTGTGTACGGAAATTACGGGATGTACATCATTTGTGCAAATTTGTCGACATGGGAACAATTTTTATGGTACGGCCGATTCGGCAATTGTACGCGGAATTGTTGCGGTGTTTATATCTATTGTTGATGGAAAAACGCCGTCCCAGATAAAGAAAATTGATTTAGAAAAAATGTTTGCTGATTTGAAAATCAATGTTGGTGCCGCGCGATTGAATGGTGTAAATTCTATGATTCGTTTTTTCAAGAATTTGTGATAAAATAGTGTGATAAGAATTTAATCGGAACAGGCAAAAATGAGCGAAGATGAAAAAATGTTTCGCATCGGTATAGGGATGCTTATTGCGATGGTTGTGGTGACGGTCGCATTACAGGTATGCTATCGCGCGCAAAATCGTGAACGCGAACGCGTGCGTCGTGAAATTATTCAAACCCAACAAGATATTGCGGTGGTCCAGGCAAAGTTCGCATCCCTGGTGCGGCCCGAAAGTTTAAGAAATTTGGTGTCGGGGACGGTTCCGCGTGCCGAAGTGATAAGTTTTCATAAATCTGTTGAAATTGGCGAATTACCCGATAGAATAAAGTGATGTTTGAAGTAGGGCGGGATATTTTTAGACACGGTTTTACAGGCGTCGGTGGAAATACACTGGGGCACAGTCGTTTGCGTTTTGTTTATGGGGTATTTTTGGCTGCGTTCGTGATATTCGCGGGGCGTACATTGCAATTGGCGATTCAGGGAACGAATCGTTCGCGACCGATGGGGGCCGATGGTGCGTGGGGGGTAAACCGTGCAGATATTATTGACCGCAACGGTGATATATTGGCGAAAAATATTATGTCGGGACATATAACATTGCGTCCAGGTCAGGTTAAAAATCGCGAGGCCGCCGCACAATTGATTCACGATGTGTTGCCATATGAATATTCTGTGAACGCGGTTTTGAAATTATTAGATTCCGGTCGGCGATTCATATACATTAAAAAATATGTATCCGATTCCGTGCGCGAGAAAATTTTGGCGGCCAAGGTCAAGGGTGTTGATATAGAATCTGTCCAGGCACGCCGATACCCAAAACGCAGATTATTTTCACATGTTGTTGGGTTTGTTGGAAACGATGGACATGGATTGGAAGGCGTGGAACGCACATATGATGCGTATTTGCGTGACAGTAATTCACCACTACAATTATCACTGGATTCGCGAATTCAATCGGTATTTTATGAACAATTATCCGGTGCAATGCAGAAATATCGTGCAAAAAGTGCGATGGGGATGCTTATGAATTCCAGTACCGGCGAAATGATAGCAATGGTATCTTTGCCGGATTTTGATCCGGAAAATTTGGGGTTGGATTCTGCATCGAAACGCAGTTTTATGCCAATGCGTGGCGTGTTTGAAATGGGGTCTATATTTAAAGTATTTAATACTGCGATGGCAATGGAAAACGGTATCAAAAAAGAATATTATGTTAAAGAACCGTTCAAAATTCGTGATAAGTTCGGGCGGGTTGCCGCAACAATTCACGATGTGCGCAGTTTTAAGCCGCCGCGCCCGAATTTATCGGTTGAAGAAATAATGTTACATTCCTGTAATGTGGGCAGTGTGCAAATTGCATTGGATTTGCCGGATGGTACGCAACCAGAATTCTTTCATCGAATCCATTTGGACGAATCTTTGGATTTAGAATTTGGAAAAACAGAAAAGCCTTTGGTGCCGCGTAAATGGGGGCCGACCGAACGCGCAACCGTATCGTTTGGACACGGAATTTCTGTGACGCCTATGCATTTATTGTTGGCGGTAAATTCTATGACAAATGGCGGCATTTATATTTATCCAACATTACAGAAACGGAATTTTGGACCATTGCGTGGGGAACGGGTTTTATCGGATGAAATTTCGTCGCGTCTGCGTGGGATTATGTTGCGCATCGCCGAAGAAACAACCGCAAAACAGGCGCGAATCGCGGGTATACAAATTGGTGGTAAAACCGCCACGGCCGAAAAGCGCGTAAACGGAACAATTGATAAATTCAAAAATTTAACCGCCTTTGTTGGAATATTCCCGGTTGCCGCACCTCAGTATATTATACTGATTGTGTTGGATGAACCCAAGGGCACGGAAGATACATATGGACTGCGTACCGCGGCGTGGAATGCCGTGCCGACCGCAGGAAAAATTTTAGACAGCATACTGCCGTTGCTATTTGAATAAATTTATATTATAATTATCCTGATAATAAAAAAGAGTATTACGTTGAGAAAGATAGTAGAAAAATCCATGCTGGGGCGGGCGTGGGTTGTGGCAGATGATGATAATTATTCCGGAACGGGCGAAGATGAATTGTTGCGTCACATTTTATCGAACCGCGGAATATCAGATGCCGATGCAGAAAAATTTTTGAATCCATCGGTCAAAGAATATATGCCCGATCCATTCGTTTTACAGGATATGCGTGTGGCGGCGCAAATTATTTCCAATGCAATTTTGAATAACGAAAAAATTGCGGTCTATGGAGATTATGATGTTGATGGAATTACATCTACGGCGATTTTTGTAAAATATCTAAGATTGGTTGGCGCGGATGTTATATGGCATTTGCCGACGCGTGAAGGTGAAGGGTACGGTTTGAATGCCGATGCGGTACGCGCAATTGCAGAATCGGGCGCAAAATTATTGGTCACGGTTGACTGTGGTATAAGCGGCGCGACCGAGGTCGATTTGGCACGATCTTTGGGAATGCGCGTTGTTGTGACCGACCATCATTCGCCGGATAATCAATTGCCAAATGCCGATGCGGTTGTGAACCCGAAACGGTCGGATGATGAATCGGGACTAACATATTTGGCGGGGGTTGGGGTCGCGTTTTTGACCTTGGTCGCGGTCAATCGCGAATTAAAAAATTCGGGTCGTACCGATTTGGTTGAAAAGATGCAGTCTATAAATTTATTGAATTTTTTGGATTGTGTCGCATTGGGAACAATATGCGATACGATGTTGTTGGTGGGGTTAAATCGTGCATTTGTTGCGACGGGATTAAAGGTTTTGAACCTTAGACAAAATTTGGGTCTGCGTGTTTTAATGGATGTCGCGCGGGTTGATAAAATTTCGGTCTATACGGCGGGATTTGTGATTGGGCCGCGGTTGAATGCGGCGGGGCGTTTGGATTCTGCGGCACCGGCATTGGAATTATTGCTGACTGGTAATCCGCTGATTGCGTATGATTTGGCAAATAAATTAGATGCGATGAATCAGGAAAGAATCAATATACAAAATGCCATTATGACTCAGGCAACCGACATAGCCGACCGGCATTGCGCTGATGGTCGGTGCAGTTTGTTTATTTGTGGTGATAATTGGCACGGTGGTGTGATGGGAATTATTGCGGGGCGTCTAAAAGACAAATATAATTTGCCAACCTGTGTCGCAACGCGTGCAGATGGTATGATAAATGGTTCGGGGCGTTCGATTGCCGGGGTAAATTTGGGTGCGATAATTCATGACGCGTTGGCCCACGGCATTATTTGTGAAGGTGGTGGGCACGCGGCGGCTGCGGGATTTTCTTTGCCGGCGGATAAAGAACACGATTTCTGTGAATTTCTGGAACGATCGGTTCTGGATCAATTAAATGGCACTTTGCCTGCGACCGATACAAATGTAGATTTGGAAATTGATGCCGGTGGTGCAACCATGAAATTAATAAAAAAATTGGATCAAATGGAACCATTCGGCCAGGGAAATCCAGAACCAACATTGGTATTGCGTGGCGCGGTTTTGAATCATGCGGTGTTGATGGGACGCGGTGGATTACACCTGCGTGGCGATTTCCGCACATCTGCGGGCACGCGTTTGGACTTTGTCGGGTTCAATTTGGTTGGAACACCGGTGGGCAATTTTTTACTGGACGATGCGAACATAAATACTAAAATGATGGTGTTGGGTCGGTTAAAAGAAAATTCTTATAACGGCCGGGTCAGTGCACAATTCATTCTGGAAGACATCGCGATATGATAACAAAAGAACAGATAAACATTTTTGATGAAAAAATAAGGGCCGCCGGGTCGATTGTCATATGTGCACATAAAAATCCGGATGGGGATGCGTTGTGTTCTGTGTTGGCCTTGGCGCATTTAATCGAGATAAATTATGGCAAAGATGTTGTTTGTATATATGATGGGAATATTCCGGATAACCTGGATGATGTACCTTTGCGCCGGCGTATGCGTTATTTTGAACATATTGAAAATGACGCGCCGTTTGATGTCGCAATTGTTTTGGACTATGGTATTGAAAAGAATATCGGGGGACCGCATAAATTTATTGAAAACGCCGGATTTATAATTGAATTGGATCACCACATAAATGATGAAAAAATTGGCGCGTTAAGTATAGATGATGAAAATGCCGCCGCCACGACCGAGATTATATATAACCTTATGGTGGTGGCCGGGTGGAATACAGATTTAACGGCTGCACGATTGATAATGACGGGTATAATTACAGACACCGGGTGCTTTAAGTATGCGAAGCGTGGCGATGTTATGCGTATTGCGGCAAATTTGATAGAAGACGGTGTTGATATTCAACGCATTGTGAACGATTTGACAAATAAACCGCGTAAGACTGTTGTGACCGAGGCCGCATCGGTTGGTGCCACAGAATTTTTCTATAAAAACAAATTGGCAATTGCGATTATTGATGCCGCCCAGTATAAGCATATCGATGGTCGCGGTGAAACGGCATTGAATTTGTTGGGGCAAATGCGTGGTTTGGAATATGTGGTTTTGTTAAAGGAACAAAAACCGAATCAAATTGGCGTGTCTTTGCGTGGCCGTGGACATGCGGTTGATAAAATTGCGTTGGCGTTGGGTGGTGGCGGACACGAATATGCCGCGGGTGCCGTTGTTTATGATACATTGGAAAATGTAAAAAAACGTGTTCTGGATTTATTCAAGGGGGTTATAAAATGAAGAGATTTTTAATTGCGTGCGTGTGTGCATTGATTGCGAATTCTGCATTTGCGGCGGTGGATGGCGCATTGATTGCGCGGGCAGAAAAATATTTGAATTCGGTGACGGGTTTGACCGGTAATTTTGTTCAAACAAATAATGGCAAGAAAGAGCAGGGGACTTTTTCTATGTTGCGTCCCGGTCGTGTGCGTTTGGATTATAAAAATATGCCGGTTCAGTTGATGGCGGATGGCGCGGATTTATATTTCTATGATAAATCTTTGGACCAGATTACAACGGTGCCGTTGACCAGTACGCCCGCCGGAATATTGGTTCGTAAAAAAATAGATTTGCAAAATGCAGATATTAATGTGGTTGATACGAAGGATTCCAACGATACATTCACATTAAAAATGAATCTGCGCGGTCAAGAAGGTTTGGGTAATATGTCGGTTGTATTTAATAAAAAGCCGATGGGATTAAATTCTTGGACGATTGTTGATGCAACCGGAAATAAAACCGATGTGCGTTTTGCTAATTTGAAACAAAAAACAGATTTTGGAAAAAACTATTTCCAAATACAACGTCACAAAACCGTCAGTACCAGTGGTGGCGACGATTTCTATGATTAAATATGTTCGGAATAAGTTGGGCAGAATTTATCGTTATTTTATTGGTCGCGGTGTTGGTTATACCTGCGCGATATTGGCCGGATGTGGCGCGTTGGTTGGCGCGCGCGGTTAAGTTTATTCGAAAAATAGTCTGGAAAATTACCGATGCATCCGAAAAAATCAAAGAACAAATTGAATTAGAAGAACCAATCAATGATATTATGAACACAACAACGCGCGATGTGCTGGACGCGTTTTCGGTGAAAAAAACAAAACAAAATAAAAAACGGGGCGGTGGCAAAAAATGAAAAAGATGACATTGATGCAACATTTTGCCGAACTGCGTCGCCGCGTTTTGTGGACACTGGCGTTTTTTATTGTCGCATTTGGGGCGGGGTGGTTTGTTGCACCATATATTCAAGAATTCTTGACCGCGCCATTGATTGATGTGTGGGATGATGCGCAATTGCTCTATACGGGAATAACCGATGGGTTGATGATAAATTTGTCGTTGGCTTTATTGGTTGCGGTTATGATGACAACACCATTTGCGTTGTGGCAAATTTGGGCGTTTGTTGCGCCGGGACTGCATAAAAACGAGCGTGATTTTATTGTGCCTATTTTTGTTATATCGCCGATTTTGTTTTTGGCGGGTGCGGCATTTGCATTTTATGTTCTGTTTCCAACCGTGTTTGGATTTTTCATAGAATTAAATGAATCGGCTCCGGTGCCGGCGATAATAATGCCGGCGGCGCGCGATTATTTGATATTTGCGATTCGTTTATTAAAGGTTTTCGGAATCGCATTTCAATTACCATTGGTTATGGTGTTGTTAAATCGTGCAGGAGTGTTGGCGCGCGAACGTGTAGTTGCGATGCGTCGTTATGCGATAATCCTGATTGTGATTATGGCGGCGGTGTTAACCCCCCCAGATGTTGTTTCGCAAATATTGTTGGCCGTGCCAATGTGGGCACTGTTCGAAATCAGCATTTTGTTTATGAAGAAATAACCGGTACATAATATTTATTTTATATGTTTTTTATGATATAATTCGTGTATGAGGAATTTTTTGGCGGCTTTGGGTGCGGTTGTGTTTGGCGCGTTGGTTGCGTCATGTGATTTGCAACCCAAAATAACCGCGTTGCCCGATACGGTTGGCGATTTTATATCGGCCCGGTACCCTGCGATGTTGGCCGACCCAGATACAGAACCCGAAATTTATAATTCCGCCGTGTCCGACTATGGCGTGTACGCTTCGCCGGAATTATATGGTTCTGTTGGTATGGATGATTATGTGAATTATGCCGCGGTTGACGATTACATATTAAAGCCAGAACAGACGCCGGTGGTTGAAACCGAACCGGTTAAACCATCCGCGCCCGCAACAAAAACAGAATCGGCACCGGCCGCACCGGTTGCTGAACCGGAATCAAAGACTGAGCCCGAACCAGAGCCGGTGCCCGAACCGGAACCAGAACCAGACGATGTTTTGAATATTCCAGAATACGAAAACGATGAATTAAATATTCCGGCGCGTGCGGCGGCGGGCGCTGTGTTGGTGCGACGTGGCGATACATTGTATTCCATTGCGCGTGAAAATAATACCACGGTTGCGGAATTGGCGCGTGTGAATAACCTGAAAGAACCATATACAATAAAAATTGGACAAAGTTTGAAATTAAAGGATGAACCCAAACCGGCGCCAGTAAAGTCGGTTGAACCCAAAAAACCGGAACCGGTAAAACAGCCGGTTGCAAAGACCGAACCAAAGCCGGTTGAACAAAAAACGTCTGCCAAACCGGCTGTGACACCGGTCGAAACAAAACCGATTGAGAAAAAAACCGCAACAAAACCGGTGCCAGAAAAGACAAAAGATGTTCGGGTGCCGTTAAAGACTGTGACGGTGGCGCGTGGTGATACGCTGTATTCTTTGTCGCGGAAATATGAGATTCCAGTGAATGATTTGGCGGTTATGAACGGACTTTCGGCACCTTTTGCATTGAATGTGGGGCAAAAACTGCGTGTGCCGGATTTGCCGGATTCCAAGCCTGCGCCGGCCAAGACGACAACAAAAACTGCGTCAGGTACAACAACCAAGACCGAAAAAACAAAAACTGTAAAGCCGGCGGAAAAATCCGCAAAAGCAACCAAACCGGCGCAATCCAAGGCGGAAACAAAAACGCCCCAGAAAACAAAAACAACAGAAACCAAAACAACCACGCCGGCAAAATCGCAACCCCAGAAAATTGCCGCACGTTCGTCGTCTAAATTTACATGGCCGGTGCGTGGAACAATTTTGTCACACTATGGTGCGAAGTCGGGTGGTTTGTATAACGATGGAATAAATATTGCGGCGGCAGTTGGCACAACGGTTGTCGCGGCGGAAAATGGTGTCGTCGCATACGCCGGAAATGAAGTCAAAGGTATGGGAAATTTAATTATAATTCAACACGAAGGTGGTTGGATGACGGTCTATGCGCATTTGAATTCTATGGCGGTGCGTCGTGGTGTGCGTGTTTCGGTCGGGCAAAAAATTGGGACGGTCGGGCAGACCGGTAAAGTGACGAAACCGCAATTACACTTTGAAATTCGCAAGGCGACAAAATCATATAACCCGACAAACTATTTGAAAAAGTGATTTGTATGCGCATGGGGATTGCACATCCCCATCCGTCACATAAATGTGCCGTGATGGGTCCCCTTCCACTCGCAACGGTTTTGCGGTATTTCATTTGCAAAACCGGCTATCGTGTCGAACCCCGTGGGGTTCTCGTCCAATGTCCCAATGCAAAAATAAAAACCGGCAAAAGCCGATTTTAATTTTTGGTGGGCGCATGGGGACTCGAACCCCAGACCCACTGATTAAGAGTCAGTTGCTCTACCAACTGAGCTATGCACCCATGGGTCGATAAGACCCGCAAATTATATAACCTTTTTTCAAAAATGCAAGTTTTTATCGTATGCCACACGGACCGCGGTGCAGAAAGGTATCCATACCTATATAAACTTTCATATCTGCGTGATAAGATTTAATTGTCAAAGAGTGTCAATGCACCCTTGGGAACAACAAAAAAAGGAGAAAAAATGAAAAAAGTTGCTATTCCTGTTTTGGCGGCGGTTGTTGCGTGTCCTGCAATGGCCGGTCAACATTACCAAAACGAAAGTTTTTGGGATTCAATAAATCCGTATATGGCACTGCGTATCGGTGCGGGATATACAAATCATAACTATAACTATAATAACAAAAAAGATTCTTTAACCGATGAAGAATTGCATGGTCGTGCCGCACTTGGTTTGGCAATGTGGTGCAACAAGGCGCGTACAGAAATTGAATGGTCTATATTTACCAAGACCAAAGATGATGCTTCGTTTAATACCGGAAACAGTATCAAGGTTGATACAAAATTACAAACGTTGTTGATGAACGCCTATATGGATTTGGGTGATTATCAAATGATTCGTCCGTTCGTTGGTTTTGGTGCTGGTGTTGCGTTCGCAGATGTGTCACGCGCTGTGCCGGGCGAAGCAGTATATAACCGTGATCGTACACGTTTTGCCGCAATGGGAACAATGGGTATGACTTTTGATTGGCGTGTGTTCGCTGTGGATATGGCGTTCCGCTATACATATGCAGACGTAAATTCTGGGCTGCATAATTTTGGCGGCGATATCGGTATAAGATATATGTTCTAAGATATTCATGTTCCGAATCAATCAAATGTTGTTAGACCCCGAAAATTTTTGGGGTCTTTTTTTATGGTTTGATTTTTTTTAGGCAATCATACCTGACGCAAATCTGAAATATTTATAATATAATTTCCATTGTAACCAAGGAGAAAAAAATGAACAAAATCTTTACAAAAATAACAACTGTTAGTCTATCAATTGTGGCGGCATTGATTTTGGCCGGATGTAGCACCAATTGCGGTGGACGTCATCATATGCAAAAGCATCATGAGCATCGTGGTGCATCCCAAGCCCAAGAAGTTGTGGTTTATGAAGCCAGCGAGACCGTTGTTGCTGAAATTCCAATGTCAAATGTTATGAAGGCACAAATGTATACTCGCAGCAGTCGTGGCGGTACATCGGAAATGGGGTATATCAAATTTGCTCAAACCGATAATGGTACAAAAATGATGGTCGATGTCACAGATTTGCGTCCTGGTAAAGAATATACGGTAAAAATTTATCCGTGTGGAAATTGTGTCGACAGCAGTTGTTGCGCATCAAAGTGTATGAATGTTAAATTGCCGATGTTGGGCGTTGATGAACCGGGGCGTTTGACCAAAACATACACTGTTCGTGGTTTGAACTGTGCGGATTTGGCAAATGCGAAAATTGTTTTGACGCGTGATGGCGGATACAAGGCTGCGTGGGGCAGAATTTATCCGGCAAACTAAATAAAATGCTTGTTTGTGTACCAGACTACGGACGCGATTTGCGTCCGTTTTCATATTTTATTTTTTTTGCTTTAAGAATGAAATCCTGTGTGTTAGTATGGGGTCAAATGAAAAGTTTTACACATATTATTTTGGGGATTTTATGTGTTTTCTTACCACGCGTATGCGTGGGGTTGGTTGTTTCCGGGGATTATGTTTTTGGCAATGATGCGGATATAAATGAAGAAATTCATATTACCGATTCGGGTGTGATAACAAATTACGGCACGTTAAGTGGAAAAATAAAAATTGATTCTGGATTAACGGTCACTTTTCAAAACTTTGGTATTGTGACATCTGTGTTTGATGTTTCTGGTGGTGCATCAATTGTTCAGAATGTGACATCAATGGATGATTTACACGGTTTAGGAAGTTTGTCGGGCTACATTGTTCATGTGAATACCAGAAATCCAGACGATACAAAAAACAAAATAGATTTGTCTGCATTTATAGATATGGTTGCCGGTGCAATCAGTGTAGATGTTGAATCGGGGGCATTTATAATTGACGAAAATGTTCCAGATAATAATATACCAATCAGTGTGAATAACAATACCACTTTTTATATAAATGGTCTGCCGGGCGATTGGTCAAAACCTTTGGTCAAGGGTATTATTGGGACACCTTTTGTTGAAACACTAAATATTGATCCAATGTATGATGTGACGGTTGATTGGCATGGCCCAGATTTATATTTGTTGGTTGTACGGAAAACAAATTATTCTGAAATTATGTCTGATAATAATTTGGGAAATTATTTAGACGATTTGCGTGATAAAAATTCGAATGATAAATTGTTGAAGGCTTTGGATGGCGCACCAGATAGACAAGCATTGAATAAAATTTTATCAAAATCTGTGCGGACAAAACCAATCAAATTAATGGATGTGCCGCGGTCAATAAATACTTTCTATGATTCTTTTGCCATTGATGATGTCGCATTCGGATTTATTGCGCGGCCGTTTTATATTGCGTCAAATGATTTTAGTTTTATTGGTGGCGCGGCAAATGTGTCTGGAAATGTCGCCAAGAATACCGTTGGTACAATCGGGCTTCATGGTGGAATGTTAAAATATAGTGGTGATTACGATGATTATTCGGGCGCGCTGTACGGCGGAAATATTGGTGTTCGATATATGGATGATGATTTTTATTTGCGCACATATGGCACGATATCGTATGCAATATTCAAAGATATAAACGCGTTTGATGGTGTGCGTATGATTCAAAATGTAAATGGTATCAATGGAATGGGGGTCTTTGATGCGGGGATTGTGTATCGTGTGTTGGATGAATTAAAATTGATTCCATTTGTGGGTGCGCGGATTGATTACGCGTCTGTGTTGGATGATACGAAAGTTGATGCGACGGTGCGTGCAGGATTGAACGCCAATGTTGATACGGATATGGACGGAAATAAATACAGGTTTGGGGCACGTTTGTTCGGGCAAACGGATGGCGCATTTTATGGCGGTATCTATACCGATATGATGTCAACGGCCGATGGTGTCGGCGGTGGTGCGTCGGTCGGCGTATTGTACGATGATATGGGATTATCGTATAAATTAGAATTGAATATAAAATTTGAATTTTAATCTGAAACTATTTTACCACGCAGCGATGCGCGATTCGCGCCGGTAATTTTTATTTTTGCCATTGTTGGCGCGTTTTTGTCCGTCGGTTTTGCGACTATGCATTGTTGCATATACGGTGTCCGATAGAGCAGGTGTCGTCCGGTTTTGTCCGAACCTTCACATAAACACATAAATTCTTTATCGACACAAGATTCGTTAAATTCGCGTTGAATTTCGTTTAATGTGTTATCCAATATGGCAAGTCTTTCGCGTTTTATATTTTCGGGTATTTGATTCGGCATCGTTGCCGCCGCCGTATGTGGGCGTGGCGAATATTTGAACGAATAAGAATTTATATAACGCACCCGACGCGCGATATCCAATGTTTGTTCGAAATCTTCGTCTGTTTCGCCCGGAAACCCAACGATGAAATCAGACGAGATTTGTATGTCGGGGCGTGCCGCGCGCAATTTATCAATGATTTCCAAATATGCATCCAGACTGTATGGACGGTTCATTCGGCGCAAAACATCGGGCGAACCGCTTTGAATTGGCATATTCAGAAATGGCAATAATTTTGTTTCGACCGCAAACATTTGAATAAGATCGTCTGTCATTTCTGTTGGATAACTGGATGTGAAGCGTATACGGCGTATTTCCGGCATTTTTGCCGTTGCGCGAATCAAATCAGATAAACGATATGTCTTTCCGTTTTCGTCGGTGTATTTATATCCGTTCACATTTTGCCCAAGGAAACAAATCTCGACTGCGCCGGTTTTTGCGGCCGTGATTGTGTCGCGCACAACATCATCATAAGACCGTGAGATTTCGCGACCGCGTGTAAAGGGGACAATACAATATGTACAGCAATGATTGCATCCTTCTTGGATTGGAATATATGATACAACCGGTGCGGTCGTCATTTGTGGCAGCTCATCAAATTTTTCCAATCCGGTTAAGTCAATGTTTAATAACCGTGTGTCCGGGTCATCCAATATCATCGGTAATTTATGATAACTTTGTGGCCCCAAAACAAAGTTCAATTCGGGGATGCGATTGAATGCCTTGGCGCCCGCTTCACGTGCAACACACCCAACAATACCGAAAATGGCATCGGGCCGTTTCGTGTCGCGTATGCGACCCAATTCGGAAAATACTTTATTGGTTGCCTTTTCACGAACCGAACAAGTGTTCAGTATTATTATGTCCGCGTCCGCAATATCTGTGGTTGCCGTCATTCCGCGTGAATCCAACATGGCGGCGATACGCCAACTGTCGTATACATTCATTTGACAACCAAATGTTTTAATAAAGTATTTTTTTTGTTTTGACATTTTTTTGATTATTTATCGTGTTTGCAATTTCTTTTCGGTCGCCTTTATTAAACGGTCGCGTGCCATTAAAAATTTTTCAGGAACCACACTTGATTCCATTGGAACCAATTCATAACTTTGACCAAAAATAACATCATAATTAAACTTCAATATATAAAGTGTGTTTTTCATTTTTTCTTCCTTTTATTTACATTTTGTTCGATTCAAGAATCTTTGTCTGTATATTTGTTTTGTTTGATTAAATTGTTTCAATGGATGTCGCATATTAAATTCTGGTTTAGTTTTTTCGGTTTTTTGATTAAGTAATAAAATTTCGCGGTTCAGTATAGAAACTTTTTGTAAATATTTCGCGATAATTTTTTCCGCAAAATTTGCGATATCCATACGTTCCACCGGTTGCCCGACATCGGCGATAATCAGTGTCGCATTTTGCATATTGTCCGTTGTTGCAATTCCGTGTATACGCAATGATTCCGCCAATTTTTGGCGCATCGTGGCATCAACGCTTGGTGCAATAAACACGATAACATTGTTCATATTTTATCCCAATTTCTTTTTCAATATTTCGTTTACAACGGCCGGATTCGCTTTGCCGGCAGATGCCTTCATAACATTTCCAACAAAGAATCCAAATAATCCCACTTTGCCAGATTTATATTGTTCAACCTGGAGGCCGTTTTTGGCGATAACTTCGTCAATAATTTTTTCAATGGCGCCGGTATCGGTGATTTGCTTCATACCAAATTTGTCGGCGATTGCACGCGGCGCGCCATCTTCACCGTCCAACATTTTGATAAATATGTCTTTGGCCTGTTTGCCGTTGATTTCATTCGATGCGACCATATCAACCAATTCTGCCAAATCAGACGGGGTAATAATGCGCATACCGTCAACAATCCCGGATTTTTCATTTGTAATGTCATAGTTTTCCGGGTGTGCGAATAATTCAGAAATCATCCAATTTGCAACGCCTTTGGCTCGCTCTGTTTTGGTGCCCACAGCCGCATCGAACCAGTGTGATATATCAACCGTTTCGGTTAAACGCGCCGCGTCATATTCCGCCAAACCAAATTTTTCAATATAGCGTGCGCGTGTTGCCGCCGGTAATTCTGGCATAGTTTTTCTGATGCGTTCGATTTGTTCGTCCGAGATAACCAATGGCAACAAATCCGGGTCCGGGAAATAACGGTAATCTAACGCATCTTCTTTGCTGCGCATCACGGATGTTGTGCCGTCACCTTGGTTATAACGCATAGTGCAACGTTCAACTGTGCCGCCATTTTCCAGTATTTCTATTTGACGTTTGGCCTCGTATTCAATGGCGTTTTTGATAAATTTGAAAGACACCATATTTTTGATTTCGCAACGTTCGTTGAAATATTTTGCGCCCACGGGTCGCACCGAAACATTGACATCGGCACGCATAGAACCTTCTTCCATATTCGCGTGTGATACGCCCAGTGCGCGGGCGATTTCACGGATTTGGCGCAGGTATTTTTCTGCTTCATCGGGTGACGAGATATACGAATTATTTTCTGGATTTTTTACATCCAAGAAGGTGACGATTTCCAACAACGCAACGCCGGTGCGATTATAGTCTGCAAAAGATTTTGTTGGATGAACATCGTGTTTTAATTTACCGGCGTCTTGTTCCAAATGCGCGCGTTCAATTAAAATCTTTTTGGGGTTCCCGTCATCGCCAATAATTTCAACCCATCCGCGTCCAACAACCGGTGGTTCTTCTGCGGGTTGTGAAATCTGGTAACCCTGGGGCAGGTCGGGATAAAAATATTGTTTACGGGCAAAACGGCTGACCCGGGAAATTTCGGCGTTTATCCCAAGGCCGAATTTAATCGCCTGGTCGACACAGTATTCGTTCAAAACAGGCAACATTCCCGGCATGGCGACATCAACCATGGAAACCTGGGTATTAGGGGAAACGGTTGGATTATAGTCCGCCGATGCACCACTGAAAATTTTACTGTTGGACAATACTTCAATGTGAGTTTCCAACCCAATTACAACTTCCCAATCACCCGATTTGCCTTTTATTGTGAACATTTTTCTTTTTCCTTGCTTTTTTGTTTTTCGTATCTTATTATGTACCCCGCGGATGGCCAGATAGCTCAGTTGGTAGAGCAAGGGACTGAAAATCCCTGTGTCAGTGGTTCGATTCCACTTCTGGCCACCACTTTTTTATTGCTCTTTTTTCCGTACATTGAACTAATCCTAATAGATTGCCCACCGCCAGGTGTTATTTTCCCATTATTTTTGTTGGTCGGTTGTCGACGTTTGCGAATTGTTCGATATGCCGCGCCAATTGCAACACGCGAACATCATCAAACATTGGGCCCACAACCTGCATACCCAATGGCAAATTATTTGATGCCAAACCGCATGGCACACTTACCGCCGGCACGCCCGCCAAATTCATCGCAACCGTGAACAAATCCAGTGCGTAATATTCCAGTGGTGTCATATCTGAATCCAGTGGCATCGCCGTTCCTGCACCCGATGGGCAAACAATTAAATCACATTGTTCGAATGCACGATTAAACGCGTCTGCAATCATACGGCGCACGCGTGCGGCCTGCATAAAGTATACCTCGTACGATTCGGATGATAACACCGCCGTGCCAATAATCATACGGCGTTTGACTTCGTCGCCAAAACCGGCGGCACGGGTCTTTTTATATGTGTCGACCAAATCGGTGCCTTCCACGCGCAGGCCATACCGCATACCATCATATCGCGCCAGATTCGATGATGCTTCGGCCGGGGCGATAATATAATACGCCGCCAACGCATCCAAAATATTTGGAATGGAAACCTCTATAATTTCTGCGCCAATGGACTTTAAATCGGCGACGCGTTTTTCAAACAATGTTTTCATATCGTTTGAAATTTTTACATTTGAAAATTCTTTGATTATACCGACACGCAATTTTTTGCCATCGCCCAGAATTGGTTGCAATGGCGTTATAAGGTTTAATTTAACATCTGCACTGGTCGAATCTTTGGGGTCATGCCCCGCCATTGCGGATAATAACAGTGCCGCGTCATCAACCGTTCGCGCGATTGGACCGGGGGTGTCCAAACTGGATGCGAACGCAACGCAACCCCAACGCGAAGACAGACCGTATGTTGGTTTCATCCCAACCAGTCCGGTAATAGAGCAGGGAAACCGTATCGAACCACCGGTGTCTGTGCCGGTTGCGCCCATTGCCATACCGGACGCGACCGCCGATGTTGAACCGCCCGATGAACCGCCGGCGGTTAAATGTTTTTCCATTTGCCACGGATTTACCGGTGCACCAAAGTAAGATGTTTTGGAAAAAGTTCCCATTGCGAATTCGTCCAAATTGGATTTTCCCAACAACACGGTTCCTGCATCGATAAATTTTTGTGAAACGGTCGATTCATATTCGGGGACAAAGTTTTCCAACATTCGCGAAGCGGCCGTTGTGCGAATACCACGCGTTGCGAATAAATCTTTCATTGCAATTGGAATCCCGTCCAGAATTTTTGCATCACCGTTTTTTATGCGTTCGTCCGCGGCGGCGGCATCCGCCAATGCGCGTTCGGCGGTGACCGTAATATACGCGTTTAATTCCGGATTATATTTTTCAATGCGGTCAAGGTGCGCGTGCGCAAGTTCGGTCGCGCTGATTTCTCCAGATTTTAATTTCTGTAAAGCTTCGGTAATAGTTAGGTCTATCATTTTTAATCTCCATCCATAACCTTGGGAACCGCGAAGTATCCACGGCTTACGCCCGATTTGTCGGGTGCATTTGCCATAACCGCATCGCGAATACCACCGTCGGTGACCGTGTCCGCCCGCCGGGGCAGGTTGTGCGTCGCCGGCGACAGCATTGGTTCAACCCCACGCGTATCAATTGCCTTTAATTTATCAATCCATTCAATAACGGAATCTATGTTCATTTGTTCCAATTTTTCATCGGAAATATCAATTTTGATAAGGTCTGCGAATTTATGTAATTGACTCTTGCTAAATGCCATTTTGAATCCTATATTTATACATAAAGGTGATTATACAATGATTTTAGGCGATTTCAAGGTTTTTCCCCGTATTGGTCGATTGATTGGAATCGATTGGGGTGCACGGCGTACCGGTATTGCCATATCGGATGAAACGCGCAAATTTGTGTTTGCACGCGACCCGATTGTAATGAAAAAATCCGACGAATTGGTGGACAAGATTTTGAATTTGGTTCGCGCGGAAAAAATTGCCGGGATTGTGATAGGGTTGCCCCTGCGAACCGATGGATCGGAATCAGATACAACAAAAATGGTGCGCGAATTTGCGGAATCTTTGGCGACCGCGACCGATACACCGATTATATTTATAGATGAAACATTGTCATCCACCGCGGCACAAGAAGAAATGGGGCGCGTGCGTGTGCGCGACATCAAAGAAAAACTGGATTCAAATGCCGCCCGATTAATATTGGAAAATGCAATCGCGATGATGGGGCGTTGATAGATTGTGTTTAGTAAAACCGGCGAGGATTTGCCGGTTTTTTGTTTCGGCTGGTCAATTTAATCGTACCTTTTTGTCCAGTACTTTTTTCAAAAATTATTTTCAGTAATTTCAATAGGTTATGTTTTGGCATAAGTACTGGTCAAAAAGGTACCTTTAATGCCATAATATATGTGTATAAAACAAGCAAGAAAGGAAGGGATATGAGGATTCCATTTTTAACATTTGGTGCAATTGCATCCGTTTTAACAATCAATTCATCATTTGGGGTATCGTCCACGGTGACGTCGCGGGGGTATGTTGATGCGGCGGTTGCAACCAAACAGGCGATAATACCGGCCCAGTCGGGTGATTATGTCGTAATGTATCCAAATGACGATAACGGCGATGATGATGGCGCGATTGGTATGCGACAAATTATCACCGATGTTGATAATTATAACGATGGCAATGAATTGGTGACGGTTGGTGCGATAAACAATGCACTGCAAGACAAACAGGATATTATTCCTGCGGGGACCAGTGGTAATTTGGTGACATATACCGGAACGGCGGGTTCGGTTGGTTCGGCATCGGTTTATAATGCATCGAATTCATACAGCGGTCAAACCACCGCGTTGGTCCAGGCGCAACATGTGAACGCCGCGGCAATGAATGCGTTTAACGCGCATTTGACATGTAATACATACGATACCAGTGGAACCCAAACGGCGGAACACTGTTTATTGTGGAGTGTGAATAATTTATCAGGCACGTATGTTCCGGGAAATTAACGGTTGGCGATGATAATCAAAGGAATGTACAATGAATACAAAATTATTATTACCCATAATTGCAATGACGATAATCCCGGTTGTGTATGCGGACACCGTTACGGTAACCAGTCAGGATTATGTTGATAATGTTATGAATACAAAACAAAATAAAATTGCGGCCACATCCGGTGACCGGGTTGTGACATATTCGACCACGGCGGGTCAAACGGGTTCGCGCGCGATATTGGACGATTTGTCGGGCACGACAACAACGGATATGAACCTGGCCACGGCGATGGCGGCGGGAGATGCCGTATTCAGTAAAAATCAACAGGTGTTAAACATTGGCGCGCCAAATGTGTTGACATATTATGGCAATAATATAACATGGGGGGCATTGACGGCGACACCGATATATAATAACACGGTAAACACATTTTCCAATGGGTTGGTGGATGCGGCGACGTTAAATACGGCAATGACGGTGGCGGCAAATAACGAAATGGTGTGCAGTGAATATGCCCCTGGTATGCCGGAAACAGATGCGAATTGCATGCTGTGGGAAATAAACACGGCGGCGACGAATCCATTGAACACTACGGCATATTTGCCGGCGAATGTAAATGGGACATCGTATTGTTATAAATCGCATAATGGCAATAATAATTCTAGTGGTAAATGTTCAACAACGATGTATAATGCATTTAACAAGGGTGATTGGGGCACGGTGTTTTCGTATGGCACGGTGACGGGTATAAGTGTATGCAGCGATATAGAACCGTCAATAAAATGGGACTATGATGATGGGGAAAGCCAATGGACCAAATACCTGTCGTATCAGGTATCAACAAATCAAAGCGGTGTGCAATCACAATACGATGCATGGGTGTCGGGGGGCCGTTCCGCAACGCCCGTTGGTGGGTATTGTTATTGTAAATTAACAAATCCATCTGTTTCGGCGGCGCGCTGGGTGTTCAGGATCTCGTACTCCGTTTCGGACTGTGCGAACCTCTGTACGTACTACTGCACGAACGCCGTTCGGACCGACGCCGAATTCCGTGGGGCCGTCTTCGGGGCGCAATAGGGAACATTTTGTCACAAATAAAAACGCCCAATCGGGCGTTTTTTACTAACCATTAATCTTCATTTTTATCCGGTATTTTGCCGTCGGCGGACAGCAATATCGCAATCCAACGCGTGGAATCAAACTGGGCCGTGATGATGAATGTTGCCACCAATAATGGAACACTGAAAAACATTCCCGCAACACCCCATATTAAACCCCAAAACACCAAATTTATCAATATTGCCAATGTCGACAGATTTAATGTTTTTCCCGTCAATTTTGGTTCTATGATATTCCCGAATAATATTTGCAGACCGATTAACCCCAATGCGATTAAAACCAATTCGTTTAGTGTCGCGCCTGTTAAAATCGCAAACAGTATCGGCATCGCGCATCCAATTATCGCGCCGATTGTTGGAATATAACTTAAAATAAATATTGCAAATGCCCATACGCCCGCAAATTCCAATCCCAACATATACATCCACGCGTATGAAATAATACCGGTAATTGCCGATACCAATGTTTTCATAAACAGATACTTTTTCATATTTTCATCAATACTGGACATAATATAGCGCATTTTTTTATGCTGGGCCCGGTTCGGGAACAGTTCTGCAAATTTTTTGTGAAACGTGCTCTGTTCAACGAACATAAATATCATATATACAACCACCATACCCATTGATGTTGCCAATTTCGCAACCGAAGAACCAACACTGGATACAATTTGTTCAATACCCGGAAACGGAATCGATGTGATGTTTATTCCAAATTTATCAGATATATAATGCCATAATAAATTTAGCTGTGATTGAATTTCCGGTATCGCCGGTAAAAGTTCCCCGAACATTGGTCGAACGCGTGTCACAAACAAATATATCACCCCGATGAATGTCGCGATGGATAATATATTTGAAATAATATCATATGTAATATTCATACCGTGACGACGCGGTTCACGCGGAAAAATTTTACGATAATATGTTGCGGTTGCATTTATCAAATACCATAAAAATGTTGCAACCAAAAGTGGGATAAAAATGGAACTGCCAATCCAGAGCAGAAAAATAAAACCTGCGAATAAAATAAGTCCGTTCATATGTCCCCCCTTGGTCCGTTTATATTATTCTATCATAACTTTGCCATTTGACAAAGTGGTTGTATGCGTTGGTGCGACCATTTCGGTAAAATCGTGTTGGTGTGATATAAATATAAATGTTGTGTCCGGCATAGATTTTATTGTTTCCGCAATTTGTGCCTTTACGGTCGCGTCTGCCCCAGAATCAGGTTCGTCCAACATTGCGAGTTTTGGTTTGGTCATAATAAGTCTTAATAACATTATGCGTTTTCGTTCGCCACCCGAAAATCCAACATTTACCGAACGATTTAACCAATCGCGCGGTATGTTTAATTGTTGACGTGCCGATTCCAACATTTCCAGAAATTCACCCATCGGCAAATCGCGTCCTGTTTGAAAATGATGATGGGCGGCAATGGAATGCTTTAAAAAACTGATAATGGTTAGACCCGGTATTTCAGGAACATTTTGTGCGCCAACAAAAATTCCAGATAATGCGCGCGTGGTTGCGTTGTCGCCGGTAATGTCACGACCGTTGAAAATTATTTGTCCAGAATCGATTGTATACATTGGGTTTCCGGCAATTGCACCGACCAGTGTTGATTTACCCGAACCGTTATGCCCGCATATTAAATGGCGTGCACCCGCATCCACGGACATATTTATGTCTGATAATAATTTCTTGCCGTTAAATGACACATTCAAATTTTTTATATTTAGAATCATTTTTCACCCCCGGGGTTTAATGCCATTTGAATAAGTTGTTTTGATTCAACCAAAAATTCCATTGGCAATCTTGATAATATTGGTGTGGCGGTGGCACCAATAATTAACGCCGTTGCCATATCATTATCCAACCCCGCCATATTCAAATATAATAATTGGGTTGCGTCGATGGCGCCGGTGGCGGCCTCGTGCGTTTGTATGTTGTCGGAATTTTCGTATATTATATCGGGCAATGCGTTGGCCTTTGCCATATTGCCAATTATGCGCGTGTCACACTTTGATGCGTTTTTACCGCCGTGCCCAATAAATTGAACCAAAGAACGAAATGTTTGTCGTGACCAATCCAATGCGACACCATATGATAATATGTTCGATGTTGTGTTATTTCCAATGTGCAACATTTTTGTGCCGGTGTCCGATTGTTGTCCGTCGCGTGTTATGGTCAGGGAATAAAAATCACTGGCCGAATCATCACCATATAAAATTGTGGATGGATATTTCCATGTCATTGCGGAACCAACCTCGAATTGTGTCCAATCGATGCGTGCGCGTTCATAACATTTGCCACGTTTTGTCACAAAATTTAATATGCCCGAATCGTTGTATGCTCCGGTTTTCGGTGCATTGCCGGCATACCAATTTTGAACGGTCGCATATTTTACATGTGCACCATCCAATGCGACAATTTCGACAACGCCACTGTGTAATTGGTGGTTTGGGCGACGCGGGGCACTGCAACCTTCCATATAACTTAGTTTCGAATTTTTGTCCACGATGATAAGTGTGCGTTCAAATTGACCTATCTTGGCGGTTTCTATCCTGAAATAACTGGCCAAATCAATGGGGCATTCTGTATTTGGTGGAATATATACAAATGTGCCGTCGGAAAAAACGGCTGAATTTAATGCCGCAAAAAAATTGTCTGATGATGGGACAACACTGCCCAGGTATTTTTTTACCAAATCGGGATGTTGTTTAACCGCATCAGAAAAAGGCATAAAAATAATGCCGCGTGCGGCCAATTCCGCCGTATAGGATGTGTGAACGGATGAACTGTCGATGACTGTATCGGTTGCCATCCCCATTAGGGCGCGTTGTTCGTTTTCCGGCAAACCCATTTTGTCGTATGTAGATTTCAAATCACTGTTATCAATGGGTTTTTGTTCATTATAATAATTCAATGTTTCGTAATTAATTGGCGCGTAATCAATTTCTGCCCAATGTGGTTCGGTCATCTTTTGCCATATATGTAATGCGTCAATGCGCCAATCGGTTAACCATTTTGGCTCGCCACGTAATGTTGATATTTCGCGGACAAGATTTTCGGTTGGTCCCGTCATTTATCCGCCCCATCGGTGGTCGCCAATTGATATGCCTGGGTAAAGAAAGTCAATGATTGCCCAAGCAAACCATTTATAAATGTTTTGGTCAAAATTCCGTCTGGTTCCGATTCCGACAGGTGTTTTAACAAATTGTCGGCACGGTTCATATAATTTGATACATTGCGTTTAACCTCAGAATCCAATTTTATGGCGCGGCGTAATTTTTCCATAACAAATGGGTTCTTGGCATATTCGTCAATCAGCCCCCCCAGTGTTCGCCACAATGGGTGTTCGGTTGTGTTACGGGGCATTATGTCCAATGCCGCCAAAATTGGAATCAAGTTTTGCAACAGGTCTTGATAAATCATTTCGGCGTGTTCGGCAACCGCGTTTGTTGCGGATTTACTTTTTAATAAACTTTGGATTTTCACAATCAGGTTATATTGAAATCCTGCGTTTTTTTCCAATGCACCAATTCGACGATTTGCGTTTATTCCAATAAACAATATCGCCCCGGTCATAATCGTTAAAATTCCCAAAATAATCCATAAAAGTGTGTTTTGCATGTCTTTATCCCTTAAGTTTACAGTATGGAGTATATCATCTTTTACCGATTCGTGCGATTTTATATGAATATTTTTATAAAAAAATAAAAAACATCGACAGATGCATTTTTAGGTCTTGCACAGATTCGGTCAAATTGTTATAATGACATATAAATAAGGGAATTATTAGGAAAGGAAGTTCTTATGTTTCGCAAGATTTTGATTGCTGCAATGTTTGCAACCGCCGCGGGATACTGCTTTGCGGACGCCGCTTTGCCCCAGGTTGTCACATCGGAAGTCTTTTATGACGAAGATAAAGATGTTCGTGAAAATACAAATGTTCAGGAACAGTTTTATGACAATTCTTACCAGCAACAGGAAGTTTACCAGCCCCAGGTTTATCAACCGGTTATCCCCGTGGATGTTCCGGCGTGGCCATTGGCGGGTTCGGATGCCGATGTGACTGTTTCGTGTGAACAGGGGGTATGCGCCAAAACCGCACAATCTGATAACATCAAAATTGTTTCCAAAATAGGTTCAGATTTGGTTGTCGAAAATAATTTTAATTTGGGTGCACGCGATGGTTGGTCGGGTGGTGCAAATATGTTGCACGGTACCCAGATTCCGGTTGGGTTTGATGACGAATGTGCGCGTGGTTCGGAAATGCCGTTGTTGCATCGTGAAATATTGGAAGATGATGGCGGAAATGTTTTGGCGTTGTCGCGCAGTGGCCGTCGAAATTGTGCAAAATATGCCGATGGGTATGATGCGTATTTGGCGCGTAATGGTTTGATTGAACGCACGGCAAATGGCGACATCGTGACTGGTGGTGGTGTTATCGGCCTGAACGGTATGACCAGTTTTGTCGAAGGTGATACAGAAATAACGGTTGATTTATCTGCGGATGCGGAACCGGCAAATTCTGTCCAGGACCAGGTTCGTTCTTGGGTTGTGGCCAGTGGCCAGACATTGCGTGAAGTTTTGCAGTCTTGGTGTGATAAAGAAGGTTGGGATTTGGTATGGGCAACATCGCGTGAATATCCGATTCAGGCAAGTGCGGTCTTTAAGGGACGCTTTGTTGATGTTGCGTCGGCGGTTGTGCGGAATTTTGAACGCGCAATACCGATACCGTATGCCAAGTTCTATAAGGGGAATCGTGTTTTGGTTATATCTACGTCCGAAGAATAATTTGACAGATTGTAGGAGAAAGAATAGATGTTGAAGCATATGAAATATTTTGTGGCAATGTTGGTGGCGGTTGTTGTGGCGGGGTGCGCAACGCGTGATTCGGCCAAAGTTGCGGCGTCTGTAGATCAGGATTTTGTTAATGTGTACGACGCGTTCGAGATGGCAAAAAATCCGCGGGCCAAGGTTGCAAGTGGTGATACTGTGTCTATGTCCGAAGGCGTTTGGTTGGGCGACAAGTCTACTTTGGTTGAACATAAAAATAATTTGCCAAAACAATATGAAACCGACAGCGGTATAACCATATTATTAAATGAACCGGTCACATTACAGGTTTTGGCGAATAACATAAATTCTATTACCCAGATTCCAATCAAAATCGACAGCCAGGTCGCATCAGAAAAATTAAAGAAAACGATGAATATTGCGTATACCGGCAAATTGTCTGGCTTGCTGTCCCAGGTGGCGACCGATTTAGACTTGCTCTGGTATTATGATAAAAGTTCAATCGTATTCTATGAAACAGAAACCAAGACATTTACTTTGTATGCATTGGGTACAGATGTTTCATATCAATCGACCGTTCAAACCGATAATGGAAACCAGGTTTATTTAGAATCTACATTGAAGGAGTGGGACGAGGTTGAAAGTACGATTTCTTCGATTATTGGTAAATCGGAAAATGCGAATTTCACTGTGTCGCGCAGTTTGGGAACCATAACCGTTACCGCACCGCCGTCCGTGTTGACGCGTGTGGGCGATTATATTGCGCGTCAAAACAGACGTCTGTCCCAATTGGTCACCATTGATGTCAAGGTATTACAAGTTTCAATCGCAAATGATTCTGCGTTTGGGTTGAACTTGGCGGCGGCAATCAATTCTGCATCGGGATTGAA
Source organism: uncultured Pseudomonadota bacterium (assembly GCA_900320405.1). Lineage (GTDB taxonomy): Bacteria > Pseudomonadota > Alphaproteobacteria > Rs-D84 > Rs-D84 > Enterousia. The sequence continues at coordinate 219,204 of OOHM01000002.1, forward strand.
TATTGTTGCCAATCCAAAGAACAATCTTGCGTCAACCGAGGCCAGTTCTATGAATATTGCGGTTTTGTCTAATACTGTATCGGCGTTGACCGGCGCAACCCATATGGAAAATGGTTCGTCTGTTGCAGGTGCGTATACCCAAGACCAAATCAACAACGGGTCATTGTCTGCAATGGCGGGCAGTACCGCACTTATCGAAGCATTGGCAAAGCAGGGCAAGGTTTCGTTGGTCACAAATGTTGGTGTGACAACGCGTAACAATCGTGTCGCGCCGGTGAACAACACAAAAAGTACGGGATATATCAAACGGTTTGAATCGCGTAACTTTACAACGGTTGAATCCAGTACCGTTGACCAGGATAACCTAGAGACCGGATTTTCAATGCAATTGTTGCCGAACATTTTGGAGAATGGCAAGATATTGTTGTTGTTCAGAATGTCTGTACGCGAATTGTTAAAGATGTCCAGTCAAACGATTGGCGAAGTCACATTGCAGTTGCCCGAGGTTGAAGAACGCAGCTTTATGCAGGAGGTTATTATGGAATCGGGTCAAATGTTGGTTGTGTCCGGATTTGAAAAGCAATCAAACAATGACACCAGATATGGACTTGGGGACCCAGACTTTATGTTGTTGTCCGGTTCGCGTGAAACGGCATCGCAACGTGATGTGTTGGTTGTTATCCTAACGCCCCAGGTTTTGGTAAGTCCAATGGATGCAGAACGAAGTATCCAGCAACATTGGGGGGCACCGTTAAATTAACAAATTATGGGTCACCAAAGGGTGACCCTTTTTTTATAACCAAGGGAGAATATATGGCCATATTTAGAAAAAAGAAAGAGGAATCTAAACCACCGTCAGGTAAATTAAATCTTAATAAACAATATGAAGAAAATTTTAAGCGTGTATCTCATATTATATCAAAGGCCCATCATTTTAATTTTGTCGATGATGGAACAACCATAGTTTTTGCGGGTTCATACAGGTTTACCGTACATCAGGGGCGCAGATGTGTTATCGGCCCAAATGATGTCCCGATTGATATGTCGCCCCATCAAATAAATAAAATATATGACCTTATAATGGAACGACATAATTTCTTGATGCATCATCTAAGATCGAAAATTGTGGCGGAACATTTGCGAACCCGCCGTCACAAGTTTTGACGAAAAATTTAGTTGTGTTCTATGTTGTTTTGATGCTATATTCAATATTGTGATATTTCAAAGGAGTTTTTTGTGGGTGCAAACATACAGGTTAGTATTGAAACAACAGATTCCATTGGACAATCGTACGGTGGTTTTAATGCGAATGTTGAACGCGGATTTTTTCAAACATTGGCGGAGTTAATAAAAATAGATAATATTGTTTGGGATCCGGTTGGTGCATTTTTTTCTTTGTCGTGCGGTTACAGCGTTCATAAATATCGGGCCGGTGGTGGCGCGGTTTATGATCCATATGGGGAAGAAATATTTATGACACAAAATCATATTAATAAATTGTTTGCAATTGCGTCTGCCAAGAAAAATGTTGGTCGTGGTCGATAATTTTTGATTTTTCATACAACAAAAGGCGTGCAAAAAATGCACGCCAATTTTTTAATTGGTCACATTACGCCATTTTCGCGGCGGCACGTGTCAAACGGGAAACCTTGCGCGAGGCGCGTTTTTTCGGCATCGTTTTGCCGGCGGCCTTCATCATTTTGCTTTCCGCGCTGCGCACCGCGGCGACCGCGGCGGCCTTGTCCCCGGATGCGATGGCCTTAATCGCCTTTTTGTTTTCTGTTTTAACCGCACTGCGACGCGCAGTGTTTACGGCGTTCTTTTTCGCCGTGACCAAGATTCTTTTTTTAGATGATTTGTGGTTTGCCACTTTATTTTCCTTTTATTTGTTTACGTTTTTTGATATTTTATAGAAAACAAACACAAAATCAAGGGAAAAAAGGAAAAATAGAAATGTTATATGTATTTGGAATAATTGCTTCTTATTTGTTGGGTTCTGTGCCGTTTGGCGTGTTGGTGACACGGTGGACGGGACATGGGGATTTGCGCCATATTGGCAGTGGTAACATCGGTGCGGCAAATGTTATGCGCGCCGGGGGACTGCGGTTGGGGATGTTGACGTGGGTTTTGGATATGGCCAAGGTGGTAATTGCGGTTTTAATTGGTTTTTATGTTGGTAACATCGGGTTTGCGGCGTGGTGTGGATTTGCCGCCGTGTTTGGACATTGTTTCCCGGTGTGGTTGGGGTTTCACGGAGGCAAGGGGGTATCGTGTTTGTTCGGGGTTTTGTTGATGTTGAATCCGTGGATGTTTATTATTTGTGGAATTGAATGGTTGGTTGTGGCGTTGTCTTTGGGATATTCTTCGTTGGCGTCTTTGGTTGTGTTTGTTGTTGCCCCGATTTTGGGATTTGTAATTGGAACAAATGTTGGATTGGCTTTATTGATGATAAGTTTGGTTGGCATATGGCGTCATCATGAAAATATTGGTCGATTGGTCGGCGGAACAGAATCAAAACTGTCGTGGCGTTGGAAAAAATAGGGCGGCCCGCTTTTGTCCTTTATTTTGTGGCGTTGTTGTGGTATAATACGCCTGTAGATTGCATTTGATGGAGGGTTTACAATGAGAAAGTTTTTTGCCGTATTGTTTATGGCGTTGCCGGTTGTCGCAATGGCCGCGGATGCGCGTGATCCGCGTGTGGGAACGACCAGTATGGTAAACGCAAGGTTTATGCCCGCACAGAACCGGGCAATGATTGCGTCTAAAAATCAATTGACCACACCGGATATTTCGTTAAGTACGAATCGGTCGCCCAGTATCAAAGATGATGATGTTGCGCCGGCATTCCCCAAGAATCCGGAAAAAGATAAACGTGAAGCCGAACGCGCGGCGTGTTTGAATAATAATATTGGAATTGGCAATACTTTTGTTTGGGCGTCACGGTACAGTAATACAAATAATTATGCCACCATGCAGGAAGATACGGAAAATCCGGAAAATAATGTTTGTTTTGTTAAAGTGGATTTGAAATCTGCGGATTCACGGATAAGCCTTGCAGACATTCCGTCAAAATATTTTCAATGGGGCGAGACCATAAATTGCGGGTCGTGGGTTGATGAAGAAATGTTAAGACAACGCATATTGGATGCCAAAAAGACTGGGCGCACATGGGCAACAGTTGGTGGCGCGGTTGGTGGCGCGGCCGTTGGTGTGGGTTCTATGGAATTATTTGGTAATAAATTGATTGGTGGCGCGGTCGAAGGTCAAAAGGCATTGGAAGGTACGGCATTATTGCGTTCGCAATTGTTGACACTGAAAAACAAGGGCGATTCGCGGTATGAAGAATTCAAGACAAATTTGAAATCTTTACAGACGGCGTGTGATAAGTTTAAGGCCGCGGGTGGCACGGTGCCCGATGAATGTACAGAATTTGAATCTTTGATGGATATTTAAAAAGATTTGATAATTTATACATAACGCCCTGCGGGGCGTTTTTTCTTGCGATTTTGGGATAAATAATTTTATAGTGCGGATTATGAAAGATTTGTTTGAACGTTTATTGATATTGCGGTCGCCAAAAATTGGGCCGGCATCTTATAACAATTTGTTGCAACAATTTGGGTCTGATGCGGCAATTTTGGAACATATGAATATTTCAAATGATTTGCGCGATTCGGTGTCGCGGGAAATAGATTTGGCGAATCGAATGAATGTGCGTTTTATTTGCGATACGGATGAATTGTATCCGGCAAACCTTAGGCAAATAAAAAATCATCCGCCAATTTTGACGGCGCGCGGAAATGTCGAAACACTTCGTTGTTGCGAATCGGTTGCGATTGTTGGAACGCGGCACGCGACGGCCATAGGAATGAACTTTGTTGCCGATATTGCACGCGCGTTTGCCGAACATAATATGCCGGTTGTATCTGGAATGGCAATGGGAACAGACGCCGCCGCGCATCGTGGTGCATTGCGTACGGGCGGTGATACAAATACTATTGCGGTATTGGCGGGCGGGGTTGATTATATATGGCCAACCGAAAATGAAGGTTTGTATTATGAAATATTGGAACGCGGTGTGGTGGTCAGTGATATGCCGGTTGGATTTGTACCCAAAGGTACGAATTTTGTTCAAAGAAATCGCATAATTGCCGGAATCGGTTCAAAACTTATTTTGTCCGAGGCTGATTCGAATTCGGGCAGTATGAAAACCGCAGAATTTGCGCGCGCGTATGGACGAACGATTTATGCGATTCCGTCACATCCGGCGGATTCCCGCGCGGTTGGACCAAATACACTGATTCGGTCTGGGGTGGCAATTTTATGTATGGGTGCGGAAGATTTCTTTACGGAAAAAAATTATGGAAACAAACCAGAAACAAAATCCGAATCGGAAAACCCAATTTTAGATAAAATTGGAACCGTTCCATTGTCAGAATCTGTATTGGCAGAAATTGTCGGAAAAACTATTCCGGAAATAAAACGCGATTTGGTGATGTTAGAATTGCAGGGTTTGATTCGAAAATGTGATTCTGGATATGTTCGTGTGTGAAAAAAATAATGTATATACAGTGTATATACACAACCCGGAAATCCGGCAAAAAAACGAATCGTGTCAAAAAATAAATTTGAAAATATTAATGAATATTTGGTTGTAAATGGAAATGAATCTTATACATTGTTTCACGTAGTCAGGACGATAAGGAAAGGCAAGAATCAAAGACGATAAGAAACATATAAGATTTGTTCTGATGTTATGGTAAAAGGTTAGGTTTCAAAACAAGAAAAGGCGAGAGAGCACGGTAGGAAAAAACATAAACAGACGTTAGAATTTATTAAAATAATTTGGTTTTGATAATTTTTGGCGTTTGTATGCGGGTGGCTTTTGCACACCTTTCACCGGCAGGAAACTCTTTCGAAAACAAAGGAGAAACGGCATGCAGGCAGCAATTTTTAACAAACAGGTTAATCTGGAAGAAATCAAATCTGCGATTTCAAACAGAATGGATGCGGCCTGTTTTTCTGCCTGGATTTTACCGCTTCATTTTGATTTGTGCGATGGTGTGTTGGAATTGGGCGCACCGAATCAATTTACCGCCGATTTTATTTCAATGACATATATGGGTGTGTTAAATGCGGTTGCGACCGAATATGGTTTGGATGTGCGTGTTGTTGTTGCGCAGAATGCACCGACCATGTGCAAAAACGCAAACGACAATAATACACAAACATATTCTGCGCCGGCCACAAAAAATGATGCCGGTGATTTTGATTTATTTATTGCGTCCGAAGAAAATGCGTTTGTGTTATCTGCGTGCAGGAAAATGGCGGCGGGGACGGCAAAGTTTTCACCGCTGTTTATTTATGGACCGGCGGGATGTGGCAAATCGATTTTGGCGACCGCAATCAATTCGGCATCAAATGGTCGCACGGTTATGATGTCGGGTGCAATGTTTGTTTCTGAATTTGCGCGCGCATTGCATGACCGTACAATATTTGCGTTCAAAGACTATTGCCGTAACTGTGACACATTTATACTGGATGATGTTCAGGTTTTGGCCGGCAAACGTGCAACATGTGAAGAATTTTTACAATTGATAATGGATTTACGCGCGGCGGGTAAAAACATTGTTTTGACATCTAATGTGTCCCCAAATAACTTAACCGGGTTTGACAGACGCGCACAATCTTTGTTTGCATCTGGTTTGGTTGCAGATGTTGTGGCGCCGTCGCGTATGGTTCGCGCGAAAATATTTGAACGCGCCGGTGTGGATGCGAAATTGGCGGATATGATTGCGGGTCGTGTTATTGCCGATGGTCATGTGATTTCTGGGGTTGTGAATAAAATTGGTGCCTATGTTGATATTATGGGTGAATCTGTCAATGAAATAATTGTTGAAAAATTATTGGCGGACACATTGAAAAAATCTAAATCACCAATTGTGATGGTTAAATCTATGTGTGAAAAATTGGGTGTGACATATGATGCGGTTTGTGGTGCGGGTCGTGCGCGCGCATTGGTATTGGCGCGCCAGATGATGATGGTTGTATTGAAACGCGTGACAGATTTGTCTTTGACGGAAATTGGTGAATATGTTGGTGGTCGTGATCACGCAACGGTTATGTATGGTATTGACAGAATTGAAAAATTGTTGGCGTCTGATTTGGTGATGTCGGCACAAATTGCAGAAATGGTCGAAGAATATAAATAATTGCTTGGTATTTTTCCCGCAATGTGTTAAAATATTTGAAAAGTAGGAGCGGGAAGATATGAAAAAATTTCTTGTGTTTTTTGTGTTTTTATTTGGTTTGGCGTGCAGCGCAATGGCCGTACCGCGTGATTACAAGGCGCCGGATGGTTTTATTTGTGCCAAGGTTGACGAGACCATTAATCCTTCTGGACAAACCGTTTGGACTTTGAAAGGTCAAAATTCCAAGATAAAGATGTTCTTTGATACCGGCAGCAAGACAGATATTGGGTTGCATTCTGGGTGCGAAGATGAATACAAAAAAATATATTCTTTGTTGCTTAAACAGGTGCAGGATATAGAGCAGTTGGTTTTGATTGGTTCGGCGGATGAGCAAAATGCAAGTGGGAGCTTTGATAACCGTGATTTGGCGGAACGTCGTGTAAATTATGCGGGCGATTTATTTGATGGTTTCAATCGGCACATATATGTGACTGGTGATAAAGATGCGGAAACTTGGTCCGGTTCTATTAATAACCCAATTTTTCGCGCGGTTGATATTTATGTCGTATGGGAATTGCAATCTTGTGACCAGACGACGATGAATAATGTCAATACTATGCAGGCCGCATTGAAAGAAGTTTTACCAAAGTATGCAGATAAAAGTGGTAAAATCAAAGAGGCGTTGGACATAACGACAAAATTGCAGAATATTTGTGCCAGTACAAGCACCAGATTGACGGCAAGTCAGGGTAAAGAGTATTCTTTATTGTTGTCCAAATTGGGCAGAATAATGTTGGAACTTGGTAAATCTATTACGGAAATTCAGTTGATAAATAATCAATTGAATATCAGCCAAACGACGGTCAGCAATACCGAAATTAATGCGTATTATTCCCGACTGAACAAAATTCGTGACAGTTTGAAAGTGTCGGCGTGGCGCGATGCCGAAGGCAAATTTAATACGGCGCGCCTTGCATCTGATTCTATTGCCGGTGTGGTGTTGGGAACCGTTGGTGGAATTGTCACCAGTAAATTGGTTAAAAAGAATCAATTAAAGAAGGGTTTTGAAGATTTGTCTTGTAATGTCGGTGGCCAGAAAGTTGCTGATTATGGTGATACTTTCCGCGTAGGATTACAATAATTTTATGCAGATTAAAAAAAATCCCCAAATGGGGATTTTTTATTTTTTTGATAACGCGTGCAATGCGCCACGTATACCTTCAAACATCTTTTTGCGTTTGTCGTATGTGTTGCGCAAATCTTCCAATGCGGCCATTGTTAAATGTTCTTGCCAGTTTTGGTCGTGAATATCCAGATCAGCATTTGGAAACAGACTAATCAGTGCGTGACCGTCGCTTGCAATATATTCTATGATTGTGCGGGCGTCGCGATTTGTTATTGGGAACAATACCGGATATTGTTCAATCATACGCTTTGCAGGACGTTCCGCAAACAGTTTGGTAAGGTTCGGGGTTTCGGTGACATCCACACCATTGATTTTTTCAATCGGCAATAATATACCATTTATGGTATAGTTTGTCGGCTGTTTGTTTAACTTTGCCATATCAATCGTATATTCGTTTTTGAACGTTGCCGTCTTTTTGGCCATATTTACCCCCTTTGGTTCGCAAACCCAAGAAAATATATAACAAATTTGAAAAATGTCAAGTATGGGGTTGGTGTCAGGCAATTTATACAAACAAATCTTTTACAAATTGCGCGTGTTCGGTGATGAATCGGAAACGAAATTCTGGCTTTTTACCCATCAATTCCGAAACAATCGTACGCGTTTTTTCGGTGTCTTCGGCGCCTTCGTCCGTGCGCGGTGGCAAATCAACGCGTATAAGACGCCGCGTTTTGGGCGACATAGTTGTTTCCTTTAATTGATTTGGCATCATTTCACCCAAACCCTTAAACCGGGATATTTCAACGCGTTTGTTTTTATATTTGCCGTTCGTCAATTCGTCCAGTTCTTCATCCGTGTCCACATATACCGATTCGGTACCGTGTGTCAATTTATACAGCGGCGGGCACGACAGGTACAGGTGACCCCCGTAAATCAATTGTGGCATCATTTGGTAAAAAAACGCCATTAACAATGAAGCAATATGACTTCCGTCGACATCGGCATCTGTCATAATAATAATCTTTTCATATCGCAGTTTTGAATCGTCCCAATCTTTCGCGGTACCGGCACCGATAATATCAATTAAATCGTTCAATTCTCGGTTGTTGCCGAATCGTTCGTCGGAATTTGATACGACATTTAATACCTTGCCACGCAGCGGCATAATCGCCTGGGTTGCGCGGTCACGGGCCTGTTTCGCGGTGCCACCCGCCGATTCGCCTTCGACAATAAACAATTCGGTCCCGGCAACGCCGTGTTTTGAACAGTCCGCCAATTTTGCCGGCATACGAATACGTTTCGTTGGGGTTTTGCGTGCGACTTCTTTAACCTGTTTAACACGGATGCGGGCGTTCGCCAAATTTATAACGAATTCTAGTAATGCATTTGCAGTCTTTGGATCGGATGCCAAGAACATTTCCCACGGGTCGCGCAACGCGTTTTCTGTATACCGTGCAATTTCTGGGTTGGACAATTTTTCCTTGGTTTGACCCAAAAATTGTGGGGTTTTATAGAATACAGATACAATCGCCGCAACCGAATCGAAAACATCTTCGCCAATAATATTTGCGGCATTTTTATTGTTTACTTTTTCGCCGTATGCCTTAATTCCGCGGGTAATGGCGGATTTGAAACCGCTTTCGTGTGTGCCACCGTCAATTGTTGCGATTGTGTTGCAATATGATGCAAAGAACCCATCGTCAGATGCCGCACCGTTTTCATCGGTTAAAAAGGTCAGTGCCCATTCTACACGACCCGAATCGTCGGGAAAATCCACCGACCCAGAAAACAGTTTTGGCAAAATGCGTGGTTTATCGCGTGTTTTTTCATCCAAGAAATCCGCCACGCCGTTTGGATAGTAAAATGTTGTGTCGGTTGGAATTTCCATATCCGCGGTTAATAATTCTGGATTGCAATGCCAATCTATTTTTACCCCACGGGACAAAAATGCCTTGGCGCGCGCCATACGGTAAACCTTGATAGGTTTGAATACCGCCGATTCACCAAAAATTTCGTCATCCAGTGTGAATTTGATTGCGGTCCCGTGTGCGCGTGTTGCCGCCCCGCGTGTCATTTTTGATGTTGGTTTTCCGCGTGAAAAACTTTGGTGCCATTCGTACCCATCGCGTGAAATTGTCACATCCATATTGGACGAAAGGGCGTTAACAACCGCACTGCCTACGCCGTGCAGACCGCCACTGGTTTTATAAACATTATTATTAAATTTTCCGCCCGAATGTAATGTGGTTAATATAACCTCCAGTGCCGATTTTCCGGGATATTTTGGATGTTCGTCCACTGGAATACCGCGGCCATCATCGGTTATTTCGATTGTTTTAGAATCAATTAAATTTACAGTGATTTTCTTGGCAAAACCGGCCACGGCTTCGTCAATAGAATTGTCCATAATTTCCACCGGCAAATGATGCCATGCCTTTTCATCGGTGCCACCGATGTACATACCCGGACGCAGACGGACCGGTTCCAAACCTTCCAATACCTGGATATCTGATGCATCATAAGAGTGCGAATTTTGTTCTGCCATAGTGCCTATATTATTAGAACATTATTTCGTTTTGTGCAAGCCCAATCGTAAAAAATTGCCCGAAAAATAAGATTTTTATGGGCTTGATTTTATCAAAAACCACATTATATATTTATGCAAGAGACAATTACGGACCGTTAAAATGAATAAAAATCCTTATGAAGTTTTGGGTGTGGCGCGCGATGCGTCTGATGCTGATATTAAAAAGGCATACCATAAATTGGTTATGAAGTATCATCCGGATAAAAATCCGGGGGATAAATCTGCCGAAGAAAAATTCAAAGATGTTAATAATGCATTTGATATATTAAAAGACCCACAAAAACGTGCGGCATATGACCGTTATGGTGATGCCGCGTTTGCCGGTGGAAACGGTGCATCGGCCGGAATGGGCGGAAACCCGTTTGGAAACGGCGCATTCCATTTTGATATGGGTGGCGGTGCCGGCATGGAAGATATTTTGCGCGAGGCGATGCGTGGTTTCGGTTTTGGTGGGTTTGAAGGCGCAACCCCGCGTGGTGCGAATGCGCGTTCGCGTGGACGCGATTTATTGGACGAGGTTGAAATTTCTTTGCGCGACGCATATTTTGGTAAAACACATACGGTTAAGTTTTCCAGTAATGTAAAATGTGAAAAATGCAATGGGTATGGAACGGCGGATGGCAAGATGGCACCGATATGCTCGCGTTGTCACGGAACAGGTTATGTAAATGTTCAACGCGGATTTTTTGCAATGCAGGCCCCGTGTCCGGAATGTAATGGGTTGGGGCATAAAATTGATAAAAAATGTCCAGATTGCGATGGTGCGGGTGTTGTTCACAAGAACAGAACAATTGATGTGAAAATTCCGGCCGGAATCGAAGACGGGGCGCGATTGCGCTTGGCTGGTCAAGGTGAAGCCGGTGTAAACGGTGGTGCACCCGGTGATTTCTATTTGGATGTTCGTGTGCGCCCGGATGAAAAGTTTGAACGTGATGGTGCAAATTTGATGACGCACGCGGATTTGCCGTTTACAACACTTGCATTGGGTGGCGAAATAGAAATAGAAACAATCGATGATAAAAAATTGTCTGTAAAGATTCCAAGTGGAACCCAGGTTGGTGAAAAATTGCGTGTGCGCGGACACGGTATGCCAACGGGGCGTGCATCGTCTTTTGGTGATTTATATATAGAAATCGGGATAACAATTCCAACAAAGTTGACCGAAAAACAAAAGAAAATTTTGGGCGAATTTGCGGAAACAAAACCCGGTAAAAAGGGATGGTTCTAAAATTATCTGTACGGCGATTTCCGGCGTATAGGCGATTTTGTATATAAAAAACAACCCGCCGTGGCGGGTTGTTTGTTTTTTTACTTTTTTAATTTATGAATGGTGTCCATTGTATATTGCGTTGCCGACCAAATCGATGCGGCCAATGCAAACCAAAGGCCGAATATACCAATGTTTGGTAATGCGTAAATCGCATATAACATAAATTTGCCATTTGATGCGCCGCCAACCGATGCGCCCAATGCGAACAATGCCAAAAATGCAATGACAGCAATCATTTGCATGGCGGTCTTTATTTTGCCCATTGAAAACCGGGTTGTTGCATGCGGAACCGATATTTTTTGTGTGCCCAAAAATTCCCGCAGGCCACTTATATATAAATCGCGCGCAATCATAACAATAATAGGAATCACAACAAACCAAACCGGCATCATAATGCAAAGTAATATAAATGTATTTATAATCAGGAATTTATCGGCGACACTGTCCAGAACAACACCCGTCTTGGTGCATACATTGTATTTTCGGGCAAGGTATCCGTCCAAAAAATCACTTAATGCCGCCAAAATGAACAATATAAGCGTCGTTGTATACATTCCGGACATCAGTGTCCCAATAATGGCAAAAGATGCAAATATGCGAAATGCCGATAGAAAATTTACAAAAAATTTCATTTTATTCTCCTTGGGTTATACATTACCGATAAGATTATATCATATTTTAATGAAAATGATTGTATATTTTTTCTGCCGCCGATTTTCCCAAACCCGGCACACGCATTAATGCCGCCATATCTGCGTCCATAATACCGCGCACAGAACCAAAATGATTTAGTAATAATTTTTTGCGTACCGCACCGATACCATCAATTTCGTCCAAACAAGACCCGGTCATAGATTTCGCACGGCGTGTGCGATGATATGTGATAACGAATCTATGTGCCTCGTCACGGACGCGTCGTAACAATAAAAACAGTTTTGAATCTTTTGGCATTGTACGATATTCATCCCCATTCGGCATTATAAAGTGTTCATCACCATTTCTAACTTCACCTTTGGTGACACCAAGAATTGGAATATTTGGTGCGGTTTCGTGGGCAATATTCCACTGGGCGCGCCCACCATCCACGATGATTAAATCCAATTCAGGGTTGTTTTTTATGGCGCGTTCTATAAATTCCGCCATCATTGCGATATCGTTTCCGGCGCGTGCCGTATCACGCAATTTGAAGTGTCTGTATCCAGATTTGATAAAACCGTCGTGACCAAATGTAATCATTGCACCAACGGGATTTGTTCCAAATAAATGCGAATTATCAAATACACCTGCGTATGTGACCGGATGCCCAATCCAATCTTGTAAATCTTTAACGGTTTGTTTCCAATTTTTTATTTCTGTTGAATCTTGGCTATACGGCGGATTCCGGCGTATACCGCGAACAGATGTGTTGGTCATTGCGGATATTTTGTCGCGCAAAATCGCGGCGTTTTCAAAGTCCATTTTATCAGAAAATTTTTTCATTTGTTGCGACAGTTCTGCGATGATTGGTTCACTGTCGCCGGTCAATATGCGTCGTGCCAATTTTACATTGTCATCATATTCCGGTACATTTTTTGTGCACGGGCCACTGCATCGGCCAATTTGATACAGCAGGCATGGTCGCGTACGATTGTTCATAAAACCGTCGGTACATGTGCGAATCTGGCACACCTTTTGTATCATTTTTATTGTTTCATTTAATGCCTGAACCGAAGGATATGGACCGTATACATCGCGCCGTTGAGAAATTTTTCCGCGAAATTTTAATAAACGCGGATATTTATGATTGGTCAATGCCAACATAGGATACATCTTGCCATCTGTTAGCATTATGTTGTATTTCGGTTTTTCGGTTTTGATAATTTTTTGTTCCAGCAGCAATGCATCCGATTCGGTTGCGGTTGTTTCCCATTCAACCCGCGTGACCATTGTACGCATAACCTGTTTATGCAATTCCAATTTAGATATATCAATATATTGGTGTAACCGATTCGCAAGATTTTTGGCCTTGCCAACATACAGTAGGGTGTTATTCACACCATACATTCGGTAAATGCCCGGAGATTCGGGCGCGTTTTCAATTAAATCACGGAATTGAATATTCATAATGGTTATGATAGAATAAATATAACCGAATAGCAAACAAAGGAATAAAAAATGAAAAATGAATCTGGACGTTCTATGATAGAAATGTTGGGTGTTTTGGCAATTATGGGGGTTATAACCGTTGGCGCAATCGGGCTGATTTCAACCGCGATGCGAACGCAAAAGCGCAATACCGTGAATGAAGAAGTTTTGCAGATTGTCACCGGTGTACGGCAATTGCTGGGCGAATATGACGATTTTTCAAATATAAACAATTCGACCATTTTTGGTGCAATCGGTATGTCGGCCAAGAATCCCTATGGTGGGACATACGAATTGTCGGTTGATCCATCAAACAACCGTCAATTTATTGTTTCTATAACCGGGTTGTCCAATGGTGATTGCGAATACTTTGTGACCAAGGCGTGGTCCGATTCTGTAGAATATCTTGCATCAGATGGTAAAAAAAGTGGCGCATCTGGTAATTGCAATGCGGGTAATGGCAAGAATGTCGTCAAAATAACCTATGGCGAATAATTCTGATGGCGGAATTGATATCGGTTTCTTCGGTAGAGGACGGGACACGGTTGTTGCGGTGGTTCTTGCGCCATTTTCCGTCTATGCCCCAACGCGAGTTTTATAGGCTTTGTCGTGGTGGTCAAATACGTGTAAATTCACGACGGTGCCACGGAACCGAGATTTTGCGCGAAGGGGACGCGGTGCGTGTTCCGCCAACCGTTGCCGAGTATGCCGCGGCACCAAAGCCAAAAACAGAATCAGGTGAACATTTTTCGTTGTCAGATTTAGAAAAACTGCGGTTGTCTATAATTCACAGTGATGACGATATTGTGGTTTTTAATAAACCTGCGGGTTTGGCGGTTCAGGGTGGAACGGGCATAAGAAAATCCGTTGATAAGATGGCGGCGGCATTGTTCCCGTACGCCAAAATTTCTTTGGTGCATCGATTGGATATGGAAACCAGCGGTTTATTGGTGGTTGCGAAAACACAACACGCGGCCCAGGTTTTATCGCGCCAATTCCAAACCAAAACCGCACGCAAAGAATACTTGGCACTGTTAAATGGTGATGTCGCCGAATCCAGGGGTGTGATAGACAATTATTTATTAAAAGGACGGGTGTTCGATACGCCGGATCGCGAGAGGGGAACCGGTGCACGACCACATCATGCGGTTACCGAATTTCGTGTGCTGGCGCGTGCGTCTGGAATGTTAACATGGATTTTGTTTTTGCCGCAAACGGGGCGTACGCATCAATTGCGTATGCACAGCGCGTTTTCATTGAATGCGCCAATCGTTGGGGATGATTTATACGGTCGTGGCCGTGAAATGGATGCGGGTTTGCGTTCAATCATTTCTACAAATAATTTATTTTTATTCGCATACAAGATAACATTACAACACCCAACAAGTGGTCGTATGGTGACTTTTCGGGCACCGATTCCAGAATTTATGAAACCGGTGATGAACCTGCTTGAATTACCGTTACCGTAAAGGATTTTTAATGACACGAAAGAAAAAATTTTTTGTTATTGCGCGCGTTATATTCGTATTCTTTATGGTATTGGGTGTGGCCATAGTTATCGCACTGTCTAAAATGGATATGAATGTTTTGCGGACAAATTTGTTGGGGGTGTTGCGTTCGTCCACCGGGTTGCCAATAGAAATTACCGGCGATGTGTCTTGGAAATTGTCCCTGCGTCCGCGTGTCACTATGCACGGGGTCAGCATACCAAACGAGAAAAATGCAAAACATAAAAATTTATTTGAAGCCAAAACAATAGAGGTTGGATTAAACCTGGTGTCGTTGTTTTCGAACCGGCCGACAATTCAAAGAATACGTGTAAACGATGCGAAAATCTTTATTGATAAAAATGCCAATGGCAAATACGAACTGTTCAAAAATGCGGATAATGATAAAAACGCCTATACGGCGGATTCCGGCGTAAAGGACGAAAATATACAGCCAGAATATCCGTTTATTGACCCCGGGTTTGGAATGTTGGCAATTAATAATTTTAACGCATATGTTGATGGGCAAAAATATTCCGTGCCGCAATTGAGTTTTAGGGCAGGGAACCTTTCCAAAAAACGCGAATACAAAGGTTGGATTAAATTAGAAAAAACACTTATACCATTTATCGTTTCGTTTGATAGTTATAATGCGGAACGCAAGGTTTATCCGGTTAAGGTGGCGTTCTCGTCCGATGGCGATGCATTGATTGCGGATGTCGCATTGGAGGGTACAAGCAAAGTGCCAATCGATTTTATTATCAAAGGCGATATTCCCGATGTCACCCCAATTGGTGAATTCTTGGGAATAAAATTGCCAAAAATGCCAGAGATAAGTGTTAATATCGCGGGTGGTTTCGGGTATGATAAATTAACATTGCACAAATCGTCTGTTGCCGTCCGCGGCAGTGATATTACATTGTCCGGTACAATTGATTGGTCCAAGAAAATCACGGATATAAATGTGAATTTGTCATCCAAGAAAATCAACCTTTTGGAATTATTCCCTGAAATATACAAGGGAACAAAACATCCGGCAAATTATAAACCAAATGTATTTAAAGATATGCCTTTGTTTGGGTCATTTCTGTATGACAAAAAGGTGAATTTGAATGTTGATTTGGGTCGTTTGATTGTGTATCGCAATTTGTCTTTGAACAATATGCGGGTTGGTGCACGCGTGCGCGATAATACCATTAGAATAACCGCCGATACGGGCTTTGCCGATGGAAAAATAAATGCGGCAATTGATGGTACAATAGAACCGTCCGGAAAAATGAATTTAGAAATGGGCGGCATCGGCCGTGGCATTGTGATTGGAAAAATATTGGAACAGATAAACACAAACGATTTTATATCTGAATTGCCAACAGATTTTGAAATATATGTTCGTGGTTCCGGAACAAATATGTCCGAAGTTATGAAAACCATAACCGGGCCTGTTCGTTTGTATTCTGCGGCACCGGGGTACGCGCATTCTGACTTGGTTGCGTATATGTATGGTTCAGATTTCTTGACCAGTTTGCGTCACAGTATCCAAGATATGTTTTCATCAAAGAAGAAATACGACCAGATGAAGATAAATTGTTTGGCGGTAAATTTGAAACTGCGCGATGGTTTGGCCGAAACACACAACGGTGTCGCAATTGAAACAAATGCGATAAATATTATGTTAAGTGGCGATGTGAATTTGGGACGCGAGAAGTTAGATTTATCTTTGACAACCATACCTGTACGCGGGATAAAACTTTCTTTGTCGGGTAATGTTGTGAATACCATAAAATTGTCTGGGAATCTGGCAGAACCCGATATAACAATCAGTGGCGCGGCGATTGCCGGCAAAGCGTTATCGGCAACCGGGTTGGGGTTGTTGCTTGCGCCGTTGACCGGCGGTTTGGGCTTGGTTGCGGGTGCGGGCGTTGGGTTGATTGCCGGCGATTTGTTGGAAAATTGGTTGGCGGACGACCATCCGTGTAAAACTGCATTGAAACGTGGGGCGCCGTCGCGTCGTGATGACCCCGAATGGATGGATTTGTCTGTTTTGGATTTGGCAAATGGTGTTATAAATCCGGATTCGGTGGTCGATTCAACTAAATAATTTTTGTGCGCTTTTTGGCCTTGCACCGAATCGGCATTTTTTGGTAAAATCACCCCTGAGAATGTTAGGAAGGAATTAAAAAAGAAAGATAACAGGAGTGAAAAAATGGAATTTTCTGTGTTTCGTCAGGTTTTAATCCGGGCGTTGGGTCACATGCAGTCTATTGTTGAAAAACGTGCGACTTTACCGATTTTGATGAATGTTAAATTGGATGTCGGTGACGATTTGGTGTTGTCTGCGACAAATGTAGATTTGGAATTGGTCGAACACGTGGCCGCCGATGTGACATTGGGTGGAAAGATTACTGTCCCGGTCCAGATGTTATACGATATCGTTCGCAAATTGCCGGATGACGCCGAAATATCTTTCAAACAATCGGGTGATTCGTTGGTCGTGTCCAGTGGTCGCGCCGTTTTCCATTTGCCAACATTACCGGCGGAAAATTTCCCGGCCATGGCGGGCAGTAATTTGACCACAAAATTCCAAATGACAACGGGTGATTTGGCGCACCTTATTAACCAAACAAAGTTCGCAATTCCAACGGACGATGTGCGCTATCATTTGGGCGGAATTTATTTCCATATTTCAAATGATGATGGCAAGGCCAAATTGACGGCGGTTGCAACCGATGCCCAACGTATGGCACTGTGCGCGATGGATGCGCCGGCGGGTTCGGCCGAAATGCCGTCTGTGATTTTGCCGCGTCGCGTGATTGGCGAATTGTCCAAATTGTTGGAAGATGCGACCGTTGACGATGTTAATGTTGAATTGTCCGATACCAAGGCGCGCTTTACAATTGGTGCCGCCATTTTGACCAGTAAACTGGTTGATGCCCAGTATCCAAATTATCGCGTTGTTATTCCAAAGGGTAATGACAAGATTGCGATTATGGACCGCAAACAATTCTTGAACGCGGTTGATTTGGTGTCGGTCGCCAGTATCGATAAGACAAAATCTGTTCAGTTGACATTTTCAATGAACAAATTGGTTGTTAACGCGTCCAGTCCGGATGCCGGTACGGCAACCCAAGAATTGGATATTGAATATAACGGCGATGCGTCATTCAGTGTGACATTTAATGTAAAATTCCTTATGGATGTCGCAGGCCAGGTTGAAGGTGAAAAATTCCAGATGGAAATGCAAGATCCACTTTCACCGACAATTATTCAATCGACAAACAAAGATACCGATGCATTGTTCATCCTTATGCCAATGCGGATGTAGGGTATAGTGGTTAGTAAAAAAACGGTCGCATCCTTGCGACCGTTTTGTGTTCCTTAAATAACTAAATTATGGGCAAACCGCGATTTGATCCAGAACATTTTGGACATCGTCATTTATTGACACGGTTATCTCACGATTTAACCCATCACGATATGTCCAATAAAATGGCGAATTTGCAAATTCTGGTGATGCGCGCCATGCATCTACAAACGGTGCCAACATCGCCGTGAACCATTGGCGGCCGCGACACAGACACCCGTTGCGAACATCTGCGATAACCGCGGCGGTTGCCGTTTCTGGGTATTTTTCGTCCAATTCTGTGTCGTTCATCATCAAACAACGATTCCCAATGTTATAGAAATTTGCATCATCGGACATAAATTTATAGATTAAACCATCCGATGCGCCCGCGTTCCGTAATGAATACTTCATACCTTCGATGCAACATGCGCGCGCAGAATTCATTAACATTTTATACCGTTCAACCAGTGGCGCCGCCGCGGGTGAATTCGCATCCAATTCGCCGTTGCAATTTGCCGCCGACAATAATTCATACATTTTGTCTGTGCGGATTTTTGGACTGCGCGGGGATACCGTTTCACGAATAATCGGTTTGCGTCGCCAAATGTTGCATTCGGTTTCGGTTTCAAACGGACATCCGTCGTCACCAAATGCGGTACGAATCGGTGCAGACATATCCTGGGCCACATATTTTGGATCCGGTGCAAATGTCGGTTGTGCCGGTGTGTCGCACGGGGCACTTGCGTCCACAATTTCGGTTGTGGGCGTGTCCAACCACAGGTTCCCAGACGGTTTCTGGGGATTTAACAATTCTTCGATGCGGGCGCGTGTTTCGGCGGCATCGTTCATCGTGTCGTTATACAATTCAACCAATTCTGTGTCGTCGGATTCCCGCAGATAAAGTTCCGGCAGGTCGCTTAACATCCAATCGCGAAAATCTTTCTTTTCATAATTTGATATGGAATCATCCCAAATTGGTACACCGTTTTTCCAACTGACGGTCTTGGGATATGTGCGGGATTTATATTTTCCGTTCGTCCCGTCCCACAGTGGTGCACGATTGTCAATCGGTGCCGGTTTGATAGACAACAATTTAACATTGCGCATCGGTGTCAGGTTTGATGTGGTTTCCACCGCCATCGTGTCGTATTCGACAATCGGTGTGGCCGGCGTGTCCGGCGCATCATAATCAAACCATGAATATTCCGTGTCCGTTGTTTCATATACCGGTTCGGGTTCATAGCAGGCGTCGCCCGTACATTCGGACGCGACCGCGGTCGCCATGCTGCATACGCAAACCATAGACGACAAAAATAAAATCTTTGCTTTCATGATTTGAATTATATCACAAATCGCACTTGAAAAAAAGAATAAAAAACTTGCGTTTTGGGGTTGTTTTTTATAATCTTAACCCGTTATAAGTAAAACCAAGAGGATTTAATATGGCATCTGTGACAGCAAATGATATGCGGGTCGGTTGGGTTATTTCCCATAATGGCCGCCGTTATACCGTGACATCAATTACCAAAGTGAAACCGGGCAAGGGCGGTGCGTTTGTTCAGGCCGACCTGCGCGATATCGATTCGGGAAACAAGGGTGGCGACCGTTGGCGCGCCGAAGACAAGGTTGAAAAGTTGATGGTTGAAGACCGCGATTGTCAATACCTGTATTCCGATGGTACAGACGCATATTTTATGAATTTGTCTGATTATGAACAATTTACTATGCCGATGGATTCGTTGGGCGAACAGGTTAAATTCTTGGCACCCGATATGACCGTTAAAACAAATTTTGTCGAAGGTCAACCGGTGTCTATGTCTTTGCCGAAAACAGTTGTCGCAACCGTCGAAGAAACCGAACCGGCGTTAAAGGGTCAAACCGCAACCGGCAGTGGCGGCAAACCTGCAATTTTGGATAACGGCGTCCGTGTCCAGGTTCCGGTCTTTATTGAACAGGGTGAAAAGATTGTTGTAAATACTGAAACCCTGGAATACGTCGAACGGGCAAAATAGTGGATAGTGTAAGTGGTTGTGTTTAGTGAAAACGGGTGCAGAAGTGCACCTGTTTTTATGCGTCATCCCGGCGTAGGCCGGGATCTCTTTGATTTACGACGAGACTGAAGGGGTCCCGACTGTATCACCCAAAAAATGCTGTGCATTTTTCGGGACCCGATGTCGTCGGGATGACGGTGTAATTGTTAGTCACTAATCAATCTGTTTGCCGAATTCATAATGTTAATTATTTCTCCAACCGTATTTTCGTATACGGCGGATTTTGCGGCGTCCAGATATTCGCGCGGATTAAACATTTCTGGATTTTGATTTAACATTTCACGAACGGCGGCCGTGAACGCAAGACGATTATCACTGTCTACATTTATTTTGCATACGTTCATTTTTGCGGCGCGTTGCAGTTGTTCAATTTGTATTCCGCGCGCACCCGAAATATTTCCACCATTTTGATTTATTATATTTATCAACACATCCGGAATACACGACGCCCCGTGCAGCACGATTGGAAAATTCGGCATCAATTTACTTATTTCGTCCAATATGTCAAATCGTAAACTTTCATCCCCAGATTTTCGTTTGTATGCGCCGTGTGATGTGCCGATTGCAACCGCCAAAGAATCAATACCTGTACGTGACACAAATTCCGTCGCCATATCGGGGCGTGTAAAAATTTCTGTATCTGAATTTGTGTTATCGTCTTCGAATCCGGCCAGTGTCCCCAATTCCGCCTCGACCGAAACACCACGCGGGTGCGCATATTCGGCAACGCGTGTGGTGATTGCGACATTTTTATCAAATGATAAATTACTGGCGTCTATCATAACGCTGGAAAATCCCAAATCTATGGCGCGTGCGCAGGATTCAAAACTGTGTCCATGGTCCAAGTGCAGTGCGATTTGTTCATTGGGTTTGATGCACGCACCGCGTATCATAGACATTAACATATTTTCGCCCATATAATCCAGTGCGGATTCCGATACGGCCAATATAATGGGACTGAGCGTGTTGCGCGCCGCCGCCAAAATTGCGGACAAAGTTTCCATATTATAAAAGTTAAATGCACCCACGGCATAGCCGCCCGCATTGGCGTCGGCAAACATTTTGCGCGTATTTACCAAACCGAATTGTTCGTATTTCATAATGAAAAATCTGTCCTGTGCCACAATTATATCATATTTTTCCGTTTTCGCCCAGTGGATAAAAACCGGCGATAAAATAATTGACACCGGGGGCATTTGTGCCACAATGTGATTGAACGAATCGGGAGTGTGATAGAGGCAACAAACATAAGGATTATGCGATGAAAAAACTTCTGGTTTATGCAATTGCGATGGCGGGATTGGCCGGATGCACATACTATGATTACTACAAAGGTGGTGTCCGTTATACCCAGGATGGCAAGGATTGTGTTTATTACAGTGACGAATATGCGCGTCATTATTCGGCAAATATTGATGGTATTGACGGCAATAACCGTATTGTTTATAAAAATACAAAATGCGAAGATTTGTTCGCACGCGATAATGCGGGTCGTGTTGCACGCAATGATCGTAAAATTATCGTTCCTGCGGCGGTTGAAAGTGTTCAGACAATTAAAGCCGCGGATTGCGGGTGCTGTCGCGCAGAACCGATTTCCCGTCGTTTCTATACGATTTCTGGAAAATAATACCAAGTTAAAATGCCGCCCCGGTTTGGGGCGTTTTTTTTAATTTTGTTTGAAATGTGAGTATTTTTGTGATAGAATGCCAGGGAAAAGGAGATTTAATATGAAGAAGATTTCGAATTATTTTTTAATGGCGTCCGTTTTTGTGATGGCAAGTATGCCCGCATTCGCAGACGAAGCGGTATGTAAATTGATTACCGGGTTGAAACCGGTTATCAACACTTTGCGAACATTGGCGTTTGTTGGTGCCGCGTTCGTTTTGATGGATTGGGCATGGGGATATATTAAAAGTGGTAAGGCGGAAATGAAAGATATTGAAGCCAAGGGTATTGGTATGTTGGTTGGATTCTTTCTGTTGTTCGGTGTTGGACTTATTCTGCAATTTGTCGGGTCACGGAGTGGTGCGGAATTCTTTAATTGCCCGATTGATTTCTTGGGTGGTATTTAATGAACCACAATGTAAAAAATTGAAAGGCGTCAATTTGACGCCTTTTTGTTTTATTGAACTTTTGTATTTATATATCTTTTTGCAAATTCAAATTCGCGTTTATTGTGCCATTTTTCGACTTCGTCCACCGATGCGCGGTCGAAATTGACCTCTGGACGGCCGAATTTCTTTTTCATATCTTCGCGTGCCGCAATCATTTCATTGTACACGATGCCGCGCAGTATGCTGTATTCGCGTGCAGGTGCTTCAAAGTCCCATTTGTATACAATGTTTTTTAATGCCGTGCCGTACGCCGCCAATAAATGCGCATTCATAAAATCGGCCAATGGTTTGTTTTCGTGTAATCTGTATTCTTCCCGAATATCACCCGCATTCAGGTTTCCAAACAACCATTTTACCATTTCGCGATTTAATTCTGCATAGTGTTGGTTATGCGCGTGCAATTTGTTCATAATGCCGTTCAATTGTTTTTGATATTTTCTAACATCGCTGCGCAGACCGATGCGTTCGGCTTGGTTGGTTAATCTGTACAAATCAATTATTGATGTGTTTGGATTAGGGGTCATAAAATATTCTTGATGAAATATTGTTGGTTTGCTTTTACCGATTTCTTTGACCAACGCCCACGCGGCAAATCTTGATACCTCGGCATCAAAGTTTTTATCATCAATGACGCGGAAGTGTCCAGATGCCAATTTTGACATACGTTCCGGATTGTTTTCTTTTAGTTTATTTGGTGTGTATGCACGCACAGCGTTATCCAATGTTATGGTGCTTTTATACGGTTCACCGTTAAGTCCGTCAACGGTATTTAACAATTCGGATAATTTCCAGAAATCATTTGCGCCCGCCGCAATTTGTTGATCTGGGGCCCAATCTGGCCATATAGATAATTCGCGCCAGATACGGGTGGTATTACGCCCGTTATTCAATTTGTCGAAGGTTTCCATATATTTATTCGGAATGATAATGTTTTCCATTTTTATTCCTTTTGGTTTTTTATTGTTTGTTGTTGTCTTCGGTATTCGCCAATGAAAACAGTACAGACGAAATTAGCGACTGGTACGGGACATGTTGCGTTGCCGCCAATTCTTTTAACCGGTCCAGTATCGGTCGGGGAATGCGCATATTGATAACCGCATCCGATTTATTGAATGCACGGTATGCAGCATATTCCCGCAGAAGGGATTCTATGTTCATAACAAAAAGTTGTTGCATAACGTTTGGCATTTTTACCTCTATACATTACTCAATACAACCGTCTTCACAAGCCACTATACCATTGTATTTACAATTGTCAATACATTTGTATAAACACCAGTATTTACGGGCGTGTTGGCGTGTGTATAGTGGTTTGTATGGCGCAGAAATCCGGGAAAAAATTATGATACAAAAATTTTTATTGTGTTGGTTTTCTGGGTGGTGTTTTACGATGAATTTTGGCTATTTGGGGGCTTGCACTTTGTGTATGTATGTTCTAAAATGCGAATCGGTTTAAGGAAATATACAGGAAAGGATTTCTTATGTTTAGAAAGGTTTTATATATGGCGGCGGCCATATTTGCGTTTTGTATGCCGGTGGCGCGTGCGGAATTAAAGGTTGATATTGTTGCCGGTGCGGCGGACCCCATTTCGGTTGCAATTCAAAAGTTTGAGGTTGCCGGTGGCGCATCCACCGCCGATGCGGCGACGATACGCAGTGTGGTCGAGGCGGACCTGAAACGGACCGGATTATTTCACATTGTTAACCACGATGCGTTCCCGGAATTTGTAAAGATGGACGCGATGCCGGCGTTTAAGTCTTGGGCGGCCATCAAAGCGGCGGTGTTGGTGCAATCCAAATTGACCAAGAAATCGGATGGTAAATACCAATTAGATTTCTATGTTTGGGATGTTGCGGGCCAAGAACAGATAGAAGCGCAAAGTCTGGCCGCATCAAAGAAGTCTGTACGGCGGTTGGGACATATTATGGCGGACGCCATTTATGAAAGATTAACGGGCGAGGTTGGATATTTCGATACCCAGATTGTATTTATTGCCGAAACTGGCCCGATTGACCGGCGCACTAAGCGTATGGCGATTATGGACCAAGACGGATATGGTATGCGGTATCTGTCGGATGCGAAAACATTTGTTATGTCGCCGCATTTTTCGCCGAATATGCAATCGATAGTGTTCTTGTCATACTATAACGACGACCCGATGGTTTGGATTTTGGATTTGAACACGGGTGCGCAACGCAGGTTAGGGCAATTTGGTGGTATGAACTTTGCGCCACGGTTTTCCCCAGATGGATCGCGTGTGGCGTTGTCTTTGGTGAAAAACGGGATTACACATATATATGAATACGATATAGAAAACAATTACTTGAAACAGTTGACGACGGGCAATTCGATTAACACCAGTCCGTCTTATTCCCCGGACGGTCGAAAAATCGCGTTCAATTCAGACCGCGGCGGGTCCCAGCAGATTTATGTCCTGGACGTGGAGTCCGGCGCGGTAGAACGCATTACATACGGGGCGGGGCGGTATGCGACCCCGGCGTGGTCACCGGACGGGCAATTTATTGCCTTTACGAAAATGGCGGATGACACATTCTATGTTGGGGTGATGGATCCGCGGGGCAAAAACGAAAAGATTTTGGCGGGCGGTTGGTTTATGGAGGCTCCGTCTTGGGCGCCGGGTTCGCGTCGTGTGGTATATTATGAAACCGAACGGACGGACGACAATATGGAACGCGTCAGTCACATTCGCAGTGTCGATATCACCGGGCAAAATATATATGACATAGATTTGCCGGACGGTGTGAATGGTTTGGAACCAACATGGTCGCCACGGTTGCCGTAATGCAGAAATTTTTGGTTGCGTTTTTTGGAATTTTGTGTGCGGGCGTGGCGTTTGCCACGCCGGCGCGCGTAGACTATATTGTTGACGGCGATACTTTTGGTGCGACGGTTATGTTGGACGGGGATATTCGTGTTCCGGTGCGTGTTCGTATTCGGGACATTGACACACCGGAAATTCACGGAAAATGTGCGGCGGAACGGGAAAGGGCGGCCGCGGCCCGGGCGCGTTTGGGGGAAATATTGCCACCCGGTTCGATTGTAGAATTAACGAACATCAAAGACGACAAATATTTGGGTCGCATTGATGCCAATGTTGCGGATGCGCGTGGCGCGGATGTTTCGGCGAATATGGTTCGTGCAGGATTGGGTCGCCCGTACAACGGCGGCAAAAGGGCAGGTTGGTGCCGGTAAATTTTTAATTATAGTTGTTTATAGTTATTTGCATAAGTTTTAATCTAATTATAATTTTTCTTGATTTTTTATAGTTAGAACACATTACATATAACAAATTACTAACAGCGAATTTCATATTGCATTTCTCAGGATTTTTGTCATAATACCGCCAATAATAAAGGTTTTATGAATGTGCAGAGTAGTTGATTTTTTGTCTGAAAAACGCTTATCAAAGTATGGTGATCCAAACGAGCCTCAAACGGTTGAAGAATATTTTTTTAATGTGGAACTTTGCGAAAGCCTGTATCCGCTGTTAAGTCAATTTGAAGTGGCGTTGCGCAACAAGGTAGATTCTGTATTTTCTAAATATATGGGCGAAAATTGGATATTCGAATTTGTTCGACAGGATGAAAAATTGACTGAAGAAAAAAATATAACTGATCGTAATGAATTGATAGATTCTTTGACTTTTGCGTTTTGGTCGCGTTTGTTTATGGCGGAACGCAAAGAACAAATATGGAATCATTATCCAAAGGTTTTAACCGATATATTTTCAAAACGTCGCGAATTTATAAGTAGGGAAAAAGTTTCGTTTGAAATAGATCAGATACGCCGTTGTCGCAATCGGTTTTCTCATAATGGTTCATTATTGATATGTCCCAAGAAACAAATGCCATGTCATAAAATACATAATTTGTTGTTGCGTATGATGCGTGAGCTTGGTGCAGACCCCTTATTGGAACACATTAAACCCATGGACAGGTTTGATGATGTATTTAAACGTGGCCTGAACCTGGGGTTTATTACATGCAAGATATAAAAAAGAGGCAATCACCACACGAACACCCAAGGGCTGCATAGACATGCTAAACGTGGGATATAGCCTCTTTACCTAACGAACATTTTATCATAAAAGTATATCAAAAGTCAACAAAAAAGATAAAAACGGCAAAAAGCGTGAAAAAAACACCCCCGAAGGGTGTTCAAGGACACAAGCGGTTTTTTTTAGATGATGCACCGGTTGGTGCCGGTAATTAAATTCAAGAAAGATTGTCATTCCGGACTTGGTCCGGAACAGGGTCTATGAAATTGTGACGGATTATTCGAATTTATTCTGAAACCCGCGTCACAACTGTAAAGCCCTGTTGCGGCCTGCGCCGCAATGACAATTCTTTTTTTGTATTAAATTTTGTAAAATAATATGAACTATCTGGGTGAAAAAAACACCCCCGAAGGGGTGTTCAAGGACACAAGCATAATTTTATTTAGATTAGTCGCCCTCTACCTGAGCAATACGTTTCCAAACTGGCTTGCCATCTACATCACTGGTGACCAACGCACACGGATGCGATGCATCGCAATAGTCGTCAGGATTGTCAGTTGAGTTTGGCATCTCCGGGATTACGTTACCACCGGTTTGCGCTTGAACATATTCATAAACTGCGGCACCGGTTGTCAAACCTGTATCGTTAGATGTAACATCTGTTCCGGCATTTGTTATATCAGTAACAGCAATTTCAACATTATTACCATTTGTGGTTATGCTGACGTGATCCGTGCCGGTTGCCGTTTTCCATGTACCACCCGCCATACCGATTTGATAATCAGCAGCAGAGGTTTTTGGTTGATATGTATTTCCAAGGTCAAGGTTGGTAATTTGACCGGTTACGTAATCTGCGACTTGATCACCGCTTACCAAACCTGCTTCATCGTCGGCAACGCCGTTTGTGGCAAGGCCTGCACCGGCAGCGGCACCTAAGTTAACCGTTTTGTCGCTGGTATCGATAGTCACAGGAGTGCCATTAACCTTAACGCCTTTAAGGGTTACGTATTGATTAACAGCGTTTTCCGACGGTGCTTTATCCGTTGCTGTACCTACCTGGTTTGAAATAAAATTCGTAACTTGTGATGCGTTGGCAATTGCCTGTTTGATAACACCTTCGGTAACAAGATTCGAGGATTCGCTGTTCAATCCGTTTGCTGGAAGAGCAGTTGTCATCTTAGTTGAATCAAGGTTAAGTATAGCCTCGCCATTGGTGCCTGCGGTGACATCAACATAACCGTTTGTTGCCTCTGTAACGGCACTGGTCATAGCCGCCCAAGAGCCGCCTTTGCCAACTTTATAGTCTGTAGAGTCTTGAATAGCCTGTTTCTGTGCCAATGCGTCGCTTACAGCGGCCCCAGAAGGTGCTTTATCGCTATCCCCTGACGAAACGATACCCGCGATTTTTGCATCAACGTATGATTTAGATGTAACTGTGTTATCTGGATCAGCCAAAGCCGCGTTTGCAGACAAGATTGCCGCCGCAAAGCCCACGAACACCAGTCCACGTACTTTAAATTTCATTGTTTGTTCCTTTTGCTTGTTTGTTTGTTGTTGTCTTGCGACGGGTGCATACAACAATTGTTTGTATAAATCCGTTGCATTCTTTCTTGTGATTGCCGCCTTGCATTATCCCCCTTTGATTTTGCAAAGCGGCTATCTAAGCCCTCTGTTTTCACCGTCTGCGACGCAGGTCTCGCTATCGCTCGACTGGGTCCCGCGCTTCCGCGGGATGACGCTTTTGCAATTTGTTGATTTTTTGCCTGAATTTAACAAATTGCCCCCCAAAAGCATTTGTCGCAATCCCTCTTTGCGACCGGTGTCTTTGGCGACACCCCGCCGGATTTCATCCGGCACCCCTCTAGCCAGAGGGGAATTTTTGCGACACCACTATGGTTCGTCCGGATTTGTACCGCCACCCGCGTTCGGATCATCATCCGCCGTGATGACGCGGAACCATAACTGATTTCCGTCTTCGTCCACAGACATTACGTATTGACCTTCGCCCGGACGGTTTTCATCCCACCATTCTTTCCATCCTTCGACCCATGTTAATGTGCCCGCGATGTCCGTTGCCAATTTCGCACGTTCAACCGCGCCATCGTTAATGAACGGTGCCGATACGGTATCTTCGTATGCCAAATCACCCAGGTTATCCAAATCGGTCGTGGTTGCGAATTCTACGTCGGACGGAACAACGATGCCGTCTGCGCCAACAACCAATGCCTTGCCCGCGTTATCGGTGCCTTGGTCTTTGTCAACCTTTTTATCCAAATCGTCTGCGGTCACAATGGTGTTGTTAATGTTTTCAATTTGTTGGTCAATTTCCGTCTTTGAATAGAAATCACCCGTTGGCGCCAAAATTCCGTCTTCGCCGACAACCAATGCCTTGCCTGCGTTATCGGTGCCTTGGTCTTTGTCAACCTTTTTATCCAATTCCGCCAGAATTTCAATGCGCAAGTTATTAATGCGTTGATTCAATGTTTCGGTCAATCCCGAAAAATCCAATTTATCACTGATTTCATCCCACGTAATCAGTATGTTCCATTCTTCGTCGCCGACATAGCGCCAGAGCAGTCCTTCGTCATTTGTGCCCATTTCAACCTCGCGACCGTCGGTGCCGTCTTCTAATCCCAAATCTTCTTTGATTTTTTCGATATCTAATATCAGTTCATCACCTTCAATTGTGATATAGGTGGAATCTTGCAATACATTCTGTTTGTTGGTTTCCAAAGATATAACCTCGGTTTCCAGACGTTCAACGCGTTCGGTCAAATCGACACCAACACCGCCGGATGAACTTATTGATTTTGGCGCACCAATGTATTTACCAATGGACAGACGCGGAGATGACGCCACACGGCCAACCGTCGCCGTGCCCGCAGATACAGAACCGCCCGTTGTTGTTGCCGTTGGTGTTGTCGTTGCCGCAGAATTTAATGCGGTATTCGATATGGATGTCATCGGGCGAACATATCCGCCCGTCGCACGCAACGAACCTGCACGCGATGCCGCCGTGGCCGCCGCCGCAGATTCATATGTACCCGTGCCACCAATCGTGCGTACCGTCGGTGCCGCAAATGCCGCGGATGTCGCCACAACGCACAATATTGATACCAATGATGTTTTTATTCCCTCTTTCATCTCTCCCATCCCTATGTGGTGTATTATATCACATTTTTGCCTATACACAAAATCCTTTTTTCAAATTTTTTTGTGCTTTGTTAAAATTCGTACCGCAGACCCAATGATAACGAATTGTCAATTACGAAACCAACCTTGGTTTCCAGTGATTCAAGTACAACGCCGTTAACGTCCTGAACCTTTGGGTCGGATACCAAGTTACGTGTCCACTTTGGCCCGATAAAGCCGGACAGGCGATAACGGAAATCCAACGCAACCGATTTGGACAGGTTATATGAATAACCCGCCATCAACGCGCCCGTAAATGACAATTTGGTTTCAGATGCGGAATCTTTTTCAAAATATTCCCAATCCATTGTCGCACGTGGGAACGCCACACCCACACCTGCACCAAGATAGACGCCAGATTCAAAATCGTAATATGCATTCGCCGTGATATACGGTGTTTGCAATTTGAATGTGAATCCATTGTCGGAATCACTGAATTGTGTCATATAACCGAATTCGACATCACCACGCCAATTTGGTGTGAAACGATAACCGGCGAAGATGTTTCCGCCAAAGACCGGTTCAAATGTATAATCGTCATGGTTTTCAGAATTATCGAAAGCATAATTCGACGGTGCACCTTTATATTTATTCTTCCAAGATACCAGGTGCAGACCCACACGACCACCAACATACCAATTGCCTTCATAATCCGAACCACGTGCCGACGCAACCGATAACGTGGCCGGTTCGGCATATTCTGGATATTCAACAACCGTACCATCGGAATCCAGAACAGTTGTCGTATATTGTGTGTCGTCATACATTGTGTGCGGATCACCCGCAGTTATGTGAATAACGCGAATTTTTTTTGATTTGCAACCACCGTTGCATGTTTCGGCCGCCATGGTTGTGCCGACGGTTGCGATGATTGCAACTACACTGACTAATAATTTTTTCATAATTTTTTCTCCATTTCTTTTGACACCATTATATCACAAATTTGCACATATACAAAATGCAAAATTAAAATAGTGTAAAAAAAATTTATGCGTCCTTGACCACAAAAAGATTTTTTACTATGGTGGACGGTATGGAAGACAATACCGTTATTTCTTTTACAAATGTCGGCGCGCGATATGACCAAGACGAAGATGTGTTAACCGATGTATCGTTTAACATCGGTGCGGGGTCGTTCTTTTTTCTGTCGGGTGCGTCGGGTGCGGGTAAAACGACACTGTTGCGGTTGATGTACCAATTGCACAAACCGTGTCGCGGAATTATCAAGATTTTTGGAAAACAGACCAATAATATGTCGCACGATGATATAACGGCATTGCGTCATAAAATGGCAATTGTGTTCCAATCTTATTCATTGCTGTCGCATATTTCGGTGTTCGATAATGTCGCATTGCCGTTGCGTGTGCGTGGTATGGACGAATCCAAGGTTAAAAAATTGGTCACAAAAACACTGGAATGGGTGGGGTTGGCAAAGTTCGCCGATGCAAACCCATTGTCGCTTAGTGGTGGCCAGCAACAGCGTGTATCTGTTGCGCGGGCAATTATTGTGCAACCTGCGATAATGTTGGCCGACGAACCGACGGGAAACCTGGATGATGAAAACGCATCGCGGTTAATGGAATTGTTTATACAAATGAACAAAATGTTCGGGACAACAATTATTCTGGCAACGCATAATTCGGGACTGATGGAAAAATACCATTTCCCGGTCATGCATGTCGAAAATCATCATGTGAACTTTGTTGTTGGGCGCGGTCTGGGGCACGAAAAATCCACCACCACAAAACGGCCAACAATAAAAGCCGATGGTGTGGGGTATTTTGCAGAATTGTCAAAACAATTTAAGAATATTGGAAATGATTAAAATGAAGCGGCCAATTGTATTTTCTTTGTTTCGGGACCAGTCCGTGTTTATGACCGCGGTTATGGGAATAATGACTTTCTTGGCCGTGATGGCGTTGGGAATATCGTTGGCAATCGGGACCGGCGTAGTGCGATGGAATCGGCAATGGGATTCTTTTGCCACCGTTCAGGTGACAAACGCCGATAATGTTAAGGCTGTGCGCAGGGTGTTGGATGAAAATAAAGACAAAATCGAAAGTGTGCGCGAATTGTCGAATGATGAAATGGCGGGTTTAATGCGACCGTGGATTTCGGGGACTGGAAATGGGGCGCTGTTAAAATACCTGCCGACTATGTTCGAAGTGCGATTCAAAACCACGGCCGATATGCGCGCCGTCGGCGATTCGGTAAAACAAAATGCACGATTTATTACGCACAACGATGCGTTGCGGCCGTCGGTTAGTGCGGGATGGAAAATGGTCGCGATTTTGACCGTTGTGTTGGCGTTGATTATCGCGACGATTGGAATTTGTGTGTCGTTTATCGCGCGCAATACTGCAATTCTGCACAAACGCGAATTGGAAATTTTGAACCAGGTCGGGGCCAGCGATTCGTTCGTCGTGCGCCAAATGCAGACAATTGTAATGCGAATATGCGTGGTGGCGTGCGGGTGTGGATTCTTGGCGGCGGTACCGATTTTGGCGATTATGTTAATGGTGGCACATTCTGCGCGCGTGGGTTTGATGGCAATGTTGGCCATTTCCGGGGCGGGGTGGGGCGCGTTAATAATGATGCCGATTGCGATAATTGTTTTCGCAATTGTTGTGACAAAAAAGACAACTTTGAAAATTTTGAACAGTGAACAATGAAGATTTTGCGACCTTCTTTTTTATTGTTGGGGTTGTTTGTGTTGGGTGGTGTCGCGTTCAAGTTGACCGCACCGAACGATTGCGATTTTATTATGTCTAATGACAGTATATTCGTATTGACGGGGGATTTTCGCCGTATTCCGTTCGCAATAAAACAAATGGAAAAGTACCCGGATTCAGATTTATATATAATTGGTGCGCCGGACGCCGCCGGGTATTCAAATACAGACCGGGCAATTATTGAATCCGATTCGAAATCTACATATCAAAATGCGGTGGCTATAAGAAAAATTGTTGGTAAATCCGGTTTAGACCGAATCGTTGTTATCACGACCGAAGATCATATTCGTCGTGCAAAATATTTAATTCAATCGGAATTACCGGAAACACGAATTGTCGCGTGCCCGGTGGCGTTGTCGGAAATGCCGCCTGCACGACGATTGGAACGTTGGGGAATCGAATATGTTAAATATATCGTGACAATGTTCGGTATCAAAGAGGGGCCACAACACTTATAACATAAAATGTGAGGATAAAATGTTTAGGACAGTAGTTTTCAAAATAGTTTTGGCAATTTATTTTGTGCTTTGGGCACCAATATTGTTGGTCGGGTTGGTATCAAAGCGATTAAACACCAAATTGGTTTTGGCGGACGCCGCGGGCGTATTGGTGTTGGCGCGAATTATATGCGGAATAAAGTATAAGATATTTTATCCACCAACCGAAGAAAACGGAATTCCCGAAACGCCAAATGAAAATGTGCGTTTGGATGGCAAGGCGATAATTGCCGCAAAACATATGTCTATGATGGAGGTTGCGATTTTGGCGAATAATGTTCAAAATCCGTTCTTTATTTTGAAGCGGGAATTACTTTGGATTCCAATTTACGGTTGGGCGTTTTGGCGTATGGGATTGCAACCGGTGAATCGGGCGCGTGGCGCGACCAATATGAACAAATTGGCGGACGCGGTTGCAGAAAAAATTATGAATGGGCAAACATTGATTATATTTCCCGAAGGTACCCGCACAAAACCGGGGCACCGAATACCGTTGAAACGCGGTCTGTTGTTTTTGGCGCATAAATTGAAATTGCCGATTATTCCGGTCGGAACCGATACGGGCGTTTATTGGCCAAAGCACGGTCGTATGAAGCCCGGTACGGCAAGTGTTTATTTTGAACCGATTTTACCGTCCACTGCATCATTGGAAGAAATTGGCGAAGCAATAAACCGCCACAGCGCATAATTTTATCAAAGGCAAAACATTAACAATATGCCGAGTCCGGCGATGATTATCGCCGCCGCGGTCAGGGGCCAAAAGAATTTTTTTACTATTTCGTTCGCGCGTTCTTGGAACCGCCACAGCAGGTATCCAACAATCGCAAATCGTCCGGTCCGAAATACCGCCGACAACCCCAAAAACAGCACCGCCGGAAACCCCATAAATCCCGCACACATTGCCATCAATTTATATGGTACCGGTGTCACCGCGGTTAAAAAGATTATGAATATGCCGTGTTTGATAAATAAACTTTGCGCCATTTCGAATTTTTCCATACTGGCGAAATTTTCAATTAACCAAACACCAACCGAATCGAATAACCACAACCCGATGCAGTATGCAATTATGCCACCGACAATTGAACCCAATGTTGCCGCCATTACGACCGGAACCGCGCGTTTCTTGTTGGCAATAATTGGGGGGGTCATAAAAACCTCGGGCGGAATAAATAAAAATATCGATTCGCAAACGGTCATTAAAAACACAATCCAAGTATATGTTTTTGTTTCGGCGCGTGATAACAGATATTCAGACAATTTCATAAAATTTTCCTTGATTGTGTTGGAATATATTATACATTGAGATTGTAAATAAAACAATGGAAACATAAATGCCAAAGATAAAAACAGATTCAAATCGTAATGAACGCGTCGCCGCCAAGGTGCAGACAATTGTGGCGGAAATTCTGCGGGATAATTATGCCGATGACCCGGTTTTGTCGGGTGTGTCTTTGGTTGGTTCTGTCGCGCGTGGCGGTTTGCAATTTGTGCGATTGTTCTTTCATTGCCATACCGATGACATAGATTCTGTACAGCGTCGGTTGGATATTGAAACAAAAACGATTCGTTTTCAAATGGGGCAAAGATTGGACCAAAAATATGTTCCGCAAATCAGATTTACATACGATGATACATTGGAACGTGCGGCAAAGATTGACACTTTACTGGATAATCTAAAATAAAAATTGTTGATTTTTCGCCTTGCTAAACACGATATACGAGTGTATCATTGCCGCATAGAGATAAGTCGTAAAGGCAAGGAATGAAGCAGAGTCACATTCGAAATTTTTCAATTGTTGCACATATTGATCATGGGAAATCAACACTGTCTGATCGGTTGATTGAATATACGGGCGGTTTGGAATCGCGCGAAATGAAGGCGCAAGTGTTGGATTCTATGGACATTGAACGCGAACGCGGTATCACGATTAAGGCTCAGACGGTGCGTTTGAATTACCGCGCAAAAAATGGTGAACTTTATCAACTGAATTTGATGGATACGCCGGGTCACGTCGATTTTTCTTACGAAGTGTCGCGCTCACTGGCCGCGTGTGAAGGTGCGTTGGTTTTGGTTGATGCGACCCAAGGGGTCCAGGCCCAAACATTGGCGAATGCGTACCTGGCATTGGATAATGATTTGGAAATGTTGCCGGTATTGAACAAGATTGATTTGCCGTCCAGTGATGTTGATGCCACGCGTGCGCAAATTGCAGATGTTATCGGTTTGGACGCGAATGATGCGTTGGCGGTGTCGGGCAAAACCGGTGCGGGTGTTCCGGAATTATTGGAAGAAATTGTACATAAATTGCCCGCCCCATCGGGTGATGAAGATGCGCCAACGCGGGCATTGTTGGTTGATTCTTGGTATGATTCTTATTTGGGCGTGGTTGTGTTGGTGCGCGTTGTTGATGGCACATTGCGCCGTGGGCAAAAAATAAAATTCTTGGCGACCGGGGCAGAATATACGGTTGAAAAAATTGGGTATTTTACACCAAAAATGGTAAATGTTGATGAATTGTCAACCGGGGAAATTGGTTTTATCATCACGGGTATGAAGACGATTCATGATTGCCGTGTCGGTGACACAATTGCCGATTCGCGCGCGACGGTTGACGCGTTGCCGGGATTTAAGCCGTCTGTGCCGGTTGTGTTTTCTTCGTTCTTTCCGGTGGAATCTGATGATTACCCGGTGTTGCGTGAAAGCGCGGAAAAATTGGCATTGAATGATGCTTCGTTTGTGTTCACAACCGAAAAGTCGTCTGCGCTGGGGTTTGGATTGCGATGCGGTTTTTTGGGTCTGTTGCATATGGAAATTATTAGTGAACGTTTGGCACGCGAATTTAATTTGGCGTTGATAAATACGGTGCCAAGCGTGTTGTACAAGGTGCATTTGCGTAATGGCGAAGTAATCGATTTGGAAAATCCCGCCGATATGCCCGATATCACAAAAATCGAATCTATTGAAGAACCGTGGGTTCGTGCAACAATTATGATGCCCGATAAATATATGGGCGGAATTATGCAATTGTGTTCTGAACGCCGCGGGGTCCAAGAAAATATTTCCTATGTTGGGAATCGTGCGGTTTTGGTATATCAATTGCCGTTGGCGGAAATTGTATTCGATTTCTATGACCGGGTTAAATCTATATCGTCGGGATACGCATCGTTTGATTATGTCGTTCAAGATTACCGTCCGTCGGATTTGGTCAAGGTTTCAATTCTGGTCAATGAAGAAAATGTCGAACCGTTGTCATTTATGTGCCACCGGTCAAGCGCCGAAAAACGCGGTCGGGCAATTGTGGAAAAATTAAAAGATTTAATTCCACGACATCAATTCAAAATACCGCTTCAGGCGGCAATTGGTGGAAAAATTATTGCGCGTGAAACGATTGCGGCATATCGCAAAGATGTGACTGCAAAATGCTATGGTGGCGATATTACGCGTAAAAGAAAACTTTTGGAGAAGCAGAAAGAGGGAAAAAAGCGTATGCGGACATTCGGTAATGTTGAAATACCACAGTCTGCATTTATCAACGCACTGAAAGTGTAAAACCAAAGGAATGAAAAATGAACAAATTGATGGAATATCGGGATATTTCAAAAGACCTGCGCCAAAAAAAGGCCGAGATGCGGGCGGCGCGCGCCAAGATAACCAGTTATAACAAAGAATATTTTTTGGACAAACCTGAAGATTTTGGAATTTCTGCCTGTATAAATAAATTCGAACGGGTTTATGGTATATGTATGGATCCAAATGCGTATGAAGATGGTGAATTTACAAAATTCTGTCCGTTATTTGGTCCCGAATTGTGCGCAGACAGAAAATGTCCAAAGTATCCGGAAAATATGGACTATATTGTTGCACGTGAAAGATATGATATGGCGGTGGCGCGTCGTCGTCAATTTATACGAGAATTGTTTAATAAAAAATCAAAATAGTAAAAAGGACACAAGATGACAAAATTAGAAGAATATCGTTTGTTGAATCAAAAGGTACGTAATGCGCGTCGGGCGTTAAATCGCGCCATGGCGGAAATTTCGCTTTGGTGTGACGGATATAATCTTGAGGGCTCGAATCACACGATGTGTATAAATCGTTTTGATGGCGTTAGGGCGAAAAGTTTGAGTGCGGGTCTTTTAGATGATAATGGACTAGTTAAGTTTTGTGATAAATTTGATTGCCATAAACTGTGCCAAAATAATAATTGCGAATATGAAGAATTAAATTGGGATGCGGTTGCGGCACAATTCGCGTACGATGATGCGCGTGCGGCACGTCGCGCATTTATCGGCAATTTGTTTCGGGTACGAAAAAAATAAAACCCAAAGGAGAGGGCGATGGCACACCAATTCTTTTTCAATCCATATATTTTGGACAACCTGGCGTTGCCATCGCGTGGTTTTGATGTGGTCCAGGATGTATCTGAACCGCGTCTGCGTATGTATGTGACAAGTCGCGGTGTCAAAACATTTTTTGTTCGTAAACGAATCAAGGGTCGCGACCGGCGTGTTATTATTGGTAAATATCCCGATATGGATATCGAAGATGCACGCAGTGCCGTAAATTCTGTCCTGGCGGATGCGACAAAAAAAACACCGGTCAAACGCAAGAAAATACTGTTCCGCGACTTTGTTGCGTTGTATTTGAAAAATCGTGTACATCGGTCTGTTGGTTCATATGACAAATTGGTTCGGTCGATAAATCGGCATTTAAAACCGCTGTTTGATAAAAATATTTCTGATATCACCACGGATGATGTTCAAGACACAATCGCGAATATTACAGGTATGGCGATTGCCGAACGGATGCAGGAATTGTTGTTAAGTATTTTCCGCTATGCCATCGATACGGGATATATAAAAACAAATCCGTGTGCAACATTGCCGAAACCCAAACAAAACCGTCGGGTGCGACCACTTACTAAATACGGGTTGCGGCGATTGGTTGAATCCATTAAAAATTATGAAGATGAAGTTATGCGGGCGGCATTTTTGATGTTGATTTATGGGTTTGCAACCAAAAATTTGGTGTTTTCTATGCAATGGGAAGACCTGGATTTCAATCGTTATATGTGGGGCGACCGGCCTTTGTCCGATATGGCGGTGGTATTATTACAGGATTTACCCCAAGATGGTTATTGGGTGTTTCCGGGGCGCGGCCACGGGCATTTGACCGACCCGCGCCTTGCGTGGGCACGTGTCGTGGCGGATGCGGGTATCCCAAATTTAACAATGGACGATGTTTATAAATTTGTTGTGCATCGCCTGACCTGGGCCGGAAACCGCGAAGATTTGCGTAATAATATGAATGAATTGTTGGAAGACTTGCTGATTGATGAATAGTTAACCATTTGTTACCGTTTGTTATAATTTCTTGACAGGCGGGGTCGAAAGTGATAGTTTTTAGTCATGAACGTCATTTAGGGTATGACAAGAAGTTTAACAAAAACAAAGGATGTAAAATGTCAACTTTTGAAAAAGTAAAAAAAATCGTAGCAGACAAATTGGGCGTAGATGAAGCCAAGGTCACAGAATCTGCGGCATTTGTGAACGATTTGGGTGCCGATTCTTTGGATGTCGTCGAATTTGTTATGGAGGTTGAAAAAGAATTCGATATTACAATTCCTGATGAAGAAGCGGCGAAATTGGTCACGGTTGGTGATGCAGTTAAATATATTGATGCACACGTCAAAAAGTAATATTTTGACCTTTTAAGTCTTGTACCGTCATACAATTCATTTTTGTATGACGGATTTTTTTTCTGTATTTTTTGGTTGAAACATATTATTATTAAAAGACTAAGTATAACCATATAAAGGAATGTATTATGAAAAGAGTTGTTGTCACGGGTATGGGAATTGTGTCTCCGGTTGGATGCGGTGTAGAATATGCGTGGGAAAATTTGATTGCAGGTCGGTCGGGCATTCGTAAAATAGAAGATTTTGATGCGTCTGAATTGGCGTGCCAAATTGCGGGTGTGCCGGTGCGTGGGACCGAACCCGGACAATATAATCCGGATGCGGTTGTTGAACCACGCGAACAACGCAAAATGGATAAATGCATTTTGTATGGTGTTGTTGCCGCAGACGAAGCGGTTCGTGATGCGGGACTGGATACATATACCGGTGACAAGACGCGTATCGGCGTTTCGGTCGGCAGTGGTATTGGTGGTTTGAACACCATTTATGAAAATTGTATTGAATTGGCAAACAGTGGTCCGCGCCATATCAGTCCGTTCTTTATTCCAAAGTGCATTATAAATATGGCGGCGGGGCATATTTCTATTAAATACGGGTTCAAGGGGCCAAATGTCGCGTTGGTGACCGCGTGTGCCACTGGTGCGCACAGTATCGGTGAAGGTGTGCGTTTGATTCAACACGGCGATGCCGATATTATGGTGTGCGGTGGATGTGAAGGTGCGGTTGGCAAAATTGGTGTTGCGGGATTTTCGGCCATGAAGGCGTTAAGTACGCGTAACGATGACCCGGCGGGTGCATCGCGTCCATGGGACAAGGGTCGCGACGGATTCATTATGTCCGAAGGTGCGGGCATTTTGGTTTTGGAAGAATATGAACATGCGGTGGCGCGTGGTGCCAAAATTTATGCCGAAGTCGCCGGTTATGGTCTGTCGGGTGATGCATATCATATAACCGCCCCGGCCGAAGGTGGCGAAGGTGGCGCACGTGCGATGGCGGCGGCATTGAAAGACGCGGGTTTAACGCCGGCGGATGTTGATTATATTAATGCACACGGAACATCGACCGGATTGGGCGATATGGGTGAATTGGCGGCGGTTAAAAATATGTTTGCGGGCACAAATGCATGTATGTCTTCAACAAAATCTATGACGGGGCACTTGCTTGGTGCGGCCGGCGCGGTCGAGGCGATATTCTGCGTTATGGCGATTCGCAATGGCATCGTTCCGCCAACAATAAATTTAACCGACCCTGTGGATGAAGTTGGTGATTTTGATTTGGTTCCAAATGTGGCGAAAAAACGTAAAGTTGATGTCGCGCTGTCAAATTCTTTTGGGTTTGGTGGAACGAACGCGTCGTTGGTTATGAAAAAGGCGTCGTAAAAATGAAAAAAAGTATTGAACAGGTTATAAC
This sequence comes from uncultured Pseudomonadota bacterium, assembly GCA_900320405.1. GTDB lineage: Bacteria > Pseudomonadota > Alphaproteobacteria > Rs-D84 > Rs-D84 > Enterousia. The sequence continues at coordinate 259,049 of OOHM01000002.1, forward strand.
GGAAAACGTGACCCCAAAAGAACGCGTTTCGGTTGATGATTGTGGAAAGTGCGCGTTTTACAACTTTGCCGATGTTTGTCGGCGGGTTGCGTGCACAGATTCCAATAACGTTTTTTCTGTGTTTTGGGCGGCCAATCGGCAAGATAATTGTGGACATCCGGTAATAGATAAAGATGTTATGGATTATATCGCCCAAGAATCCGCCGAACGCGTGTTTGCGGCATCACGGGCAATATTGGCCAGACAAATGAAAGGCAAGGTGGACGGTAGGTAAGTGTACAGAAAAAATTAACGCGGTAGAAAACATACCGCGTTTTTTTGATACCAAAAATTCATAATTTTCCGATACCCGTGTTGTCCGGGTGCAGACCGGAATATAGCAGGTTTCGTGTTTCAACGGAATGACGGTGGTATTTTTTATTTGACTGGTCGATTTAATCGTACCTTTTTGTCCAGTACTTTTTTCAAAAATTATTTTCAGTAATTTCAATATGTTAGAATTTAGCATAAGTACTGGATAAAAAGGTACCTTTAATGCCATAATATATTCGTATAAAACAAGCAAGAAAAGGAAGGGATATGAGGATTCCAATTTTAACATTCGGTGCAATTGCATCAATATTAACAATTAATTCGGTTTTCGCAGATACAGTTGTCACATCGCGGGGATATGTGGACACCGAGATAGCAAAAAAGCAAAATAAAATTCCGGTCACCGGCACAAACAGTTCTACACCCGGAAGTACGGTTGTCACATATACAGATATCGCCGGAACAATTGGTGAAAGGGGGATTTGTAATGACCCCGATGAAGATGATTGTAATGATGGTGATTTGGTAACAGTCAATCAATTGGGTGAACAAATAAAGCGTCTGGGTTTGCATACAGTTACGACAACAAACCGTACATGTACCGAATGGGTTGCAAATGCGGCACATACCGATGCAAACTGTTTGTTGTGGAGTTTGGTAGATCAAACAGTTTACGGGATAGAGGAATTGGTACCAATAATATCATGTATAGGACAAGGGGGCTCATGTTCTGACGCTTCACAGTGTTGTGAAGGACTGGGGTGTTGGGGTGGAACGTGTCGAGGTGCTCAATAATATTACATGATTTTGTTATATTGAAATTACGTGTGATGAAATGGGATTAAGTGTTTTATGCGGCTTGCTTCATACCGGTCTTGATGTTGCGGACATATTTGCGCAATTCATCGATTGAAACCAATGTGCCGTCGCGTTTTTGTGCCGACCAATAATCCCAACCATTAAAACTGGTGCAATGTTGAATGCGTGCCGCCATAACATGAATGGAACCTTTGCCATACAAACTGTGAACCAGGTTCCCGTCATTCGAAATCATCGCACGTTCGCCACGCGGACTTACCAATGTTTGGCCAACATACAATAACCCGCCTTCAATCAATTCGCGGAACGCCACGCGCACTTCGTCGCGTTTTGGTTTGGAAACCTCGATATCCGATAAATCAATTGGGGTAATGTTTGCCACGCGCGCGCGCGCCGCGGCAACATAAGATTCTTCGCGGTCGATGCCGATAAATTGCCGACCCAATTCACGTGCCGCCGCCGCGGTCGTTCCCGAACCAACAAACGGGTCCAATATAATATCACCTGGCTTGGTTGATGCCAAAATTACACGACGCAATAAATCCATTGGCTTTTGTGTGTTGTGCAAACTTTTGCCGTCCGCGCCCTTTAATCTTTCTTCACCAAGGCATATATTCATATCCCAATCAGAACGCATTTGTTTGCCGCCGTTCAATCTCTTCATCGTTTCGTAATTGAATGTGTATTTGCCGGTCTTTTGTGGTGTTGCCCATATCAATGTTTCATGCGCATTTGTAAAACGCGTGCCACGGAAATTTGGCATAGGATTTGTTTTTACCCAAACCACATCATTCAAAATCCAGAACCCCAGTTCCTGCATAATCGCGCCGACCTGGAAAATATTATGATACGAACCGATTGTCCACATCGCGCCATCGGGGCGCAGAACGCGTTTGCATTCGGCCAACCATTCGCGCGAAAATTTATTGTATTCCGCCGGTGATTCAAACGCATCCCAATTGTCACGCACCGCACGTGCGGCGGTTTGATCTTCGGGACGATAAAGTGTTTTTTGCCCCAATTGTAAATTGTATGGTGGATCCGCAAATACCGCATCAACCGAACCGTCGGGAATTCCACGCATAACCGCGATGCAATCGCCAAGTAAAATTTGGTTCAGGTATTTGTTCACTTTTTCTCCCTCGGTCAGATAATTATACCATATTTGGGGTCTAAAAAAAAACGGGTCGTGCAAACAAATTAAAAAAAAGGTCTTGATTTTTTATAAAAATGCAATTTTTTGAAAATAAATTTACTTTACACACCACGAATAGATTGCTAAATTATTCCGTATGAGATGCCCATACTGTAATTATGCCGACAGCCGGGTGGCGGATTCGCGCCCGGATATGGAAAGCGGAACAATTCGCCGCCGGCGCGTTTGTAATCAATGCGGTGCAAAATTTACAACGGTCGAACGCGTGCAAATGCGTGATTTGGTCGTGCGCAAAAACAGTGGTAAAACCGAACCGTTTGATCGTGATAAATTGCGCCGCAGTATAAAATTGGCGTGTCATAATCGTGAAGTTGGGGATGAACAAATTGAACGACTGGTGGCGTCGATTCAACGTCGGTTGGAAACAGAAATGGCCGATGATATGGTGACCAGTAGTCAAATTGGCGAAATGGTTTCGGATTCTTTGTTGAATTTGGATCCAATTGCGTTCGTGCGTTTCGTTTCGGTGTATCGCAAGTTTTCACGGATTTCTGATTTCAAAAAAATTATTGATACAATTCCGGAAATTACGGATGAAACAATTGTATGCAAATTACCAAAAACCACTTTGTTTTGAGGGGATACGGGGGATGAGAAAATTATTTGTGTTTGTTTTCGCGTTTGCGTTGTGTGGGGTGGCCGGTGCCGCACCAAGCATAGATGTTTTATCGGATGCGGATGAAAGTTTATATACCCAGATTTTTATGCTGCAAGACGGTGAAAAGATTTCAACCGCGCAAAATTTGGAACGGCAATTATCTGACCCGATTTTGAAAAATGAAATTTTATATCAAAGATTTTTTTCTAAAACATATCATACCAAAAGTGCCGAAGTAAAAAATTGGATGGATAAATACAACGATATGCCGGGCGCAACGCGTATGGAAAAACTGTCTAAATTAAAAAAGGTTTCGGTAAAATCTGCGCGTGTGCCGAATATATTGTCGGGCGGGATGTCCATTGAAACGGCGCAATCGGAAACGTGGACCGCCAAAGAATATTCCGGGTCGGTCGGTAAAAAAATTACAAAATTCAAAAAGGCGATTCGTGGCGGCAGTACGAAAACCGCGCGCCAAATATTGGAAGAAAAATCTTTTAAAAAGAAATTGACCGAATCTGATTATGGACGACTGGCCGGGCGATTGGCGTATGTGTATTACACGAATGGCGAATACGAATTGGCAAAAAAATGGGGGTTTGTTGCGTCGGATGCGGAATCTGAATACGGATTATGGGCGATGGGGCTGCTGTATTTCAAAGAAGAAAAATATAAAGAGAGTGAAAAATATTTCGGCCGCATTTTGAAATTGAAACAAATAAACAATGCCCGCAAGACCGAGGCCGCGTTTTGGGCGGGCCGTGCGGCATCTATGCGTGGCGATAACGAAAAAGCGAACGAATACTGGACAATTGCGGCGGCGCACCCAATGGCGTTCTATGGTGCATTGGCGGCGACAATGATGGGAAATGTTCCGGAATATGAATTCTTTGAACAGGAATTTACCGAAGAAGATATTGATGAACTGCGCACGGACCGATATGGAAAAATGGCGTTGGCGTTGTTGCAGGTAAATCGTCGTGAACGTGCCGAAGAATACCTTAAATATATGATTACATCCAAGGTGACGGACCGCAGTTTGCACGCCATAAACGCGATTGCAACGACATTCGGTCTGTCGCGTGTCGCGATTTTGGCATCGGGTGTAATACGCGACCGCGGTATTTTGGCAATTGATGAAGATGTTATTTATTCTGCGCAATACCCGTTGCCTGATTGGGAACCAATGGGCGGGTGGTCCATAGACCGTGCATTGTTGTTGGCAATTATTAAACAAGAAAGTGGTTTCCGCACGGCGGCAAAATCGGGTGCGGGCGCAAACGGGGTTATGCAGATTATGCCGGGAACCGCGAAATTGGTTGCGCGTGCGAACAAGGTTAAAATGTCGGATATTGATATGTCTAACCCGGAACACAATATGTTTTTGGGGCAACAATTTATTGTTGATTTGTTGATGCACCCAAATATCAATAACAATATTATTAAAATGTTGGCGGCATATAACGCGGGTATGGGCGCGGTGGTTAAATTTGAAAAATCTTTTACGACGGATGACCCGTTGTTGTATATCGAAAGTTTCCCGGCATATGAAACACGTGGATACATCAAACGCGTGATGGCAAATTTGTGGCTGTATCGTGCGCGATTGGGGCAACCACTTACAACATTAAAGGTATTGGCAGATTCTGAATGGCCGTTGTATAACAGTGAAGATGAATACGTGCGTGTTGAAGATATTCCGTATTCTATTTAATGGTACAATATGATTTTGAATGCAGATTTTTCTATTGAAAATGAAATTGGCGCGAATTTTATTGCCGGATGCGACGAGGCCGGACGTGGTCCACTCTGTGGTCCGGTTGTTGCGGCGGCGGTGATATTTCCGAATCGTGATATTGAAATTCCGGTGGTGATACGTGATTCTAAAAAAATGTCGGCACATCAAAGGGCGGTCGCGTATGATTGGATAACCCAAAATACCATTTGGGCGACCGGCCAATGCAGCCCCGCAGAAATTGACGAGTTGAATATCCTTTGGGCGTCTATGCGTGCGATGGAACGTGCGGTCGCATCGCTTTCCCGGGCACCGGAAATTTGTTTAATTGACGGCAATCGTGTCCCAAAAAATTTACAGGGCAGGGCGGTTATAAAGGGCGATGCGAAATCACTTTCTATTGCGGCGGCGTCCATTATTGCCAAAGAAACGCGTGATAAAATTATGCATGAACTTGCACAAAAATTTCCTGAATACGGTTGGGACCGGAACGCCGGATACCCCACCGCAGAACATTTATCGGCAATTGAAAAATATGGCGTGACGGAACATCATCGGCGGACGTTTGGACCGGTCAAAAAATGCCTGCAATCCCGCGAAAATTCTTGACTTTTTGTGTTTTTTTTTGGTAACAAAGGAGATAGTAATAAAAGGAAAGGGGAAAAGATGAAACTTAGGACGTTGGATGGAATCGATTTGCGCGGGAAATATGTGTTGCTGCGTGATGATTTTAATGTGCAAATTGTTGATGGAAAAATTACCGAAGGATTTCGTATAGAGCGCAGTATGCCGACAATTGATTTATTGCGCAATGCCGGTGCACGGGTGGCGATTTGTTCACACCTGGGGCGGCCAAAGGGAACGAAAGATATGAAATATTCGTTGCGCGGGGTGGCCGAGTATATGAAATTGCCGTTGATTGACGATTGTTTGGATAAATCTTTTATGGCGAATATGCATGACGGTGATGTTGTGCTTCTTGAAAATGTTCGGTTCTATGCGGGCGAAGAAGAAAACGACCCTGTGTTTGCCGAAAAGTTAGCGGCGGGTTTTGATTTGTTCGTGAACGATGCCTTCGCCGTTTCGCACCGTGCACACGCCAGTACCGTCGGTGTAACAAAATTCCTGCCGTCGTATGCCGGGTTATTATTACAAAGCGAAATTGAAAATATTACGCGTGTTATGGAAAAACCGGCGCGACCCGTGTTATCTATTGTCGCCGGGTCCAAGGTGTCAACAAAAATTGGTGTGTTGCGCGCGCTGATAAAACTGTCTGATACAATAATTGTTGGTGGGGCGTTGGGAACAACATTTAATTATGCGCTTGGCGCGCCGGTTGGAAATTCGTTGTTCGAGGCAGACCAGAAAGAAAATGCATTGGCCATTATGGAATACGCGCGTGAAAATAATTGTCGATTCTTGGTTCCGTTGGACAAGGGTGTCGGCCCGGTATTTGAACCGGACGCGCCGCGTACCGATAAAGACATTGCAGACATTTTGCCGGACGATGTCATAATTGATGGTGGACCAAAAACCGCCGCGCGTGATGTCGACGAAATAGGGCGTGCCGCAACGGTTATTTGGAACGGCACGGTTGGTATGGCGGAATGGATGCCCACATGGTCATATGGTTCTTTTGCAATTGCGCGTGCGATTGCCGAAAAAACACGCGCCGGCGCGTTGCACAGTATCGTTGGTGGTGGCGACACGGTCGCGGCACTGGACGCATGCGGTGTGATGGATGACATAACATATGTGTCCACCGGTGGTGGTGCGTTCTTGGAATTTATCGAAGGACGCGAATTACCCGGAATTTCTGTGTTAGTGGTTAGAGATTAGTCTGTTACGCACGACCGCGGCACCGCGAAGCGGTGACGGGACGGGTGCAAGTGAAACCCGCGGTTTTTCCGCCGGGTTTTTATTTGGGTGGTCGAAATAATCGTACGTTTATGTCCAGTACTTATACTAAATATTAACATATTGAAATTACTGAAAATAATTTTTTAAAAAAAGCACTAGACAAAAAAGTACCTTTAATGCCATAATATAAGTGTATAAAACAAGCACAAAAAGGAAGGGGATATGAGGATTCCAATTTTAACATTCGGTGCAATTGCATCAATATTAACAATCAATTCAGTTATCGCAGATACAACCGTCACATCAAAAAACTATGTTGATGCCGAAGTTGCCAAAAAACAAAACACGATACCGGTGGCGGGCACGAATACCGCGAACCCGGGGACATCGGTTGTTATGTATACCAATACGGCGGGGACGGTTGGCGAACGCGGAATATACAGTGGCGGAACATATACGGCCGGGACGGATGCGAACAATTTGGTGACGGCGTCTGCGTTAAATGGCGCGGTAAACAATATTCCGACAATTACGACATCAAAACTGACCTGTATGGACAGTCCCGATTGTACACTGTGGACGGTTGCCGACCAAGAAGTATATGGGGAAGGTAACAATTAAAGTTCCCCTCTGGCCAGGGGGGTGATGTAGCGATAGCGAAAGCGGACGTGCGTGGGGTGCCAGTTCGACTGTGACCAGTCGGGATTATGTAGATAATGCACTTGCGACAAAGCAGGTAAAGATACCGTCCGCGGGGACGGCGGGTGCGACCGCGGGCGACAGTGTGATAACATACACGGCGTCATCTGGCGCAATTGGTGAACGCGGATTATTTACGGGTGGGAAATATAATGCAAATACGGACGGCGATAAAATGATAACCGCATCCGCATTAAATAATGCGTTTACGAACCTGCCGGAAACGGAAACCACAAAATTGACATGCACAGACAGCAATTGTTTACTGTATAATATTATCACCCAAACCGCGTATGGCATAACGCCGTTTAACCCAGATGTCAGCATCCCCGGCACGTCGATGTGTTATCGCACACTAAGTGGTAGTGGCAGCGACCCTAATGGCTCATGCGGTGCGGATACATTATCATACCTGGGGTCGAGATATAATAAAAGTGGTAAATGGGGCGTTGTATTCCCCTATGGCGATATAAGCGGTATAAGCGTATGCAGTGCACAAAGTGGTACCTATCTGATCGCTGCGACGGATGCGCAAACCGCAATTCTTGATTCGGAATATGCGGCCCAGGCGGGTGTTGGCAAAGTGTACTCTGGCCAATTAGAGTGCTGGTGCAAGATGGAAAATCCTGTTGATTCGCGGTGGGTGTTCGAAAACTCGTACTCCGGGCATCCCACTTCGGATTGTGTGGGCGGCTGTGCGAGCAGGTGCGCGTTCCAAGGCAAGAATGAAAAAAGATTCCGCGAGGCCGTCTTTGGGGCACAATGATGTTAACGCAAACCGCTATAATCCAACCCCGCATCTGCGGGGTTTTGTTTTCCTATCACCCCGTCGAAAAAACCGTCACCCCGTGGAAACACGGGGGCTCTTTATTCTCGCCGCGGTCCCGTCATCCCGACAGCCAGGCCCCAAAAAATTTGAAAAATTTTGTGGGTGGCATGGGTCGGGCCCCAGACGGAGCGACAGCAAACATTTATTGTCTGCGACGCAGGTCTCGCCGTTGGCTCACACTGGGCCCCGGCCTGCGCCGGGGTGACGGAAGTTTAAAAAGGTTGCTAAATGCAACCTTTCTCACTAGTACTAACCACTGGCCACTACTAACTATTTCTCTTCTTCGTCTTTGCCCAGGCCGATTGTGTTTTTCACCGGTTCGATAATGGACTTCTTCGCACTGTCCAATGTGCGAATCAGTGCGCGGCGAATCTTGCCCGAAATGGTCATTGGCAAACTGTCCACAAATTCAATCACGCGTGGATACTTGTATGCCGCGGTGCGATCGCGAACGTGATTTTGTAATTGGCGAACCAATATATCATTGCCTTGGAAATATTTGTTCAAAACAATTGTTGCCTTGACCGCCTGGCCACGGGATGGGTCGGGAATGCCGGTGACGGCAACTTCGCGTACCGCGGGGTGTTCCAGTAAGACAGATTCAACCTCGAACGGACTTATACGATAACCGGACGATTTAATCAAATCGTCATTACGGCCGACAAACCAATAATACCCATCCGAATCGCGATACGCGACATCACCGGTGTGATAATACCCATCGCGAAACGCCATTGCCGTCAGTTTTTCATTTTTGTGGTATTCTTGGAACATACCAACCGGGCGGCCGTTTTCAATTGATACGCAAATTTCGCCAACCTTGCCATCCGCGACGGGACGACCATCTTCATCCAGTAATTTTATATCCCATCCGGCGGCCGGCATACCCATACTGCCGGGTTTGGGTTCAATCCATTGGTTGGTAAACAATTGAACGGTTGTTTCGGTTTGTCCGAAACCTTCGTGTAATTTAATTCCGGTCATATCAAGGAATCTTTCATAAACCTCGGGATTTAAAGCCTCGCCGGCGACATCGGCCTTAGCCAATTTCGAAAGGTCATATTTAGATGTGTCTGCGTGAATCAGCATTTTATAAACCGTCGGTGGCGCACAGAAAGATGTGACACCGTTTTCAGACATTACATGCCATAAATCGTGCGCGGTAAATATGCCGGCAACATCAAATATAAATACCGTCGCGCCCGCCAACCATTGACCATACATTTTGCCCCACGAACATTTTGCCCAACCCGATTCGCTTAATGTGAAATGAATATCGCCATCTGTTAATCGTTGCCAAAACACCGCGGTGTTTATGTGTCCCAATGGATATGCGTAATTGTGCGCGACCATTTTCGGCATATCGGTTGTGCCGGATGTAAAGTAAATAACCATCGTGTCGGAATTTTCATTCGGGACGCGTTCGAATGTATCCGGCATAGTATTTATCGAATCGGCAACTTCGTCATTAGATATTAACAAAACATCCGAATCGCCAATTGCGTTTTTTATTTCGTTCACAATGTGACCGTCGTCAAATGCAATGATTGCACGCGATTCGGCCGTATCGATTCGGTATTTGATATCTTCGGCCTTTAACTGATTCGTTGATGGAATAGGGATAATTCCGGTCTTGTGCATTGCCATCATCAAAACCCAATATTCCCAACGACGGCGCAAAAACAACAATACTGTGTCGCCGCGTTTAAGTCCACGTGATGTTAAATAGTTTGCAACCGCGTTCGACATTTTCGACAAATCAGAAAATGTAAAAATCTTTTTATTACCGGCATCATCCACCCAAATAATTGCCGTTTTTTCGGGGGTTTCACGCGCCATAACATCGATTACATCATATGCAAAATTAAAGTTATCGGGCACAATGGGTGCGCCATTTTGCCGATAGTCTTCATAATTTTCAAAATTTTTCTTGGCCAAAAAACGTGTTGCAAACATATGTGTCCTTTTATTAAAAATCCAATAAATAATGCCATTTTCCCGGGAAAAAACAAGTATAAATATGATAGAAAATGAAAAAAGTTAAAAAAAAGTTGCAAATGAATATTACTGCTCTATAATCGAACCGTTCCTTCGAGAACGTTTGTTTGTTGTGTATGTTCGGAGTATAGCTCAGCCTGGTAGAGCGCTACGTTCGGGACGTAGAGGTCGTAGGTTCGAATCCTGTTACTCCGACCATAAATTTAAACCGCCGCTATCCCTCGTGGCGGTTTTAATTTATTTGGTTCGGTGTTAAGGATGAGAACCGTGGTTCGAAACCAAGTAGATTTTGCAAGCATCGGGCCCCACAAAATTTGAAAAATTTTGTGGGTGATAAATAGCGTAGCGAAATCGTCACGGGTTGCGCGCAGCCGGCATATAGTGCCGCGCGAGCGAATACGAGAATACAAAATTAGCAAAAATTTAAAAATTTATTGGAAATAAATTTTTTAATTTTGATTATTGTGTATCGAGGCCCCTGTTACTCCGATCACCCTTCGTTAAAACTTCGGGTGACAGGCCATAAATTTAAACCGCCGCTATCCCTCGTGGCGGTTTTAATTTATATAATCATAATTTGCAAAATGATTTTTATTTGGCATAATGCCTCTGTTATGCGGAGGCGAACCAAGAAAGTTTTTGCGCGCTATTTGACACTGATTGCGGTTGCGATGGTGGGCGTGATTTATTATGCGTTGTGTCTGCGTTCGCCGATTCGCGAATCGGTTATGTTTTCAATAAATTCCGGGGATACCGTCACATCGGTTGCGCGTCGATTGGATTCGCAAAAGTTGGTTTTTTCGGATATGGCATTCAAAATGTCGATTCGAATGCGTGGCGGGCGCGTGCAAAGCGGTGAATATGAAATTCCGCGCGGGGCGTCGGTTTGGGAAATTGCAGGTATGTTCGCAAATGGAAAAATTGCAACAACAAAAATTGTTATTCCCGAAGGTTTGACCATTCTGCAAATCAAAGATTTGTTGTTGAATTATTCGAAACTGACGGGTGATGTTAATTGTGATGATGGGCGCGCCGTTTGTGATTTGGCGGATGGTGATGTATTTCCCGATACATATTATGTTGCGCGCGGAACATCGCGTTTGGCGGTTTTGGAATTGGCGCGTAAAAAAATGGAGACAATAAAAAATAATTGGATGCGAATGCATCGCAATCCACCGGCACCGCTGCGTGGGTGGGATGATGTTATAACACTGGCGTCTATTGTGCAAAAAGAAACGCCAAAGACATCCGAGATGAAAATTGTTGCCAGTGTTTATTTGAATCGTCTGCGTCGTGGTATGCGGCTTCAGGCCGATCCAACGGTGGTATATGCGTTAACCGATGGGTATGGTGATATGCGTGGGGAACCATTATTGCGGGGACATTTGAAAATAGACAGTCCGTATAACACATATCGCAATAATGGCCTGCCGCCGGCACCGATTGCAAATGTTGGCACGCACGCGATTCGTGCGGTGATGAATCCGGCCGATACAAAGTATCTGTATTTTGTCGCGGACGGGCGGGGCGGACATAAATTTTCGTCTGATTACGAATCGCATATGAGAAATCACGCCGACTGGCGCGAGATAAAAAAATTAAACAATCCAGAATTAAATTCCGACAATAATTAAATTGTTTAATAATTTTGCCATTTAATTATTTTACAGAAAAAACAAAAAAACGCCAATTGGCGCGGTGTGCACGGTATAATAATTTTTTCCGAATCGCACAATGTGCAATTTTATCATATTTTTTTCGGTTTCGCAAAAATCTTTTTTCTTGAAATTCTGTTTTTTCAATAGGACAATATGCATAACTAGATAAGCGATTTTCTAGTTTCCGATAAACAAAAAAGGAAAGGATAAATAATGAAAAAAATTGCTTTAACATCTTTATTGGCTGTATTCGCGGCGGCGGGTGCACACGCGGCAAACGCGATTGACGGTAATCCGTTGTATATGCCACGCGCGGGCCATTTCTATAGCGAAACCGCATTGTCTTCACATTCTGAACATGGCGAAGATTGGGCGTTGGGCGAAGAATTTGGTTATGGTATTAACGATAAATTGGCAATCAATGTCAAAACCGGTGTGTCCGAACATGATTCTTTTGATGGATATTCATGGGATGATATGTCATTCAATGTGACTGCACGCGTTTTTGAAGACCGTGGTTGGGTTGCCGATATCTATGGCGGATATGGTGTTGCGCCGGTTTGGGGTGATCATAGACCGTTCTTGGCCGAAGAAGATACATTTTATACATGGACGGCGGGTATCCGTGCGGGTTATATGACACCGGAATGGACCGTTGCCGGCTTGTTCGACTTTAATTACATTGGTGACGAATCGTTTAATTGGGGTGATGAAGGCGGACATATGTTGCGTGCAGGTGTTATGGGTCAATACGTGATTGATTCCAATTGGAACCTGGTTGCAGATGCAATTTATACGGGTTGGACAGATGATGGTCCGAAAAACCGTGGTTCATGGGAAGGTTCGTTTGGTGTAAACTATAACTTTGATGCAACCAAATACATTGGTGCATGGGTTTCTGCCGGACTGGATCATTCAACAGGTGATTGGGAATGGGTCGATGGTGTCGGTTACGGTGTTAAGTTCGGTATAGAATTCTAATATTGGCTGATGCATTTATGACACCGCCCGATTGGGCGGTGTTATTCTTGGTTATTATTTTTTTCTTGAAAAGATTCCCATTTATGGGTTAGAATAGGGTTAACTAGTTGTACTAGTTCATGAACTTAAACAAACAATGAAAGGATAAATAATGAAAAAAATTGCTTTGACATCTTTGTTGGCCATCGTTGCGGCGGCCGGCGCACATGCGGCAAACACAATGGATGGTAATCCGTTGTATATGCCAAAGGCGGGTCATTTCTATAGCGAAACGTCTTTGGAATCTGCGACAAGCGCAACAAACGCGGTCGCATTGGGCGAAGAATTTGGTTATGGTATCACCGATCGTTTGTCAATCGGTTTGACCACATCTGTTGCCGAAGCCGATTGGTTCGATGGTAATTCTTGGAACGAATTGGGTGTTGATTTGAAATGGCGCATTATCAATGACAATGCATGGAAATTGGATTTCGTCGGCGCATATGCTATGAACCCGGTTTGGGGCGATCATCGTCCGTTTATGGATAAAGATGACACAATGTATGCATGGGTTGCCGGTCTGCGCGGTGGTTATGTAACCGAAGATTGGACATTGTCTGCACACGCAAACTTCATCTATATGAACACAGAATCCTTTAACTGGGGCGATGACGATGCAAAAGTTGTTATTGACGATGTTGAAGGTGAATTCTGGGCGAATCATATGTTAAACCTGGGTGTTACCGGTCATTGGACAATGAGTGATATGTGGAGTGCGGTTGCATCTGCAGATTACTTCAAAGTCTTGGATCATTACAATTCTGTCGAAAATCGTGGTCATTGGACAATCGCGGCAGGTTTGAATATGAACTTGGATGACACCAAATATGTTGGTGCGTATATCAGCAAAGACATTGAACATACAGCCGCAGGTGAATGGACCGTCGAAGACGGCTTTGGTTTCGGTGTCAAATTCGGTATCGATTTCTAAGTTGAAAACCATAGATATAAAAACGCCACCCGATTGGGTGGTGTTTTTTTTTATATTAAATTTCTGCGATTTTTATTAATATTTTTGCTAAAATTCCTTGACAACGGCGGTGTTCGGGGTTATAGTAAGGGCGCTTTCCGTGTAATCAAGGAAAGTGAAAAGCACAAAAAACGCCGTAAATCTGGCAGATTTATAATTGCGGGTCGCCGTTAAAATAAGTCTGATACGGTGCTTTGTGTAAAAAAGGACATAAGGAAAACAAAGAGATTTTTAATGCCAACAGTGAACCAACTGATTCGGAAACCTCGTAAAAAAGTTGTCGTGAAATCCACGGCGCCTGATATGATGGAAAATCCGCAAAAGCGTGGTGTTTGCACACGTGTGTACACAACCACACCTAAAAAACCTAACTCTGCGCAACGTAAGGTTGCCCGTGTGAAATTGGCCAATGGTCGCGAAGTAACCGCATACATTCCGGGTGAAGGTCATAACCTTCAGGAACACAGCGTTGTTATGATTCGTGGCGGCCGTGTTAAGGACTTGCCCGGTGTTAAATACCACATCATTCGTGGTGTATTGGATACCAAGGGTGTAGAAAGTAGAAAGCAGGGTCGTTCTTTGTATGGTGCAAAGAAGGCAAAGTAATAATTGAACATGCGGGTGCGCCCGTATGAGTAATCCGGTTCCCCGGGTGAAGAACAAAAAGGAATATAAGATATGTCAAGACGTAAAGCCGCAACAAAACGTGAAATTTTACCAGATTCTAAATATAACAATTTGGTCGTGGCAAAGTTTATAAATAATGTTATGTGGGATGGCAAAAAAGAAGTTGCCGAAAATATAGTTTATGGCGCAATGGAAAAATTAAAATCTGTTGCCAAAGATGGTGATGAATTGGCGTGCTTTTTAGAAGCCTTGGATGCGTTGAAACCGTCTGTTGAGGTTAAGGGTCGTCGTGTTGGTGGTGCAACATATCAGGTTCCGGTCGAAGTTCGCCCAGATCGTCAGCAAACTTTGGCGATTCGTTGGGCAATTATGTTTGCGCGTAAACGTGGTGAACGCAGTATGACCGAACGCGTGTTTGGTGAATTGCGCGATGCGTTGAATGGTACCGGTGGCGCATTCAAAAAGAAAATTGATACACATAAAATGGCAGAAGCCAACAAGGCGTTTGCTCATTTCCGTTGGTAATATAAAGAAAGATAAAGGAAAAGAAAAATGTCTGTTGGAAAAACCGCACCTTTACATATGTACCGTAACATCGGCATTATGGCGCACATTGATGCCGGTAAAACGACAACATCTGAACGTATTTTGTTCTATACCGGTAAAACATATAAAATTGGTGAAGTGCACGATGGTGCCGCCACTATGGATTGGATGGAACAAGAACAGGAACGTGGTATTACAATTACGTCCGCGGCAACAACATGCTTTTGGCGCGACCATCGTATTAATTTGATTGATACCCCGGGACACGTGGACTTTACAATGGAAGTGGAACGTTCTCTGCGTGTTTTGGACGGTGCGGTCGCAGTTTTTGAATCTGTGTCCGGTGTTCAGCCCCAAACAGAAACCGTTTGGCGCCAGGCAGACAGATATAATGTTCCGCGTATTTGCTTTATCAATAAGATGGATCGTGTTGGTGGTAATTTCTTCCGCTGTGTGGATATGATTCGTGAACGTTTGGGTGCAAATCCGTTGGTTTTGAATTTCCCGATTGGTGCCGAAGCGGATTTCAAGGGTGTTGTCGATGTCGTGGAAATGAAGGGTCTAATTTGGGAAGACGAAACAGGTTCCCACCCGGTGACAATTGAAATTCCCGAAGAATTAAAGGCCAAGGCCGAAGAATTGCACAACAAATTGATTGAAGAAGTTGTGACATTGGATGATGCCATTATGGAAGAATATATGGAAGGCAAAATCCCAGATCACGATACAATCAAAAAATTGTTGCGCAAGGGTGTTATTGCACAGAACTTTGTGCCGGTGCTCTGTGGAACCGCATTTAAGAACAAAGGTGTTCAACCGTTGTTGGACGCAATTGTTGATTATTTGCCGTCTCCGTTGGATGTTCCGGCGATTAAGGGAACAAAAATGGACCGTGAAACCGTTGCAGAACGCCATCCGGATCCAAAAGAACCGTTCAGTGCATTGGCATTTAAGGTCGCAAATGATCCGTTTGTTGGTAATTTGATGTTTATCCGTATCTATTCTGGTAAATTGACATCGGGTTCATACATCTATAATTCTACGCGTGACAAACGTGAACGTGTTGGTCGTATGTTGTTGATGCATTCCAACCAACGCGAAGAAATCAAAGAAGCATCCGCCGGTGACATTATTACATTGGTCGGTATGAAGGAAACAATTACCGGTGATACACTGTGTGATGAAAATAACCCGATTATTTTGGAAAACATTCATGTCCCAGAACCGGTTATTTCTATTGCGGTTGAACCAAAGACCAAGGCGGACATTGAAAAAATGTCGTTGGGTTTGCAGGCATTGGCCAAAGAAGATCCTTCGTTCCGCGTGTCGGTTGACGAAGAATCCGGTCAAACGATTTTGGCGGGTGTCGGCGAATTGCACTTGGAAATTTTGGTTGACCGTTTGTTGCGTGAATTCAAGGTTGATGTGAATGTCGGCGAACCGCGTATTGCATATCGCGAAACATTCCGCAAACCGGTCACCGAAGAATACACACACAAGAAACAATCTGGTGGTTCGGGTCAGTATGCCCAGGTGAAAATTGAATTTGAACCGTTGGAACCGGGCAAAGGGTACGAATTTGAAAACAAGATTGTCGGTGGTGCGATTCCAAAAGAATACATCCCGGGTGTAGAAAAAGGATTAAAGATAGCCCAACAGACGGGTGTTCTGATTGGCTATCCAACTGTGGATTTCAAGGCAACATTGGTTGATGGTAAATATCACGAAGTCGATTCTAATGTGTTGTGCTTTGAAATTGCGGCGCGCGCCTGTTTCCGCGAAGCGATGAAAAAGGCGTCGCCAAAATTGTTGGAACCGATTATGAAACTTTCGGTCACTACACCGGAAGAATACGTCGGTGACATTATTGGCGATTTGAACAGTCGTCGTGGACAAATCAATGGTATCGAAACCCAGTTTGGTAATCAGGTGATTTCTGCCTTTGTTCCATTGGCAAACTTGTTCGGGTATGTCAAAACATTGCGTTCTTTGTCCCAGGGTCGTGCAAATCCGTATATGGAATTGTCGCACTATGATGAAGTTCCGCAAAATGTCGCAGATGAGGTTATCAAAAAGCTGACAAAATAAAAAAAGATTGCGATTTCTGATTTTGGGTGTAATATCCAAAATCAGGAATCAAACAAAAAATAAATTAACAAACCAGAGCCCAAGGAGAAAACCATGGCAAAAGAAAAGTATATAAGAACCAAGCCGCATGTCAATATCGGTACAATTGGTCACGTTGACCACGGTAAAACGACATTGACCGCCGCTATTGTTCATTACTATGGCGTTGGTGCGGATGCACAGAAAGGTGTTGACCAAATCGATAACGCCCCAGAAGAAAAGGCACGCGGTATAACAATTAATACTGCGCACGTTGAATATGAAACAGAACATCGTCACTATGCGCACGTTGACTGCCCGGGACACGCGGACTATGTTAAAAATATGATTACCGGTGCGGCCCAGATGGACGGTGCAATTTTGGTGGTTGCGGCAACTGATGGTCCTATGCCCCAGACCCGTGAACACATCTTGTTGGCACGTCAGGTCGGTATTCCAAAAATCGTTGTTTATTTGAACAAATGTGATTTGGCAAATGATCCAGAATTGTTGGAATTGGTCGAAATGGAAATCCGTGAATTGTTGTCTGCAAACGACTTTGACGGTGAAAATGTGCCAATCATCCGTGGTTCTGCGATTTCTGCATTGGAAGGCAAGAACGATGGTTTCGGTAAAGAATCTATCGATGCGTTGTTGAAGGCATGTGATGAATACATCCCGATGCCGGAACGCCCGGTTGACAAACCGTTCTTGATGCCGATAGAAGACGTATTCTCGATCACTGGTCGTGGAACCGTTGTTACGGGTCGTGTCGAAGCCGGTGTTATCAAAGTCGGTGATGAATGCGAAATCGTTGGTTTGAAACCGACACAAAAAACAACTGTTACCGGTGTTGAAATGTTCCGCAAATTGTTGGATCAAGGTGAAGCCGGTGATAACGTTGGTTTGTTGTTGCGTGGAACCAAGAAAGAAGAAGTTGAACGTGGTCAAATTATCTGCAAACCGGGTTCTATTACCCCGCACACAGATTTCGAAGCAGAAGTCTATATTTTGACCAAAGAAGAAGGTGGACGTCACACAGCGTTCTTTAGCAACTATCGTCCTCAGTTCTTCTTTAGCACAACCGACGTAACAGGTACTATCACTTTGCCGGCGGATAAAGAAATGGTCTTGCCGGGCGATAACGTTCGTATCACGGTTGCATTGATTGCACCTATTGCTATGGACGAAGGCCGTCGCTTTGCTATCCGTGAAGGCGGACGCACAGTCGGCGCAGGTGTCGTATCAAAGATTATCAAATAACAATCGCATCTGTTGGTCGCCCGCGGGAAACCGTTGGGCGGCCGACAAGTGTAACAGACAATAAAATAAGGGAAACAAGCAATGGTACCAGCATCAAAAATTCGCATCAAATTGACGGCTTTTGACCACAGAATTTTGGTGGAATCAGTGGAGGAGATTGTCAAAACTGCTAAGCGCACCGGCGCAGATGTCGTTGGGCCTGTTCGCTTGCCGACATTGATTCAAAAATTTACGGTCAATCGTTCGCCGCACGTTGATAAAAAATCGCGTGAACAATTCGAAATTCGCAATCATAAAGCGGTTGTCGATATTGTTAACCCAACCCCTCAGACAGTTGATGCACTGATGAAGTTGGATTTGGCATCGGGCGTTGATGTAAAGATAAAATTGTAAAAGGTTGTTAGCGTTAGTTTATCGGGGATAGGCTAACCTCTGACATAAAAAAAGGCAAAAAAATGAAACGTAGCGGATTGATTACAACAAAAATGGGAATGACACGTCTGTATGACGATATGGGTGTGGCGCATGCGGTGACGGTTTTGTCCGTCGGGGATTGCGCGGTTATCGGAAATCGGACAATGGATAAAAATGGTTATGTGGCAAATGTACTTGGCATTCGTGAAGCCAAGGCAAAACACGTCGCCAAACCTCAGGCGGTTGCGGCGGAAAAGGCGGGTGTAAAGCCATATCGTAAAATTGTGGAATTTCGTGTGTCTGATGACTGTGTTATTCCGGTTGGAACGCCGTTGGTTGCGTCTCATTTTGTTGCCGGACAATTCGTTGATGTCCAAGCGACAAGCAAGGGTAAGGGATTCCAAGGCGCAATGAAACGTCACAACTTTGGCGGTAAAGAAGCGACCCACGGTGTGTTAAAGGCGCATCGTTCATTAGGTGGTACGGGTATGCGTGAATGGCCGGGTCGTGTATTAAAAGGTAAAAAGATGTCCGGTCAGATGGGTAATGAAACCGTGACGGTTCAAAACCTGAAAGTGTTTGGCGTGGACGCGGGTGAAAATCTGATTTTCGTTGAAGGCGCGGTTCCGGGTTGTAATGGAACATTTGTTCTGGTTACAGATTCGGTTAAAAAAGAGCACAAAGATTTACCTGTTCCGACATCTGTCAAAGAACCAACAGAAACCAAATCTGAATCTGTTGCAGAATAGGTTTTGAAAATTAAGGTGAAACACTATGCAAGTAAATGTTATAAATTTTGATGGCAAAGCGGTCGGCAAGATTGATTTGCAAGATTCTATTTTTGGTTTGGATGCACGTGCGGATATTCTGCATCGTGTTGTGACATGGCAACGCGCCAAGGCACGCGCAGGCACACACGCGGTGAAAACCGTTTCTGATGTCGCCGGCAGTGGTAAAAAGGCGTTCAAACAAAAGAAAACCGGTAACGCACGTCAAGGTGAACGTTATAATGTTCATATGCGTGGTGGTGGTGTTGTTCATGGACCGGTTGTCCGTGACCACAGCATCGATTTGCCGAAAAAGATTCGTAGTCTGGGGCTTAAAATGGCACTTTCTTCGAAATTGAAAGAAGACAGTTTAATCGTTATTGATTCGGAAAAACTGTCTGCGGCAAAAACGGGCGTGTTCGCGAAACAATTGAAGAAATTGAATATCGCATCTGCGTTGTTCGTCGGTGGCGACACTTTGGATGAAAATTTCAAGAAATCTGCATCTAATATTGTGAATATAGATGTTTTGCCAACGGTTGGGTTAAATGTGTTGGATATCTTGAAACACGAAAAATTGGTTTTGACGGCGGATGCAGTCAAGGCTATCGAAGCACGCCTGGCGGCGTAATGTCAATCGGTTTGAATAAAAGGTCAAAGATATGGCAGAAAAGAAAGTTAAGATGGAAAAGAAACCAGTTGTAACGGCCGGTCTTTATGATGTGCTGCGTTGCCCAATCGTTTCCGAAAAGGCGGTAAAGTTATCAGAAGCGGGCTCGGTTGCTTTTGAAGTCGATGCACGTGCAACCAAAGAAGATGTTGCGCGCGCGGTTCAGGCGATATACGGTGTTAAACCCACCAAGGTGAACATCGTTGTTGTCAAAGGTAAGGTCAAACAATTCCGTGGTCGTGGCAGTGGGGCACAACGCACAGTTAAAAAGGCGTATGTTTCTTTGCCGGCGGATGCGAAATTGGATTTGGCGACAAATATATAACATTAATGCCCCCGGCAGAGAATCTGGATGTTCTGGACGTTAGTGTCGGGGTGAAAAAAGGATAGAAGAAATGGCATTGAAAAATTATAAACCAATTACCGCAGGAACACGTGGTCTGGTTTTGATTGATCACAGTGAATTGCACCGTGGTGCGCCAGAAAAGGCGTTGACGGTCGGTTTGAAATCCAAAGGTGGCCGTAATAATTTCGGTCATGTGACGGTTCCACACCAGGGTGGCGGTCATAAACGCAAATATCGTTTGATTGATTTCAAACGCAAAAAGGTTGATATGCCGGCGACGGTTGTGCGTTTGGAATATGACCCGAACCGCACCGCGTTTATCGCATTGATTGAATATAAAGACGGTATGCGTTCATACATTTTGGCACCGCGTGATTTAAAGGCGGGCGATATTGTTGTATCCGGTGCACATCAAGATATTAAACCGGGTAATGCGATGCCATTGAAAAATATGCCGATTGGTACAATTGTTCATAATGTAGAGTTGAAACCGGGCGCCGGTGGTCAATTGGCGCGCAGTGCCGGTTGTTATGCACAATTGATGGGTAAAGACGGTGTCTATGCCCAGATTAAGATGAACAGCGGCGAATTACGCAAGGTTCATTCTGATTGCTTTGCGACGGTCGGGGCGGTTTCTAACCAAGACCAACGCAATGTCAATTTGGGTAAGGCCGGTCGTGCACGTTGGTTGGGTGTTCGCCCGTCTACACGTGGTATGGCCCAGAACCCGGTTGATCACCCAATGGGTGGTGGTAACGGTCATTCCAAGGGACATGAACCGGTGTCACGTACAGGTATTCCGGCCAAGGGATATCGTACCCGCAGAAATAAACGTACAGCCAAAATGATTATTCGTAGCAGACATTTGGCAAAGAAAAAATAAAATAGGTTAGGAGTTATAAATGTCTCGTTCAGTTTGGAAAGGTCCGTATGTTCATCCATCTATCTTGAAAAAGGTAGCGGTGGCAAATGAAAAAAATGATCACAAACCAATTAAAACTTGGTCCCGGGGCAGCACCATCGTCCCGCCAATGGTTGGTTTGACATTTGAAGTTCACAATGGTAATAAATTTATCCCCGTGTCAATTGTAGAAGATATGGTTGGTCACAAATTGGGTGAATTTGCGCCAACACGTACTTTCAAAGGCCACGCGGCGAATAAGAAGGCGGCAGCAGGTAAATAATAAAAGGTGTAGATTATGACAAGATATGGAATAAAAGATAATCAAGTTCGTGCGTTCAATAAAATGATACGCGTCAGCCACCAGAAATTAAACCTGGTTTGTGCCATGGTTCGTGGTTTGCCGGTTGATCGTGCGGTTGATGTGTTGAAGTTTTCAAAGAAACGCGTTGCGGGTGAAGTTTTGAAAACTTTGCTGTCTGCAATTGCGAATGCGGAACATAATAAGAATTTGCCGGTTGATACTTTGTTCATCAAAGAAATTTGGTGTGGCAAGGCATTGACAATGAAGCGCATTATGCCGGGACCACGTGGCAGTGCCCGTCCGATTTTGAAACCATTTTCTAATTTGACGATTGTTTTGGAATCTGGGGCGGCCCCGAAAAAGAAAGAACCGGCAAAAAAGAAAGAAACAAAAAAAGAAACTAAAAAATAAAAGAACCGTGTTGGGTGGTATGGGGGTGACCCCGGAATAAAACCGTTTGGTTTCAAGAACACTCTGCACAAAACGTAAGGAAAAAAAATGGGACAGAAAGTATCGCCAATTGCACAGCGTTTGTCTATCAATAAAATCCCGGATTCCCGTTGGATTGTTGATAAAAAACACTATGCAGAATATCTGGCAGAAGATAATACGATTCGTAAATTTATCGAAAAGAAACTGAAAAAGGCCGGTGTGGCAAAGATTGTTATTGACCGTATCGCGAAAAAAGTCGTTGTCACGGTTCATACATCACGCCCGGGTATGATTATTGGTAAAAATGGCGCGGATATCGAAGCATTGCGTAACGATATTAAAAAATTGGTTCATAATGACCAGGTTGTCGTTAATATTTACGAGGTTCGTCGTCCAGATTTGAATGCACAATTGGTTGCCCAAGGCATTGCTCAACAAATTGAAGGTCGTGTTTCATATAAGCGCGCAATGAAAAAGGCGATTCAAAACGCCCAAAAGGCGGGTGCCCAAGGTGTCAAGATTATGTGCAGTGGCCGACTGAACGGTGCGGAAATTGCGCGCAGTGAACAGATTCGTGAAGGTCGTATCCCATTGCATACTTTGCGTGCAGATATTGACTATGCCGCGGTTCAGGCCAAGACCACATACGGTGTCGTTGGGGTCAAGGTTTGGATTTACACCGGTGATGTCGTGAACAAGGAAAAGTTGGCGTCGGAAATGGCACGTCCCACGGAATACGCCGGCACAAGCGATAGAAGAACAAAGTAATTCTTAGAAAGTTGAGGTTTGTATCATGTTAATGCCAAATAAGACAAAATTTCGCAAACAGCACAAAGGCCGCATCCATGGCGTCGCCAAGGGTGGCAGTGAATTAGCGTTCGGTTCGTTTGGGCTTAAGGCTATGTCGCCTGAACGTATTACTGCGCGTCAAATCGAGGCCGCGCGTCGTGCAATCACCCGTCGTATGAGACGTATGGGTAAACTGTGGATTCGTGTTTTCCCGGATGTTCCGGTCACCGCGAAACCGGCCCAGGTTCGTATGGGTAAAGGTAAAGGTGCGGTTGAATACTGGATTTGCCGTGTTAAACCGGGTCGTATAATCTTTGAATTGGACGGTGTTAAACCGGATGTCGCCATGGAAGCGTTCGCGTTGGCGGCCGCCAAGTTGCCGGTCAAAACCAAAGTTGTTGAACGTAAAGTTAACTAATAAGGTGACAGATATGGCAGAAAAGAAAACAGAATCTTTGAAGAAAGAAGAATTGCAAAGCAAATTGGTTGATTTGAAAAAAGAACAAATGAATCAACGCTTTCAACACGCCGCGGGTCAATTACCTAAAACACATGTTTTGCGTAAAACCCGTCGCGAAATTGCGCGCGTGAAAACAAAATTGAACGCGGCACAGTAAAATTACCGATTTTGGTTGCGATTTCCAAATTTTTGGTTATCATATACCAGGTTGGCCAGATGTAAACAAGAATAGTATATAAGGAATAAGGTTATGCCAAGACGTATACTGCAAGGGACAGTTAGAAGTACCGCAAATGACAAGACGGTTGTTGTAGAAGTTGAACGCCGTTTCCGTCACCCGTTGTACGGAAAATTTGTTAAGCAGAACAAAAAATACAAGGCGCACGATGAAGACAACAAATATAAAGTTGGCGACATTGTTGCGATTGAAGAACATCGTCCGATATCTAAAACCAAATCTTGGATTGTCAAGGGATTGGTTGGGGTATCCAAAGACAACGATGTGGAAGTAGCAGACTAAAAGTAAATCAACCCAGGGGCCTTTGAGGAAGTGTTGGTCTTCGTGACGGATGCTTCAGTCGGGTCCCATAACAAAGCGATGGGGAAACGCCCCATTCGCAGGACGAGGATAAGGTTATGATTCAAAATGAAACAGTTATGACGGTTGCAGACAACAGTGGTGCACGTAAAGCAATGTGCATCAAGGTTTTGGGTGGTTCACACCGCCGCTATGCCACCGTTGGTGATAAAATTGTTGTTGCCATCAAAGAAGCGATTCCGCGTGGTAAAGTTCAAAAGGGAACCGTTCAACGTGCGATTATCGTTCGTACGAAATTCCCAATCAAACGTGCGGATGGTTCGATAATTCGATTCGATGACAACGCGGTCGTTCTTATTAACAAGAACAACTTTGAACCGATTGGCACACGTATCTTTGGACCGATTGCACGTGAAGTTCGTCGCAAATATGATGTTCAAAAGATTGTGTCTTTGGCACCGGAAGTATTATAACAAAAGGCGTGTAAAATGAAAATTAAAAAAGGCGATGAAGTCGTAGTTATTTCGGGAAAATACAAAGGCGTCAAAGGTGCGGTATTAGAAGCGCGCCCGACGGAATCCCGTGTCGTTGTTGCAGGGGTCAATCGTCACAAATGGCATGTGAAACCAACCCAGAACGAGGCGGGTCATATCGTTGATCGCGAGGCCCCGATTCATGTGTCTAATGTTGCGTTGGTCGATCCAAAAACCAAAAAACCAACCCGCGTTGGATACAAGGTTGAAAAAGGTAAAAAGGTTCGCGTTGCCAAAAAGTCTGGCACGGAATTGTAAAAAAACATCCCGCTGTTACGGGAAATAAAAGGAAAAAGAAATGCAAAGCAGATTGCGCGAAATTTATGAAAAAGAAATTGTTCCTGAATTGGTCAAAGAATTTGGGTACAAGAATATGTTGGCGGTGCCAAAATTGTCTAAAATCGTTTTGAATATGGGCGTTGGCGAAGCCGTTTCGGATAAAAAGAAATTGGATGCGGCGGTCACAGATTTGACGGCGATTGCGGCGCAAAAACCAATTGTGACACATGCGAAAAAGTCTATTGCGACATACCGTTTGCGTGAAGGCCAGGCGATTGGTACCAAGGTGACATTGCGTGGCAAACGTATGTATGATTTCTTGGACAAATTGATTACGGTTGCGTTGCCGCGTGTTAAAGACTTTCGTGGTTTGTCGAAATCTAAATTTGATGGTCGTGGAAACTATGCGTTCGGTATCAAAGAACATTTGATATTCCCGGAAATTTCCATTGATAAAATCGATTCTATCCGCGGTATGGATATCGTGATTGCCACAACCGCAAAAACAGATGATGAAGCGCGTGCATTGCTGACCAAAATCGGCCTGCCGTTGGTATTGAAATAATAAAAGGGACAAAAATGGCTAAATTGGCGTTGATAAATAAACAAGAAAGACGTAAAAAATTGGTTGCCCAGTATGCAAAAAAGCGTGCCGCAATCAAAGAAAAAATGTCTGTAAACGCGACACCGGAAGAACGCAAGGAAGCAATGCTGAAATTGGCAAAGTTGCCGCGTAATTCTAACCCGACGCGTTTGCACAATCGTTGTTCGGTGACGGGTCGTGCGCGTGGTTATTCACGTATGTTCGGTCTGTGCCGCCAACAGGTTCGTACCCAGGCATCCGAAGGTAAATTGCCGGGTGTTCGTAAATCCAGTTGGTAAACAATTAAAAATAATGCCGATTGTGGACAATGCAGTCGGTTAAAATAGGAGTAAAAGATGTCATTATCACACCCGATTGGGGATATGGTTGCCCGCATTCGCAATGGTCAAAACGCGGGTAAAGAAACAATTACCGTTCCAAACAGCAAATTGCGTGCCGCAGTTTTGTCTGTGTTAAAGGAAGAAGGTTTTATCGAAGATTTTCAAAAACAAGAAATTGACGAACATCGCTCTAATTTGGTCGTCACATTGAAATATGTTGGTGGTAATGGTGCCATCCAAGATATATCTGTGGTGTCAAAACCGGGTCGTCGTGTTTATTCTGGGTCGGCCAAGATGCCGCGTGTTTTGAATGGGTTGGGTGTTGCGATTGTGTCAACCCCGCATGGTGTTATGACGGATCACAAGGCGCGTTTGATGAATGTCGGCGGTGAAGTCTTGTGCAAGGTTATCTAATAAAAATAAGGATGTAAGTTATGTCTCGTGCAGGAAAATATCCAGTTAAATTAAGCGATGGTGTGGTTGCATCAATCGCAGATGGTCAATTGGTCGTCAAAGGACCCAAGGGCGAATTGACGGTTCCATTAAACACCAAAAATGCCCATTTGGTTGATATCAAGGTTGAAGGCGCCGAAGTATCGGTTGAACCGAAAAACGCCGATGATAAAGATTCACGCGCAATGTGGGGAACAATGACACGCAATATTCGCAATGCGGTCGAAGGCGTGACCAAAGGTTTTTCCAAGGCCATGTATATGAAAGGTGTTGGTTACAAGGCATCGGTCAGCGGCAAAAAATTCACTTTGGTTGTCGGTTTTTCGCATGATGTTGTTATGGAAATTCCAGATGGTTTGACCGTGACAATGGGTGATACCCCAACAGAATTTACCATCAGTGGTAATGACAAATGTGCGGTTGGTTTGTTTGCGGATAAAATTCATAAAATTCGCAAAATGGATCCGTACAAGGCCAAAGGTATTTTCTATAAGGGCGAAAAAGTTCGTCGCAAAGAAGGTAAAAAGAAATAATAAATAAATTTCCGCTGTTACGGAAATTGGAAAAAAGGAAAAACAAATGTTGAAACATTTATCTACAGAGGAAAGACGCAAATTGGTCACACGCGTTGCGTTGAAAAAGAAAAACCCGGGCAAAATTCGTCTGTCGGTTTTCCGCAGTGGTCGTCACATTGAAATCCAGGCTATTGATGATGTCAAAGGACACACAATCTGTGCGGCATCGTCCAAGGAAAAAGATTTCAAAGGCAAAGGTTGGAATATTGCCGGTGCCGAATTGGTTGGTAAAGCGTTCGCAGAACGCGCCGTCAAAGCGAAAATTGCAGACAAATGCTATTTTGACCGCGGTGGCTATCGTTATCATGGTCGCGTCAAGGCACTGTGCGAAGCAATTCGTGCGGGTGGCGTTCGGATATAAAACAACATTATAAGAATATACGGAGAATATAATGGCACGTTTTGATGATAAAAAATTACAGACAGATAATTTGGTAGATAAACTTGTTTCTGTCAATCGCGTTTCTAAAACTGTGAAGGGCGGTAAAAATATGTCTTTCTCGGCTTTGGTCGTCGTTGGTGACAAGGCCGGCAAAGTCGGTTTTGGTAAAGGCAAGGCATTGGAAGTTCAATCCGCTGTACAAAAGGCAACCAAGGCCGCCAAGGCAAAAATGATTCGCGTCCCGTTGAAAGAAGGCCGTACGCTGCATCACGATGTCGCGGTGAAATATGGCGCCAGTAAGTTGGTTTTACGCAGTGCGGTTCCCGGTACCGGTATTATCGCGGGTGGTGCGCTTCGTGCGGTGTTCGATTGCCTGGGGGTACAAGATGTCGTTGTGAAATCCCAAGGTGCAAACAACCCGAACAATATGATTCGCGCGGTATTTTTGGCATTTTCGAAAATGAATTCACCGAAAACGGTCGCGGCGCGTCGTGGTAAAACGGTTGCAGAAATCATCGCCGGCCGTGATGGTAAGAAAGTCGAAGAATCAACAACGGAAGACAAATAATAAAAGGTGATTGTTATGGCAAAAAAAATAATTGTAAAACAAATCAAAAGCGTTATCGGTCGTCCGGAAACACAACGTCGCACTTTGGCCGCGTTAGGTCTGGGTCGTATTGGTAAAACCGCGGAATTGGATGATAATGCATCTGTTCGTGGTATGATTGCCAAGGTTTCCCATTTGGTTAACATTGTGGAAAAATAAAAATGGCAAATTCGAATAAAAAAGATTATGTTGCACGTTTGAATATGGCCGATGTGGTACATGAACATCGTGTTTTTGATGTTTTTGTTAAGGTTGCCAAAATGTATCCAGATTTGGCGCCGGCTCTGTTCAATAAATATGTCGATTTTATTCTGAATAACAACAAAAGTGTTCTGGGTTACGCATTGGATAAACAACAATCGGTCGCAGAACGCATCGCAAACGAAAATATCGGTTATTTTATCGGAAATTGTGAAAAGTTTGACGAACGCAAGTTCTTGTTCCAAATTTATCCGACAACATATCATCCGGTATTGGGTAGAGAGTTTTAATAAATAAACCGAGTGTGCGGATACTTGTCCGCATGCGCAAACGAACTATATAGTTCATAGGAGTAAAAGAAATGAAATTGAATGCTTTGATGGATAATTTGGGTGCACGCGCGGGTATTAAACGCGTTGGTCGTGGTATGGCGTCGGGTTATGGTAAAACCGCCGGTCGTGGTACCAAGGGTCAAAAGGCACGTGCGGGTTCACGTAAACAGGCAACTTTCCAAGGTGGTCAGATGCCGATTTTGCGTCGTTTCCCGAAATACGGTTTTACAAATCCGTTTGCAAAACGTTATGCGACAATCAATTTAGGCGATATTGAAAAATTTATCGCATCGGGCAAAATTGATGCCAAAAAAGAAATCAATTTGGATTCTTTGATGGATGCAAAAATTTTGAATCGCGCAATGTCGGGGTTGAAAGTTTTGGCCAAAGGCGAAATCAAAACCGCGGTGAACATTGTTGCCGACAAATGGTCCAAGGCCGCAGAAGCCGCAATTGTCAAGGCCGGTGGCAGTATCAAAAACAAATAATTGCACAGGGAATTAAAACAAGAGAGACGGCGCCATGAAATTTATATCAAAATATTTTGGTAAATTAACCGATTTGCAGAAACGCATTCTGTTTACATTGGGGGCGTTGATTATTTATCGTGTTGGGTCGTTTATTCCGTTGCCGGGTGTTAACGCATCTGCGGTTCTGCATTTGTTCACGGGCGAAGGCAGTGGTATGATGGGTATGTTCGATATGTTCACCGGTGGTTCGCTGTCGCGTATGTCGGTGTTGGCGTTGAACATTTTCCCATATATCTCGGCGTCTATCGTGTTGCAATTGTTAACCGCAACCAGCAAATCGTTAAATGATTTGCGCAAAGAAGGCGAATCGGGTCGTGTAAAAATCAATCAATATACACGCTATCTGGCGGTGTTGTTGGCGGTGGTCCAGGGTTGGGCTGTTGTCCGCGGCTTGGAAATGATGGCGCCGGTAAATGGTGTGCGCGCGGTGGTAAATCCGGGATTTTCGTTTGAATTGTCGGCGATTATCGCGTTGGTTGGTGGAACCGTATTCGTTATGTGGTTGGCGGAACAGATTACTGCACGTGGCATAGGACAGGGTGCATCACTGTTGATTTTCGCGGGTATTATCGCCCAGGTTCCCGAAGGTATTGCAAAAATCGTATCGTTGGGTTCGGTCGGACAAATGTCCCCGGCGATGATTGCGTTGGTTTTGGGATTTGTGGTTGGTATTGTCGCGTTGATTGCGTTCTTTGAATTGGCTCAGCGTCGTATTCAAATTCTGTATCCGCGCCAGGTTATGGCGAACGGCGTTGTGAACACTAACGCGTCGTATTTGCCGATTAAGGTGAATATGTCTGGTGTTATGGGTCCGGTGTTTGCGTCATCTATTATGATGTTGCCGGCGTTTATTCAACGGTTTGCGCAAAGTGAAAATTTGGTTGTACAAAATATTATGGCGTTCTTTACCTATGGTGCGTGGTCGTACATTATTTTGTACACGGTTTTGATTGCGTTCTTTGCATATTTCCAAACCGCGGTTGTGTTCAATTCCGAAGAAACCAGTAATAATTTGCGTAATGCCGGTGGCTACATCCCAGGTGTGCGTCCGGGTGAACAGACAATTACGTTCTTGGATTCTTTGGTGTCGCGTGTGACGGCGATTGGTGTTTTGTATTTGATTGTGGTTTGCGTGTTGCCAATCATATTGAATACTCATTTTGGTATGCCATTAATGATTGGCGGTACCAGTGTTTTAATCGTTGCGGGTGTTGTTTTGGATACCATGAACCAGGTTCAATCGTATCTGGTTGCGAAACAATATCACGGCGTTATGGGCGCCACCGCAAAGAAAGGGCGTTTCCGCAACTAAGTACGGTTTGCGTGAAACAAGTGGTTTGACTTTTGCGATAATTTATATAGAATTATTCGACAAAGGTGAATGTTCGGTGGCGGGTGTCATCGGGCGAAATGGCGGGGCGGGGTCGTCCCAAGGTAAAAAATAAAAAGGAAAAGTAAAAATGGCACGTATAGCAGGTGTAAACATTCCGACAGAAAAACGTATCGAGGCCGCGCTGCAATATATTCACGGCATCGGTCCGGCCAAGGCCGCACAAATCTGCAAAGATTTGAAATTGCGTGATGGTCTGCGCGCGAAAGATTTGACTGACGAGGATGTTGTTAAAATTTCGAACTATATCGAACAAAATTTCAAGGTCGAAGGTGATGTTCGCCGTGAAGTTGCAATGAACATTAAACGTTTGCAAGATTTGAAAACATATCGCGGTATTCGTCATCGTAACCGTTTGCCCGTTCGTGGTCAACGGACCCAAACAAATGCGCGTACACGTAAAGGTAAACGCGTCGTCGTCGCGGGTTCTGCGGTCAAGGG
This sequence comes from uncultured Pseudomonadota bacterium, assembly GCA_900320405.1. Lineage (GTDB taxonomy): Bacteria > Pseudomonadota > Alphaproteobacteria > Rs-D84 > Rs-D84 > Enterousia. Next base: position 289,573 of record OOHM01000002.1, read on the forward strand.
TAAATAATAAAATTGGGTAGAGATTAACACGATAGTTAATTGAAGACATCTAATCAAAGGAAAAAATAAAAATGGCAATAAATAAAAAGAAAGTTGTAAAAAAAGTATCTCATGGCATCGCACATGTCGTTGCCACGAACAATAACACACGTATAACAATTACGGATCAATCGGGTGCCGTGTTGACATGGGCAACCGCGGGCGCAAATAATTTCAAAGGCGCCAAAAAATCGACCCCATATGCCGCGACGGTTGTTGCAGACGCCGTTGGTAAACGGGTTGCCGAAATGGGCATGAAAACGGTTGATGTCCTTATGCGTGGTATTGGCCAGGGTCGTGAATCCGCCGTTCGTGGTTTGGCAAATGCCGGCCTGGTGGTACAGAGTATTACCGATACAACACGTATTCCGCACAACGGATGCAGACCAAAGAAAGTCCGTCGTGTGTAAAAAAATCCGCCAAACGGCGGATTTTTTCGTCATCCCGGTATATTTATCTCGTCATCCCGGCGTAGGCCGGGATCTTTTTAGCCTTCGACGAGACTGAATGGGTCCCGACTTTCGTCGGGATGACGTTTTTTAGTAACCATTAAATATTTTTGTCAAATAAAACTTGACAACGAATTTTTGTGTCCTATAATATTGACGAATAACCAAAAGGGACACAAATGAAAAAAACAATTTTGACTTCTTTGTTTGCTGCGATTATCGCCGCGAATGCCAATGCATCTGATGGTGGTCTGTACGCAGAAACAGAAACATATACAAACCGCGTTCGTTACAATACGGTTGAATACACTGCACCGGTCGAACAACGCGTTGCCCCGGTGGCGACATGCAATTCTTGCGCGCAGCCGGTTCGCGTTAAAACCCATACCGAAGTAATTGATCATTACCAGGTTTATCGTCCGGTCACAGTTTATGAACCGGCGGGTACATATGCGGAACGCCGTGTTGTTCGCAACACATGCAACCGTTGCAACTACTAATTTAATTCAAGTTTGTGTAAGTAGTGTTCATACGCGGGGCAAATGCCCCGCGTGTTTTTATAAAATTTCCCTTTTATTTTTCCCTTTTATTTGTTTGTTTTTTATGTTAAAATTATGAGACATAAGAGAGATGAAATTTTCATTGGGTATTTTGTGTGGTGTTTTGTGTGCCGCGTTTATTGCGCCGGCGGTGGCGAATGTTGCCACAACGGCGGGGTCTAATTTGACCGCATATCACGGTACGGGTTCAACGAACAACAATCAATGGAACACTTTGATGACCGGGCGTGGCGGAATGTCAGCGACCGCGGCGGATGCGAATTTTGGAAACTGTAATGCGGTGATTCTGCGGTGTGCGTCGCCAAAATGCAGTGGTGGCGGGTGTTATGATATGAATGTTGCGCGTCCGATTGTTGCGGGTTGTGTGAATTCGAACGCGTCGTGCAAGAAACATGGTGATGCGTTGATTGATTATATCACTGCCCAGATTGTGGCACAATCAAACGCAAAGCAGCAAGAACAGGCGAACGCCGTCGCGTTGGCCCAGGCACAGGCCGAAGCCCAGGCCGCCGCATCTGCGGCCGCCGCCGCGCAAAGTAATGCCCAAATGCAGCAAATGCAACAACAGATGCAGCAAATGCAGGAACAGATGGCGGAATCTATGTCCGCGATGCAGCAACAAATGGCGGCGCAAAGCGAATCGCAAAACGCACAAATTCAATCTGCGTTGGACGCGCAACGCGAAAATATGGCGGCATATAATGCACCGGCAAATAATGGCGATACGGGTGCGGTGATTGCGGGACTGGAGGGTCTGTCGGTGGCGGAACAATTGGCGGCGAAAAACGGAATCAGTGCCGATATTTTGGTGCGCGAACAAATGGGTGGCAAAATTGAAACCGCAATAGAAGACGCAATGACCGCGATGAAAGATTTAAAGGGTAAATTGGATGCGGTTTTGGAATACGCGGGTTGTGACCCGTCGGCAACGAACTGCACGGGGCCAAAGCGCGTGAAAAAATTCAAAGATTTGGCAAATGAATTCTTTGACCCGTATGAAAATGTTGTGGAAAATGTCTATGATGCGTTGATATTGGCAATGACATTGGGTATAGATGTGAACGACGTTATTATGTTGTTGTCTGATTCATGTAATATGTGGGGTAAATACGTGTGTAATTCTTGTCAGTATAGCAATCCATTGCCGGCGGGTTGTACATGCTTTGGTGAAGATGACAGAAGTAATTGTTATTATCGTGTTGAAACAGACAACGAAGGCAAGGTTTCCAAAAATCAAAAAAATTGCCGATTGGTTAGCATCTTAAATGAAAAAGATACGGTATGGCGCGAATGGATTGACGCGAACACCGGTATGACCGGTTCGACCCAGGTTGCATGTGCGTCTGATGTTGTTATGAATATACCAATGTTCCGCGGAATGAAGAAAAATGCAACAATGGATATTGATAACCTGCGCCGGTTGGTGAACCAAGATTCTTATTCTTGCCGTGGAAAAATGGACAGTGGCAATTTTGTATTGACCAATCGTGATGCGATTGAAGATTGTGGTTTGAATATGTGCGCGGTAAATCCAAACGAAAATTCCGAGGCATATAAACTGCTGTACGATACTGTGCGCACCCGTAAATTACCCAAGGTTGACAAGACGGCAAAATCGTTGTGCTGGGAAACTTTCGATGACGCCCCCCGCAGTGTTAAGAACATAGACCCGACGGTGGTTTCGATTTTGGATGCAGGCTGTGCTGTATTTAATTTCTCTCAGGAGTTGTGTGATAGCAGACAAGACTGTATTTATGATTCCAATGCAAAAAAATGTGTTGCGAGTGCGGGATATAAAATAAGTGCTAAATCGATTTCCACTAGCGAAGCTATTGCAAAGTACGGTGTGGTAGATAAGTTAGAGGCACGAGATGTTGTTGTGGATAAGAATCTGTCTGCGGGTGATATGCCAGATATGTCGAAGTTTAGGAATTTTGCAGATTGTTTAGCAAGTATGACGTTGTATTTTGCTGATATGAATGATGGGTATACGAATGCCAATGCGGGCAGTGAAGCGCAGGACTTTTGCAATCAATGGTATAGTAGATGAAACAAAAAATGAAAATTTTTAATGTTGTTTTTGGTGTGCTGATATGCCTGGCGCCGGTTGGTGCGCGTGCCGCCGGTGATTTTGAATGTGGTTATTTTAATCCGGCGTTTGGTCTGTGTTCAACTCATTCGCATAATATTGGTGCGATGGACGATAAAACAAATTTACCGGTGAATCCGACAAAGTCGGAAGAAACCGCACAAATGAATGATGTTATCGCGTTGAAGTCTACGGTTATTGCGCAACAATTAAAAGAACAATATGATGCGTTGAACGCCGTTATTAAACGTTTCAAAACCCAATTGGAAAAGGCCGTTTTGACCAGTAAGATAGAGGTCATCACCGGCAACACCGCATCCGGCAATTCTGGCGGTGGCGCATCTGCATCCAGTTCATATAACAACAATGGATTGGCCAATGCCGAAGATTGTGATAATGTTTTAGATATGGCGAATGTTTATGATTGTCTTAATCGTAATTTAACCAAGATTTCCCAGGCGGTGGATAATGATTTATCTGGTGCACGTAAACAGTTGAAGAATGATATTAAGGTAATGGACGGTTACAAGGTTTGTGGTGATTCCACATCTGATTGTATTAGTGATGCAAGTTGCAAAAGTATAGATGGTAGTAAAAACAACATAAAAGAATGTGTCAAAGCGTTACAAAGAAGACTAAAGGTTGCAAAAAACGATTTTGATAGAAAGAATGCCCAGGCGCGTTATGGCCGTTAGAAAACCGCTGCTTAAAATTACACTATTTCTTGACTTTTCCTAAAAAACGCTATAAAATGCGCGGGCACGTAAGGGTTTATGTGCGGCCGATTGGCGAAAATGATAAACTAAGCTAAAAGGAAATTTAAATGATTGAAAAAAATTGGATGACTTTAATCAAGCCAAAAAAACTGAATATCACAACCGATGAACACAATCCGAATATGGCGACATTGGTCGCAGAACCGTTGGAAAAGGGTTTCGGTTTAACACTGGGGACCGCGTTGCGTCGTGTGTTGCTGTCTTCACTTCAGGGTTGCGCACCGTTGTATGTCAAAATTGATGGCGTTCAACACGAATTTTCCAGTATCCAGGGTGTTCACGAAGATGTCGCGGATATCTTATTAAACCTGAAAGGTGTTTATTTCAAGGCAAATTCCGAAGGTCAGCACAAGGCCACACTGCGTGTGTCCGGTCCGGCCGTGGTCAAGGCGGGTATGATTGAAACATCCAGTGCAATCGAAATTATGAATCCGGATGCGGAAATCTGCACATTGGACAAAGGTGCCGAATTAGATATGGAAATTACATTGGGTACGGGTCGTGGTTATGTTCCGGCGACCGCGCATGCCGATGGTTTGCCGTTGGGCGTAATTCCGGTTGACTCGATTTTCTCGCCGATTTTGAATGTGGCGTCTAATGTTTCCGAAACGCGTGTTGGCCAATCGACCGACTTTGATAAATTGGAATTGACCGTCAAAACAAACGGCAGTGTTTCACCCGAAGACGCAATCGCGTTTGCGGCACGCATTTTGACCGACCAATTGACCGTGTTTATCAACTTTGAAGATCCGGCACAAATCAATGCGCCGACCGAAGAAGAGGTTGCCAAAGATGCATTGCAATTCGATCCAAAATTGTTGAAACGCGTTGATGAATTGGAATTGTCTGTTCGTGCAAATAACTGTTTGAAGAACGACAAGATTAATTGGTTGGGCGAATTGGTTCAAAAGACCGAGGCCGATATGTTAAAGACCCCGAACTTTGGACGCAAATCGTTGAACGAAATCAAAATCCAACTTGAGGCAATGGGGCTTGGCCTGGGGATGGAAGTTCCGGGTTGGCCACCAGAAAATATTGCGGAGTTGGCGAAAAAATACGAAGACCCATACAAATAAAACAATTTATATGGGCTCTTGTCGCGATTGCCGGTTCTTATGTAGGTCGACTACACTGCGAACCGTCAATCGCATCCAATAACCTCATATAAATTGTTTTCTTGAAATTGGCAATTTATATGAGAAAAACGCGTGTTGCTGGGGCGCGCTCCGGGGCACGAAATCTGGTAAAATCCCACTTGTAAAAGAGCAGGGCGGAAACAAAATAAAGGAGTAACCGATATGAGACACCAGAAATCAGGTCGCACATTTAATCGCGACACAAATGCACGCAAGGCTTTGTTTATCGGCCTGGCGAAAAACCTTATTGAAAAAGAACAAATTAAAACAACTTTGCCCAAGGCCAAAGATTTACGCAGTGTCGTAGAAAAATTGGTTACCCGTGCCAAGGTTGATACCGTTGCAAATCGCCGGTTGGTTGCGGCCGAATTGGGTAATGCAAGTGCGGCAACCGTGAAAAAGTTGTTTACCGTTTTAGGACCGCGCTATGCCAAACGCCCGGGCGGATATACCCGCGTGTTAAAGGCTGGTTTCCGTTATGGTGATGCGGCACCGATGGCAATAATTGAATTTATTGACCGCGATGTGAATGCGAAAAAGCCGGTTGCAAAACCGACCGTCGCGGCGGCGGATGCAAAAGAAGCGGTGGCGACAGAAGCGGAAGCCAAGAAAGCCGACAAAGCGCCAAAGGCCGAAAAAGCGACAGCAAAAAAAGTCGCAACAAAGGAACCTGCGGCGAAAAAAGCAACCGGGGCAACAAAGACCGTTGCGGTGAAACGTCGCGCCACAGGCAAATAAGTGTTAGTGTAATGATTAGTGAACGCGGGGCAATCGCCCCGCGTGTTTTTTGTTGGGGGTGAAGTTCCCCTCCATCGGGCCCCACAAAATTTGAGAAAATTTTGTGGGTGATAATCGGAGGGGTGGCGCCGAACGGCGACGGGGTGGGGTATTAATTATGTAATGTGTTTTTATTAACCCCCACCTCTCGGCGTTCCGCCGTACTCCTCCGTGGGAGGAGAACTTGGTCTGTATCGGCGCATACCGTCATCTCTTCGGTCTCGTTGTTAATCAAAGAGACCCCGCTTTTCAGCGGGGTGACGAACCGTAATGCGGGCAATTTTGTTTTAATTCAACAGGTTCATTGTGGTTTGGGTTTCTTCTTCTTCGCCCCATTCTTTGCAATAATCCTTTTTGATCTTTGTACAATTTTGGGTTGTTTTGATCTTGATGCATTCACCGGTTTCGTAATTTGGAATTGTCACAATTTTTTCTTTGTAATTCCATTGAGCAGATACCGAGCATCCAATACCTTCGGTATTTTCGCATTTATCAATGCTTTCGCCACCGCGGGCAACCGGATTATTTGCGGCATTAATACCTATGCCAACACCGGTACCCACAGATGCGACGGTGGCGCTGCCTAAGGCAATGGCCAAACTGGCACCTTTTAAACCTAATGCCGCGCCAACAGGACCTGCGAAAATTGTGAGAACCACACCGGCCGCAATAAGGGTACCCGCCAAAACCCATTTTCCTGCATTACTTGCCTTTGGACCTTCAGTGGTTGGTAAAGTCCCAGAATTACCATAGGCAATACAAGTATTCTGTGCGGTCGCCTTTGCACCTTCTTCATCAATTATTTGTGCGGCCTTTACTTGGTCTTTTACCATACTTTCCATTTCCGAATCGTATTTTTCCATATAGTTATCACGTGCATTTTTCAACGCGGAATTCGCAATAACTTGGCGCATTTGAGATGTTAGATTTGGAAAACGCATATCGGTCTTGGAACGTCCGCCCAACATTTGATTATTCATACCCTGGAATTTACGCCCGGTCATACAGTACTGAACCGTTGGGTCCGATTCAATTGCATGAATGGCATTTTCAACCGTGGTTGTTAGTGCGGTAATCTCGGTACCGAACACCCGGTCATGAATTGCCTTTCTGTCATCGTCCAACAGTGTTATCTGTTGTTCTTGCAATTTGTTAAGATAATCGGTTTCGTTTGTGAAAACAATCTTTGTTGTGGGCTCGTAGTCTTTTCTGCCTGTATTATCCACTTCTTCATAAGTTATATTACCCCAATAAACCAGCCCCGACAATTTACCAACCAACGGGTTATTTGTGTCTTTTATTTCTTCCCGTGTAAAGCCTTCCAGAGAATCGCGACAATACAATTCGGTTAATGTATTATCTTTATTTATTTTATTTTTGCATACTTCGTACTTAAAACTGCGGGTACCGGCATCATTGTCCACGGCCAGTTCGTCACAGTTTTCTGTACTGCCGCATACCTTTATCATTGCGGCATCGGCGGCGCGTTGGCATGCGGTTAACATATTATTATCAATTGACAGGAATATACCCTGGGCGATGTTTTCCAATTCTTGATAAATTTGTTCTGCGGTTTTGACGGTTTTTGTGTCGTCTTTGTATTCATACTGGCATCCAACCAATTTGTCCATGGGGCACATTTCAACAATTGTTTTGGTATTCAATCCCACGCATTGGGTGTAATCTGCACCACAACGGTCTTCGGATGTTAAACATTGCTTGAATTCGCGGGTACACGAATCAATACGCATAGACGCCAGGCGTGCCCGTACATATTCCATAATATTTGGTATGGAATTTTCGCATGGTGTGATTTCGACTTTGCACGCCCCGGACAATGTTTCCGGACGTGTTAAACACATATCGTATGAACCATCTGGGTCGTTTGGATCGATGTTATCCTTGCACGCCTTTTGGAAACAACTTGCGATATTCGAAATGCACGATGTGCGCATATTAGATTCTGAAATCAATTCCGCAGATTTAACCTGGGGTGCAACATCACGCAAAAATGTATCCCAAACTTGGTCGCGGACATTAACGCACTGTTGTGTCACGGTCATACACAGCGGTCTTTTTGCCTCCAAAATATCATATGTTGATTGTGCGATACTGATGGATGACGATGTGCCTTTGATTTTCTTTTGTTTTATTTTATCAAAATTTGTTCCGGTTGTGACTTCTTGAATCAGACCGACACAGCCCGAAAAATCGTCGCCGCATCCGCCGGTCGTTTGCATACATTGTTTGAATTGAACTGTGCATTGACCCAAATCATATTTGTTCGCATTGCGATATTGTTCCAATGCGGCTTCACGCATTGCGGATTGTGCCGTTGCCAATTTTTGCGCGCTTTGCATACGTTGCTGGCGCAGGCTGTTTTCATATGCGGTGCAATCGGAACGCACGCGTTGTTTATACATCAATTCCATCATTGTTGATTGAGATTTGCATTCCGGTAATTGCGCGTTGCAAAGTTTCGCCGCCGCACGATACAATGCATCGCCGGTCTTGTTCGTGATTGCCGTGCCATCGGATGATAGTGAGAATATGTCTTCCGCGTCGGCATCAAAGTCAACTTCGGTTATGTTCCACGCGGATAAATCCAAAGATTTGCGTTTCGATTGTTGTGAATCTGCCTCGATACGTTTCGTTATGGAATTTGTTTTATCCATAACCGCCTTGGACGCATCGCCCATTTCGATTTGTTCTACGCCAAAGGTTGCCATTTGGTAAGATTGTTCGTCCAAAGATTGGATTTCCGCCAATATGGAATCATATTCCGCGTTTTTGTCGCTGCACATACAACGACCACCGTTTGCATTGTCCAACATACAGAAAGAATCCATACATCCCATAAAACCGTTCCAACATTTTTCGTCGACAACCGTGTTTTGTGCGGCGGCGGTGACCTTGGTTCCGGTGCTGATTACACTTTGTTTTGCGGCACGTGATACAACGGCCCCAGATGATGTGCCGCCCGTTGATGCGGTATTGCCCGAAGTGCGTTGGGCCGATTGGGACGATGTAATTGTGGTGCGTGTTGTTGGTGCCGTTGGGGTTTGTGTGGCGGCGCGTCCGCGCGCAGCGGTGGTCGCGGTTGTTGGAGTGGTGTCACCACCACGTCCGGCGCGTACATTGTTTGCCCCGCCAACGCGTGGTGCCGCGTCTGCGCCGAATCCAGTAATTAAAAATGCCAATATTAAAAGAATCTTGTTCAATGGAAATCCCCCTATTATCTATATAATTCTATCATAAAAAGGTTGATTCACCAAGAATAAAAAATAAAAATATGTTTGTTTTTGTGGAACTCGATGCGCCGGGATAATACCTTTATTTTTTTGAAATAAAAAACCGTCCACGGGGGACGGTTTAAGGGACACCAAGCCAAACTTTCTTATTCTATACGAAACGGACAATCCGCCGGATTCATATACTGGGTCACTTTTGCCGCACGTGGACGGCATTCGTTTATCCGTGTGTGGTATTTGCACGCGGTGGATACCAACATTGATGCCGGTGTGTATATAACACGTGCAACTTCACATTTTGTTGGGTCGTTGTTATATACCTGGCACGCATCGTTCCATTCGGTGCAATTTTTTACATTAGGATAATCATCATCCGATGGTGTGTCGGGGTTGACCGGGGTCACCTGACACACGCCGTACGATTGTGCCACCGGCAGGTTTGCGATACATGCACTGCCAGATTTTTTGCACGGATTTTGCACCAAAGTCGTGCTGGACAAATTGCCTGGGCGATAATTGAACTGGGCTGCCTCGCATTCATCCAAATCTGTGAACAGTGCGCATGTCAATTGCCAATTGTCGCAGTTCGTGACAACCGCCGTCGGTGCCAATGTTTGCGGCAATTTCAATGCCCATTTGACATAGAAGTCACGCAGGCGGTCAATCGTATACGATTTACCAAAACCAACCCGTGCAAGGCCGTCTGCCACGCGGCAATTAATGTTGTTGCGTTCAACAAATGCCGTGATTGCGGTTGCGGTTCCACCAACGGCCGCGCCGGTACCCGCACCAATCAAAGTCGTTTTTACACGATTTGATTTTTGACCTTCCAATATATCAATAGAATTGAATATACGTCCCAACATCGCGAGTTCTTTTTCAAATGTTTCTTGGTTTACACAACCTTGCCCCGTGCCGTGGCAGTATACATCCAACCCGTTTTGACGCGCTTTGTTCAATTCGCGGAATAAACAGTTTTCAACCGCAGATTTAACTTCGCTTTCATTTTCGTCTGCACATGGACCGTCTTTTGTGCGTAACGCGCTTATAATTTCTTGGATTTTGTTTTCGTCGCAATCGCCACTGCATTCAATATTCCAATCACGTATCACGGTCTTTGTACATTCGGTTTGTTCCTGGGTGCGACAAAGTTCCAACGCGGCTTTGCCCGAATTCCACAGGTCATACAATTCGATAATTTCATTGCATTGTGCCTGGGTCATTGTGCGGTCTGCACTGGACAAAGTTGAATCGATGTATTGATTCAATGGACCAATTTTTTGGTTGTCTTGCAATTTCTTTAACAATTGGTTCCGCAATGTCTCATTGCTGCATTCAAAGTCGCGGTCGCCGTGACCCGCCAATGCACCGATTCCGGCACCAACCAATGTTCCGCCCGGTATGGCCACCGCCGCGGTCGTTTTGGTTTTTGGCATTAACGAGAATCCAAACAAATCTTTGTTGCATGTAAATGTCGATCCCGCAGATTGCCATACTTCGGCCATAGTTTCGTCACCGACCAGACCGAACAGCCAACTGTTCGTGATGGGGGTGTCTTTGTTGTATGCCGCGACGCGCAACAAACATTGTGCACGTTCCGCATCCCAACGCGCATAGTATCCGCGTTCACCGTCAATGCCGGTGCGGTTTACCTCTACACCCAACGGGTTATTCTTGGTCAATGAATCGTTCAATGCGCTGTTGTATGCACCAACGCGTTGGTTGTATTCACTGGTCACACGGTCGGAATCAGATACTGCGTCAAACGCAACGCCGTATGTGTTCCGGTCCAACAACAGACAGGTGTTTTCTGCCTGGGTCGGGGTAAGTCCCGTTTGGCGCAAAACAAACGCATAGTATTCCGGTTGCACCTTGCGTGCGTTAAAGTCCAACCACACATCAGAAGAAGATGAATATACATATTGACAATTTCTGCGTACGGTCGTGACACAGTGTTCAACCTGGGCCAGACACAGTCCCATACCGTTCACAATAGAATTGCGCAAATCTTCGTTGAATAAAGAATTGATGCCATTTGGCAACGCGCCACCATTGACGCACGACAGAATATCGTTCATACACGATTCAACCGTGTAATCAGAATTCGCAACGCCGCCATCCGGGCATTCCGGGGTTGGTGGATTGGGATTCACCGGCGTATCCGGGGTCGGATCCGGATTCGGGTTTGGGTTTGGGTTCGGATTCGGATTTGGGTTCGGATCCACCTTGTCTTTGCCAACACTCATATTACCAACCGCATTGACCGGCAAAATCGGTATAGATGGCATACGTGCGGTCGCCGTACCACGACCACGATTTTGTGTGGTCGCACCGCGTGCAGGTGTAGTATCCCCAAAACACGCACTTGTGAATGCAACCACTGAAAGGCAAATTATGCCTTTTTCCAATGTTTTCAGCAATTTCTGCATGAAAAACCCTCCTTTTTATCTCTGGCATTATATCATATAAAAGGCCCGGAAAAAAGTTTTTTTTAATTTTTTTTCTGTATTTAGCCAATAAAATCGCCATTTGGTTGACAGATTGTAAAATATGTCTATAATGTTAGTGGTTGGTGACGGTGGTTAGTGTAAACAGTTTTTTTTCGAAATATTGGCGCGCGATTGCGTGGACGGTTTTCTATGTGTTTGTAATGTGGGCGATTTTGCATTACTTATTTAATTTTGATATGTTTTTGGGCGCGCATTGGGTGCGACTGATGCGGGTCGAATTGCACGGGTTTCCGGGGTTGGTGTTTGGTATTTTGATTTTGGCGGCGGTGCCGTTGTATATCGCAACCACGGTTTTAACAATGCGAAATAAGTCGGCACCAATAAAAATTCCTTTGCCAAATTGCTTTACGCCCGTGGCGACAAAAGACGAACCGGTGGCGGTCGTCCCGGTTGTTTCAGAACAAGAAACTTTGCCGGAATTACGTCCCGGTGTTCCGCCAGAGATACGCGAAAGTTTTATGCGGGCACGAAAAAACTATGGCATGCGACAAATGTCTGTGTTTAATAAACCGATGACATTGAATGCGGTGGGTGATACAAATACGACAAAGGTACCGGTGTCATCCACGGTTGCACGTGGGGCAGGGGAAATGGCAACCGAAATGTCGGGTGGTGATTTTGGGGATAGTGTATTCCCGGTACCAACCGATTTTGATGTTGAGCCGGCCGCAGATGCAGAATATGGTGTTCCGGTTTTTTCGGATATAAATTTCGATGATGATACGGACGCCGATTCGGAAAAAAATTCGTCCGGGGATGATTTATGTGAATTCTTGGTCGGGGCGGGGTGTGATGCGCACAAGACGGATAATGATTTGGTGTTTGTAAATAATTTTGTTATTGCGGCGCATACCGATGATGATTTTTGGGTTGCAGATGACACGGATTGGTTTGCGGCGGGTAAACAGAAGCCTTCGCCGATTGCGGCCCTGAATGCGGCGCGTGCGGAAAATAATGCGTTGCGTCCAATTTTGTATTTGGGGGCGCAAAACATTATGGATTTGGACGAACAAATCAATGGTTGGCGTGCAACCGGTATAGATGTTATAACCGACCGTGATGAATTATTAAAAATGATTAAATCCGAATAATTTTATCGTGTGCGTTGCATGGTCAACATAAACGCATTCTGTTTGTCGTGCGATTTTGTTGTTCCCCAACCACAATCGCGTGCGGCCGCTTCAATCGATTCGGATATTGGTGTTTGAACCCACGATGTGTACAGCATAATTTCGCCGCCATTTTTCACAAAAGGTCTAAGGCTGTTTAATATGTTTGTGATTTTTTTAGTGTTATGAAAGTATTCAAATATATTGGACAGATATATAATATCATATTCTTTGTTTAATTCCGTATGCAGGTCTTGTAAATCAGACCATATGAAATTCATTGGATTTGTGACGATTTTTTTTGCGATGTCGTATTCGGTATCGTTCGGCATATATTCTGCGCGTGCGCCGGTGCCGGCATTGAATATCTTGCATCCGGTCATTTGTTTTGCGGCCAAAATGGATGGTCTTGGACAAACAGAGGCAATTTTGTCGTATCCCGGAATTTCGCGTACAGATTTTGTATAGCGCAATTCGCTTACAAAGTTATTATATTGTTTGTGATTCATTGTTTGAATTGCGGATGTTTTCAAATCCATAATAACCCGTGCAAAATATGTGGTGTCAAAAGTGTCGATATCGTGCGCCCCAGAAATTGCGAATGCGATGGGTTGATCGCCACTGCCGGTGACGGTAAGTACAGATTTGCCCGATGGGCGCAATTCGGACATCGCAAACCGCCAATCTTCGTTTGTGGTTGGGTATGCCGGCGAATATTGACCAAAGTTTGTCATATTGCAATCTGCGTCTGAAATTTTTATATCCCGATGTGCGCGTGCAATTTTTTGCCACAGTGGAATATAGTCCCCCGTACGTTGATTATAATCTGCACGTGCAAAATGTGGATAGAAATACATAATGATTCCCCGTTGTTTTGTTACACCGGGGGCGAATTATAGGATTTTATTTTTATTTGTCAAATGCGATTTGATTTATGCGCCGTTGTTATCAGAAGAATTGTCATTGCCGTCTGTCGTATTGGTGTTTTCTGGTTCGGCATTATTGGATTGCGCATTGTTTTGTTGTGCTTCAATTTCTTTAACTGCTTTTTCGGCGTTTTTGGTGTCAATTGCGCGACCAATTGCGCCAGACGATGCCAACCCCGCCACGGTGCCCAAACCCGCGCCCAGTGCCGCCGATGACGCAGATCTTTGTGACCGCGTAAGGCGTTGCGCATTTTCGATATATGTTGTAATATCAACACCGAACCAATTTGGGTTGCATTGGAATGTATCGCCCGAATAAAGTTTCTTGGACGCCATAAGGGTATTGTCTTCGCCGGCAAAGAAATTAACTGTGTACACGCAATCCAATGTGCGTTCGTCAAACATTGCACCAAAACGGTTGCATTGGTCGCGCATTAAATTACGCAGTTCATACAGGCGGGCCTCGTTTTGTTGTACCCGGGCGGTGGCGATTTTCCTTAGGTCACCAAATACACCCATTGCGCGTGCGGCCAAACCATTGTCCATAGATTTACATTCGTTTGCGATGGACGCGCATTTGGAAATCGCGCTATCACCGTCTTTTTTCGATAAACATTTGTTCAGTGTTTTGCCGCATTGGGTAAATATGCAATCGTTATATCTGTTTCCGCAATTTATTACAGAATTATAGTGTCCCATACGCACATTCATATCACGATCTGCCAAGATTTCTGGCGCAATAAGGCCGTATTCGTGTGCCGTACATTTAGTTTGGGCGCGGCATAAATCAATTTTTTGTCCCCAAATGGTTGTGGAATCATTCGCACATTTTGTGAAATCGGTGCCGCATTTGTCCGCCATACATTTGCGCAGACCGGCGTCACACGCCGCCGCGGTGCCAATATTTATTGTGCCACCGGTTGTTGCACTATTCGTGGGCGCATCCAACAATGCGCGTTGGCGACGAATCGCGTCGGCCAAATCGTTTCCCGATGTGTCGGTGCCGGTCGCGCCGATTTCCGCCATAATGCCTTCGAACACGGATGTTTTATTGTCAACGATAATCGGTTCTTCTGCTTTGGGTTCTGGGGCCGGTGTTGCGACCGGTTCCGGTTCGGGTTCAGGGGCGGATTCCGGTGTTGTTGCAACGGGTTGTGGGGCGGTTGTTGGGACGCGTGCACCGGTTCTGTTTTGTGCGCGTGCGGCCGCCGCATTATTGGCCACCGTTGGACGTGCGGTCACCGCCGCATATGTTGATGTGGCAAATGCCCCCATCGCAATCGCGATAATCGAACATATATAAAATTTTCCAAATATTTTATTCATCTTTTTACTTTAATACTGTGCACGCCACGTCATAGAATTTGCACAATTGGGTTGCCATTGATTTTTCTGTGTCGCCTTCGCATTTGCCCGGCATATTGTTTGCGCACACCGTATTTACACATGATGCAGATGCGGTTTTGTTGTTACATGCGTTACGCGCGTTTGTTAATTTGTTTTCGCGCAAATTTTTGTAATTATCAACCAATGTTTGAACCGCGTTTTCGCGCTTTGTGTATGCGTTTTCGCGTTCTGTTGTCACAGATTTGCGGAAATCGGCAAAATACTCATCACACCCGGTTGCATCGGTTGCACATTCGGCGATAAAACGGTCAAAATCGGCGTCAACCGTACAGGTATCAAATCCGGCACCACACTTTTTGTTTATGCAAGAATTTAATGTTTCATTGCATTTTGCGCGTCCCGGTTTCGCGTTTATATTATCCAGGGTGTTTGAAATTTGGATACTGATACCCGCGGCTTTGCAGGATTGTTCTATTAACCGGTCGTATGTCGCAGATGCATCATCGGGTGTACAATCCGGTAGTTTTTTTATACATTCGGTGGTTGCCCATATGTATCTTTTTCCCGGGTCCGCCGGCGCAACACGCAAATCCTTTTCGGTTAGTGCGTATCTTGTTGATTGGCCCGCCGTGACGTTGGTTAATCCCTTGGTTGTTGGTGGTGTGCCGGCGGAAGATGTCCCGCAATATTGGCACCGGGCGTTCGGATTGACACCAATGTTTATCGCGCACGCGGAATCTAAACATCGGGTCAGGTTTACCTTAGAACACTTTTGATTGGCCGCATTTGCGCCAAACGCAACCATACAGCCCAACAATCCAGTAAAAATAAGGTTTGATAACTTCATTCTCTCAATCTGTACGAAGTATTATATCAAAAAAAAGAAAGGTGTGCAAAATAATTTTTGATTTTACTATTGACAATGTAAAAAATTTGTCTATAATAACAACAGAAATAAAAACAAAGGAGGCAAGAATGCCAGATGAAAGACGCGATGAACATCGTGAAGAAAAGAATAATGAAGAAAAAAATAACAAAGTATCAGGCAATGCCGTGTTGTGGCCTTGGGTTTTGGCCGGTGGTATGGTTGTCAGTTCAGTTATAATGTGTCTGTGTGGCCGTGGGTGCACAAAACGCAGTGGTTGCCATGATTGTAATAAACCGAAACAGGATACAGTTTGGGTTGTCAAAGAAAAACCGTCTATTGATGTCGATGGGGACGCAATTATCATCAATGGCGACAATAACGATGCGATACTTATCAAGGGTAACGGTAATAATGCCGCAAATCGCAGCAGTGGTAATCAGAACCGTGGTGGCGTAAAACCAAAACCGAAAAAGCTTAATGTGATACCGGCTGTGAATCCTGCGCCGGTGGTTGAACCGAACCCGGAACCGAAACCGCAAGAAAACAATTGTTCGATAACCATTTCTTATCGTGAAGTAGAGGTTATCAATGGTCGTTGCCGTTAATTTGCGGAAACATATAAAAATATTCGGGATGATTTTTCATCCCGTTTATTTTTTTGCTAGACACGCAATTCAAATCTGTGTTAGAATGCCAAAAGATATATATAGAGAGAGGACGAATGAAATTTTTCAGATCTTTGATTTTGGCATTGTTTTTCGCCCCGTTTGCGTCGTTCGCGGCACCAAGTGAATTTGTTGTTGCAGCACAGTTGTTGGCGGCCGCCAAGAACGCGGATATTCGGCAGGTTCAAATTTTGGTGAATAATGGTGCAAATATAAACTATGTTGATAATACCGGTTTGTCGTTGGTTTGTACCGCATTGATGAACAATGATTTGCGCGCCGCACAGATTTTGCAGATGTATGGTGCGGATGCGTCCCAATGTGACCGACAAATCAAGGATTATAAAACCAAGAATTCGCCCGGGCGAACGGGTGGACTGTTCGGTGGACTATCCACCGCCCAGGGATTGACATTGGCGGCGGCGGGTGCCGCCGTTGTTGTAGGTGGGCTTTTTTTATTGACCGATGTATTTGACCCAGATAATGGTAACGATGGCCCAAGTGGTGGTTCCGGCGGTGGTTCCGGTGGTGGTGACACCCCCAGTGAGCCGAGTGGCAGTGCGGTTTTTTCCGGCGGATTGCCATATGGCCCGGCAATGCCAAATGCATCTGCGGAAAGTGAGAATTATGGAAAAAATTTAGAGGTTTTTTACAGTCAGTATATTGTTGATGGCGCCGGTGGCCAAGTTGAAAATACCCCAAATTACGAAAATTTTTTGTTGATGAATGCAAATCAAAATTATTTATTGCTGATGCGCGGGTATTCGCCGCTTGCGCGTGGATACTTGGGAATGCGGACGTTGCGGGATTCGTCAAATGCGCCACTTTCAACCAGTCAGTACAATCTGGGGGGCGACCCGGTCGAAGGTGGCCGTCCGGTGAATGTGGCGTTGATAACCGCCAATGGAATTAACGCGGCGTCTGGTACATCTTTACAGGAAAAATTCCTGATTTGGACCAGTAATTCCGGTCCGTCTTCGTTAAATCCGGCAAGTAATACGATGATTTCCAGCAAATATTATAACAACACGATTTCTTATGGTGCAGATGATGCGACCATTTCCGATGATACTGTCACGGAAGAGGCCGGGTTTGATTTGTCGGGTGCGGGAACCGCGATACATAACACAGATGCGACCGCGGACGATAATGTGTTGGCAAAAATTGTTGGTGGAAATATGGCAACAAATCCAAGTGGTGATTTTATTGGATTTATGCCAAATGGCCAAATGACAATATATCGCACAGGTGGCGGCAAGAATTCAGATGGCGACGAAATTGATTATTATAATTACACCGCGTTGGTGGATGCGGGTATGTTGTCTTATGCCGGTGATTTGTCGGGCGGACGTTCGGCGGTTGATATAATTGCAAATGCCGATGTAATTGAACCTTTGCACGGGGTAGGTGCAGGCACAATAGACAGTATCCTTGAAGTTGGTCCCAGTAATTATAAGAACAAATTTTTGGATTTGATTGGTGCATCGTATGGAACCCAAAACACGACCAGTCCAACAACGACAAATGCAACGGCTTTCTTTAATAATTTGGGTTCGCGTTATTCGCCGTTGGTGGTATTTTCCACAGGTGGTTTCAAAACGGATTCATCATGGTCGGATGCACCGTTGGGTGCGACATTTGAAAATGCGGCCCCATTGGTTTATGGCAATGGCAATTTGGAACATTTGTTTATGTCGGTGGTTGCGGTTGGTGCGTCTACCGTGGGCGAAACGACAATTGTGCCAGAAACGGATGGAAATACGAATAAATTTCAATTGGCCCAATGGGCGACCGGCGATGGCACCGATGCAACATATTACAAGGCGCGTGTGTGTGGCGTGGCCGGCACAGGTGGTAATGGGTTGGATCCGTGGTGCTTTGCGTCCGTTGGTGTGACCGATGAAATGGCGGTGGCGGCGGCGGCGGGTGCGGCCGGTGTGTTGCGTTCGGCATTTTACTATATGACCCCGCAACAGATATTTACCCTGTTGGCGTTGACGGCGGATGGTCCTTTCCTTAATCGTTTAACGGATGGAACCAAATTGGATGAAAAGACTTTGATGTCGCATCTTGATGGTATGTATATTATGCCGGAATCTTACCAATGGCGCATAGATAACGGCGAAAATTACCTTGATGTGTTCAAAGAAGTTTTCGGTTATGGGGTGATAAACCTTGAACGGGCGACAACACCGGGTACGAATTTATACTTTTTTGATGGAACGAACATAGTGTCCAGTCCAAATAATGCATATTGGCGGGCGGCGACAAATACCGGTTTCCGGTCTTCGTCGGCGTTAAATCTGGGACGCGGTGCGATTGATGTCGCGGCATTTGATATGTTGGAAAGCATGGATGGTTCTATGCGTTTGCCACGAATTTGGAAAAATTCGTTTGCGTTTGATAATGGGGGGCGGCACGGTTTGTATATGGGCGATGTGTTGGGCGATTTGCGCACGCGCCCGGTCGATAACAATATTATACGGGTTGGAAATTTGTCTTTCGGTTTGACCCGTTCAGAACGTGCGTATAACGATAATATGAATGGTCTGGATTCTATGCGTTTTGAATACACGACCGGTGATTGGAATATTTCCGCGGATTATCAGCATTATTTAACGGATGGTGGGTCGCGCTTTACAGGGATGAATAATCCGATTTTGGCGTTGGCGTCTAATGCGGTGACATCCGGGGCAAAATATAATAATGGAAATTGGTCATTTGGTGCGCGCGCGTTTTCGGGTGTGATAACCGATGAAGGCCTGTTGGGAAATGACCCGACGATTTCGTCCAATTATGAGCCGATGCATTTAGGTGTGATTTCTGGTGCCGAATCAATGGCGGGGTGGGGTAATGCCCGGTTCGGGTTTAACGCGTCCGTGGGTGCGATGCGCGAAAATAATACGGCATTGGGGGCGTATGGTTCGGGTTTGATGGAAATTGGTTCTTCAAATACAAACTATGTTGATATAGATGCGTACTTTGTGCCGTGGAATTCGGTAAAATTGCGTGCGCGTGCAACATTTGCGCATACCACACCAAACATCGAATCGGGTTCAATTGTGCAAATGTCGGAATTTGATTCAAATGCGTTTGCCGTGTCTGCGGACATTGGGAATTTAAGTTTCGGTGCATCAATGCCTTTGGCGGTGTCAAAAGGTAATCTTGATTATGCATATGCAAATTATGACATAGTTGAAGATGCCGATGGTCGGTATGATTTGGCAATTTCTAGTATGGGAATGCGGCATATTGATATGTCGCCGCGTACGCGTGAATTGCGGTTTAACGCGTCTTATCGTCATAATTTTGGGCCGTTTACAGATGGCGCGATTGGATTTATTTATCGCATAAATCCAAATAATATCGATGAATATGGAAACGAATCGATATTTATGATGAAATTATCGCATGCGATTGGAATTTAAAGACTTGATTTATTTTTTATTCGGTATATCATTTGCCCCCGGTGCAAAAAAGGGACCGGATATGGCAAGTATGAAGTATTTATTGGGTAAAACGGGATTGTTCCCAAAATGGGAACCCCAGGCAAGTGATGTTTTATGTGCGGCGTTTCGTGCACACGAGATTCGTAAAGTGCAGAATGCGCACGGTAAAAAATATTTCTGTATTATGCCATCAACATACAATATCAAAGAAATTTACGACATGGTGCGCGTGTTTCGGGACAATGGGGTATTTTTAATTCCCAAAAAACCAAAAAAAAATAATCGCACTCAATCGGTTGTGTTTTGGGTTCGCGACCGGGGTCAGCAATTTATGCAAGACGCATTTGTTGTGAATCAAAACGCAAACAATTTTCAACAGGTTTTGGCACGTTATGCCCAGAAAAAAGAAACAACATTGAAAAAATTGTTTGGAAAATTTGAAAACGGAAAATAATATAAAACTTGACATATTTTTAATTTAGTCTATATTTATCAAAAATAAAATGTGAGGATTTTATTATGGTTTATATGAAATATATTTTAAGTAAAACAGGTTTATTCCCAAAATGGGAACCAAAAATCGAAGATGTGCTTTATGCCGCGACCAAGGCGCACGAGGTTAAATATGTTATCACCCCGCGTCGTCACGGATTTTACTATGTTATACCGGCGAATTATGATATTCGTTATTTGTATGATTTGACGCGTGTGTTTCGTGCCAATGGTATTATATTGCGCCCGCACAGAAGTCATAACTATAATTCGATTGTATTTCGTGTTCCTGCGCACGGTAAACATTTTATGCGTGATGTTATGCGTGTAAGTCAAGACGCAGACAATTTTCAACGGGTTTTGGCGGAACGCGGAATTGATGCCGGCAATGTAAATATTCGTGATATGATTGACCGTATAAAACAAAAACGCAGATAATTTTTTTTACATTTATTTGAAACAAAATCGGGCATTGTGCCCGATTTTAATTTGCATACCCTCCAAAAATATGGTATAATACATGCGTATTGTTGAGGGAGAAAATAAGCAATGTCCGGATTTAATAAAATGTGTACGGTTTTGCGCGCCGCGGTATGTGCAGTATTTGTTCCGTTTGCGGCGTTGGCATATAATGTGACATATGATTGTGGTGATGGAACAGGAACGCCGCCGGCCACAGACACAACCGCGGTCGAAGGCGAAACTTTTTCGCCGGTTATGGTGTTGAAAAATTCGTGTCGAAAGACCGGATATGTTTTGTCCGGATGGAAAATCAGTGGCAGCGACCAGGTTGTGCGCGGACCTTTTACATACCAGTATAGCACGGATAAGACGTTAACGGCACAATGGGTTGAATTTGACCCAAAATTCACGATTACCACAACAAATATGCCGGCCAATTCAACATTTAAATATTGGCAGGGTGCCAACGGTAATTTCTATGTAGATTGGGGCGACGGTACGTATCAGACAATAAATTATGTTGGAACTGTGTCGCACACATATGCGGCGGCGGGTGTGCACACCATACGATTTGGTGGTTTGGCAACGGATTATATTTTAAATTCTATAAATTATCGGTTTGGAACGGTTAGTTTTGGTGCAACCGCGTGTGATGATAGAAGTGGAAATTATATGGCGGAGTGTGATGCGGCATATGTTGGAACGCCGTTGTTTGTTGGTGGAATATCGGGTTCGCTTGGCGCAATTTACCCCAGTTTGTCGACCGGGGAACAACCCCAATTTATTCGTACTTTTGGTGAATGTACAAATTTAACGGGATCGATTCCATCGACACTGTTTAATGGGGTGACAGGAAATCAGGTGGCGATAATTGACAACCCCAACGCCCAAACTAATGCCAAAATGTTTTTAGATACGTTTTATGGATGCAGCGGACTTACGGGTTCGATTCCGGCGGATTTGTTTGGTGATTTAGATAATGCCGCAACATCAATGTCGATGTTTCAAGAAACCTTTCGTGGGTGTTCGGGACTGACCGGTTCTATTCCCGCGGGGTTATTCAGTGGTGTGACGGGCATACCGCGTGCGGGTTTGTTTGATGGCACGTTTTGGAATTGTTCGGGACTGACCGGTTCGATTCCGGCAAATTTATTCGCAACCATTTCGGGCAGTGCCAATGACGACGTGTCTATATATACCTTTGGTGGTGTCTCATATACTCGCGGCGCGATCGCCGCTTTTGCAAGCACATTTAATGGTTGTGAAAATTTAACCGGAACAATTCCGGAAAATTTGTTTGACGGTATAACGGGCAATGCCGCGTCCTTGTTTGATGGTACGTTTACTGGCTGTCAATCAATAACCGGGACAATTCCGGCCGGGTTATTTTCGGGTATTACCGGTGCGGCCAATAGGATGTTTAGGATAACATTTCAAGGTATGTGTCGTATAGAATCGCCAATACCGACAAATTTATTTGCGGGTGTTTCAGGCACCGCCAGTGGATTGTTCGCGGGAACATTCAATATGGGACGGTGCGGCGCAAATGGTGGAAACGGTTTGCCGGAAAGTGGTTTAACCGGGTATGTTGATCCGCAACTGTTTGCGGGTGTCACGGGAAATTCGACGGATATATTTGCGGGAACATTCCGAAATACGCAAATGGATGCGGTATGTCCGTGTGGACACCACAGCGTGACAACGGCGTGGGGTATAGATAAAATTCCACCAACAGCATATAACCCGGCGGATGACCCAATGGGCAAAGACGCCCCGCGTGCCGTTTGTGCACCGGGATTAAAACCGAACGAACATTATTATACCGGTGACAACGGTGATACGGTTTGTACAACCGATTGTGATTTTGCAACCAATTTTAAGACCGAAACGGGTTTGTCATATAATTTGTTAAGTACCCAGGTGACCGCGCCATCGTTGGTGTTCAAAAGTG
This sequence comes from uncultured Pseudomonadota bacterium, assembly GCA_900320405.1. Classification (GTDB taxonomy): domain Bacteria; phylum Pseudomonadota; class Alphaproteobacteria; order Rs-D84; family Rs-D84; genus Enterousia. Next base: position 312,429 of record OOHM01000002.1, read on the forward strand.
GCAACAGTCAATGCTATGTTCCGTTGGCGACTGGTAATTCCGCCGGTTCGGTTAACCTGAAATGGGGAAATAACACGTATCATGCGGCCCAGATTGATCCGGAATAACAAAGGCGCGATAAAATCGCGCCTTTTTATTAATTGTTCGCACCAATGTTATGACAATTTGTGAATAACCAAACCACTGCGCAGTTTTGGTTCAAACCACGTTGTCTTTGGCGGCATAATATTGCCGGTATCTGCAATGTCAATGATTTGACGCATTGTAACCGGATACAGCGCGAATGCCGCAACCATTTCGCCGGAATCTACGCGTTTCTGTAATTCACCCAATCCGCGAATACCGCCGACAAAGTCGATGCGTTTACTGGTGCGCAAATCGCCCAGATTCAATATTTTATCAAATACCAAATTCGACAGAACGGTCACGTCCAAAACACCAATCGGGTCGTTATCATTATATGTGCCGGGCCGCGCGGTTAATGAATACCATTTGCCGTTCAAATACATTCCAAAGTTATGTAATTTTGTTGGCTTGTAAATTTCCGTGCCCATATCTTTTACTTCAAATGATTTTTCCAATTCTGTTAAGAATTGTTCAGGGGTTAAACCATTCAAATCTTTGACCACGCGGTTATAGTCAATAACCTTTAATTGACTTTCTGGGAAAATCACGGCCAAGAAATAATTGTATTCTTCGTCACCGGTGTGGTTCGGATTTTGCGCGCGCTTTTCTGCGCCAACACGTGCCGCCGCCGCCGTACGGTGGTGACCATCCGCCACATACATTGCCGGAATATCACGGAATATTTCTGTTATGCGCGCATTTATCGCATCGTCACGAATAACCCAGAATTTATGACCAAAGCCATCGGCGGCCGTAAAGTCATATTCGGGCGCATTGTTTTTAACAAAGTTTTCGACAATCTCGTTCATTTCGGCAACATCCGGATACGCAAAGAACACCGGTTCAATATTTGCATTTTGGATGCGAACGTGAATCATACGGTCATCTTCTTTGTCTTTGCGGGTCAATTCGTGTTTTTTGATTTTGCCGGTCATATAGTCATCTACATTTGCCGCCGCAACCAAACCATATTGTGTGCGACCATCCATTGTTTGTGCATAGATATAATACATTTCTTTATCATCGGTGCGCAACCAACCGCGGTCCTGCCACAGTTTGAAATTTTCAACGGCTTTATCATAAACCGCCTGGCTGTGTTCGTCGGCAATCGGGTCAAAATCGATTTCTGGTTTGATAATATGCAGTAATGATTTTTCGCCGGCCTCTTGCTTCGCCTCGACTGAATTCAAAACATCATATGGACGCGATGCGACCTCGGCCGCCAATTCTTTGGGTGGACGAACACCACGAAATGGTTTTATTTTCATAACATCTCCTTTGATTGAACGGGGTGATTATAGACCCATTTTTTCAAAAGGCAAATATTATGATTTATCGTGTGACGATTGCGTCTATTATTGTTTCGGTTTCGGTTATATCCAATGGGTGCGATTGAAACGGAACATTGGCAAAGTCTATTTTGTTCATATCAATTTTGCGCAGTGCGCGATTATACATCGTATGATAATATACGGTATGATTTGCCGTATCGGTCGCAATTGTCCATTGGGTCGCCGACGGCATATCAAATGTTGCCTTGCCAAGATTATACGATGCGCCAAACGGGACATCAAAATTGTTCAGTATATGAAATGCCTGAAAAACAGTGTCTTGTGCCGTTGGTTGCGGTATAGAATATGTTTTCAAAAATGCGGCACGAACAAAGCGTGACGGCGATGAAAAATCGCCCGGCAATCCGCGCAACCCCGTTCCATTACTTAAAGACCGCAATTTGATTGGGCCGAAAGGTGTCGGCATTGCGCGACCGGGGTACAGGTTCACATAATTATCCAAATTTGTCATATGCCAATCAAAATTTGGCGAATTCGTGATAACCCCAATTGGGTTGTTATGGAAAGTTGGCACCCCGTCGATTATTTCCATAACGACCGCGCGACCATTTGGTTCGGTAATGCGCCAATGAACGGTTGATGCGGTCGGGTCTATGTTGACGACGCGCACGGTGTCGATTGCATTTTGGACTTCGTCGATTGTGGAAAATTGCGACAGTATCCATGACACAACCTGGAAATCTGCGATGGTTTTATCACGGTATTTTGCATCGTATGATTGATATTTACCAAAGTCCGGAAAATAGAACAGGCCGACATTTAATCCGGCTTCGTTCGTGCCGTCAACAACGAATTCAGGTTGCTGCATCCCAAGGCCGACAAAGCCGTATTTCGCAGTGAATTGCATACCACCCCTTGTGCCGTCGGGCAGAAGTGATTGTTCGGTGTGGCCGCGCGGAGAAATAACATACATATTGTTCATTTTGGAACCGGACCAATCAACCGTGCGTGCGGCAATTATTGAATCATCGTTCGCACGCAGGGTTATACCGGTACATGCGTTCGCGTTGTTGGTTGTGACGGCGGTAACGCACAGTGTAATAATTGATACGGTGCATTTTCTCATTTTGAATCCTTTTGGTTTATGGTTATAAAAATTATATTTTTTTGTATAGGGCAAAACCATAGGAACGAATGTGTTGGTGTCGTACACCATATTTTTTATTTGCAAAACGAAATAGGGGGGTATATAATCCACTGGCCTTGGGGCATAGTTTAATGGTAGAACACCGGACTCTGACTCCGTTAGTGTTGGTTCGAATCCAGCTGCCCCAACCAAAAATTCAAACACCATTTTGGGTGTTTTTATTTTTGGTTCTGGGTCGAAAGGTTCGTACATTTGCAACGAATGTTGCAAAAGGTTCGAAACCGAGTAGATTTGCAAAGCAACGCGCCCGCAAATCGTTACGGGTTGCGCGCAGTCGGCACCCGTGCCGTGCAAGCGAATCCAGCTGCCACAACCACACTTTGCGTCTGCGACGCTTCGTGTGGCGGGTCACCTAATCTTCATCGTCTTCAAGATAGTTCTTTTTTGATGAACGTTGATTTGTTGAATTGGCACCCAGATGAAGCAAAATTCCCGCGAATCCAAATGCGCATATCATACACAACATCATTGTGATGTTTAATATCGTTAAATTTTCCATATCGATAATATTTCCAACGCCGAAAAATCCGGCGGCAATACCCAACATATACAACAATACCCCCAAAAAATAAGTCATTTTATGTCCTCCTGTTATAATGCGAATTTTATCCTAAAAACACATTCAACACAATGAAAATATTTTTTGCATAATTTAGAAATATATCCTAGGATTATATTCCAGAGAGAATTTTTAGGGGTGTATATATGTTGCATTTTATATCAAATATTGTTTGTGCGTTTATACCTAACAAGTCGTGTCGTGACAAGGTGCGGGTTATGATACGGCATCCACGCAAGGTACGCGAATATGTTCGATTTGCATGTACATTCGGTCCAAATAAAAAACAATGCAATGTTAAAACACGTGTTGGGTATGGATGCTCGAATTTCATAGTAATTTTAGAGGACAAGTATGTGTTTAAATTCCCGTTGTATGGTGATGGACGCGAAATTTCTGTGCGCGAGAAGCGCATAACTGATGAGATTAGCAAAGTGTCCCCAATAAAAATTCCGCGGATGGAATTATGGCAATACAAAGATATCGTTGTGCGAAAATATGAATTTGCACGTGGAATGTTGCTGACCGAGATTAAACCAAAGATAATAGAAAAACACAGAAATCATATTGCAAAGCAAATTGCACAATTTTTGTATGTTATTGGTAAAATGAACCCGGTCGCAATATCTGATTTAAAGTCGAAACCAAATGATAAACCGGGATTTTTGTATGGTTGGAATCATGGTGATATTGGTGGCAATTTTATATTGGACCCAAAAACATTTGATATTAATTTTTTTATAGATTGGGAGTCGGCGTATTTTGGGGCGTTTGAACCGATGTTGCGTGTGGCGTCGCATCATTGGGATAAATTCGGTTATCGTGGAATAATTGTTGATGTTATGGCGGAATATACAAAACTTTATTTTCAAAAGCGGGTGAAACAAAAATGAAAAAATTTTTGTGAACATTTTATGTGGGGTTGTTCCGGGGCGGCACAATCGTGATAGGGTACGGATGCGTTTAAATTACCCGATTCGTAAATGGACACGTTTTGCAAAATCTTTCAGTTCCAATAAACATCCGCGTGTGAGATAATTTTATTATCAATCCAAAAACTTTTGAAGTTGTCGCGGTAATAGATTGGGAAGAAGCCGGTTTTAACGATTTTTATGACTGTTTCACGCACGGAACAAAAAACGCCTTGTTGCGCGAGTATTTGAAATTATATATGGACAAGTAAACGGTTCGATTTTGTTTTTTTGTATCAAAGTGCAATTTTGTTAAAAAGAAATTGTATTTGATTTTTGAAAGTTGTAGAATGTAAAACATCATAGAGAGGAGAAAAGTCATGCAGAAAAAATTCCATAATATTTTGTTGGGGGTTTCCGTGTTGCCGGCGTTGTTTGTGTTGCCCGCCGTTGCAGATGAGATAACCACAAGGCAAATTTTTAATGAAGATACCATCTTGGATGGGGTTTCCGCAACAAATGTTCAAAACAACAGTACGGGCGGTGTTATTTCTTCCAATCATAAACTAGTTATAAAAGATAGTGATTTTTCCGGTAATAGTTCCGGTGCCGCCGCCGTTTTATATGATAACAGTTTAACGGCCTATAAAAATGGTGGAACTTATTCGGTGACCATAGATAATTCCAGTTTTACAGATAATTCGGCCGGTGATTTTGGTGCGGTTGCGATATTTTCCCCGGGCAGTTCCGTATCAAATTCCACATTTTCGAATAACCGTGCAACCGCAAATTATGCCAATTTAGGTGATGGTGCCGGCGCATTATTTCTTGGTTCAGAAAGTCAGACAGTTATATCAAAAAGTATTTTCAGCCACAACAGTTCCGGAACAATCGGTGGCGCGGTGGCAACCCGACCAATTAATTATTGGTTGGATACGAATTACAGTGGCCGTGGAACAAACAGTTCTGAGGGGGCCAAGGTGGATATTTTAAGTTCCACATTTGAATACAACAGTGCAGGAACGCGTGGCGGTGCATTTTTTAATTCTGTCTATGATAGTGATGCAAAAGCAGGCTATGCCTATGTAAATGATTCTTACTTTAATAATAATGACGCAAATCTGGGTGGGGCGATTTTTGTTGAAGGTTGGACAGACTCGGTTGGTAATAACGCCAAGTTGTGGGTGGAAAATTCGCATTTTAATAATAATACTGCGGAATCAAATGGTGGTGCCATCTATAACGAGAGTGTGTTAACGGTAAACAATAACGAATTTAAGAATAATACGGCGTCGGAAAATGGCGGTGCCATTTATAATTATGTTAGTTTAAACTATGATGGGGAAATTGAATCTATTGGTGATTTGACCGTTAATGGTGGGCTGTTTGATTCCAATGTGGCGAGTGCCCGTGGTGGCGCAATTTACAACTATGGTACCGCAACAATTGATGGTGCGGTGTTCACCGGCAACAATACGACAAACATTACCTGGGAATCCCAAGGTGGTGCAATATTTAATTCTGGTGATGACGATTATTTGGATGTGCCATCCGTGACAATGGTTATATCGAATACTACATTTGGTGATGTAAATGATAATACCAAGGGTAATTCGGCATTACAGGGGGGCGCAATTGCAAATGAAAGTTCGCTTGTTGACGGTTTGGTTACGTTAAATAATGTGAATTTTTATTATAACAAGGCATTCGCCGATACAGACGATTCTGATGGATATAATTCAACCTTGGGCGGCGCTGTGTGGAATCAAGGTATAATGACTGTCAATGGTGATACATTATTCCGTGGTAATACCGCGACCGGTTATAATGTCGAAGGTGGCGCAATTTATAACAGTGGCACTTTGACATTTAATGATGCAGTCACATTTGATTCCAATGTTGCGACCGATTTGAATTCGGGGAATGGTGCGTATGGTGGCGCAATTGCGAATTCTTATACGGCCGAAATTGTGTTCAAAAAATTGGCAACCTTTACAAATAACAGCGCATTAAGCAGTGCAAGCAAGGGAACCCAAGGTGGTGCAATTAATAACCAAAACAGCATCGTTTTTGAACAGGGCGCGTCGTTCAGTGGTAATACGGCCGTATATGGTGGCGCGGTCTTTAACGAAGAAGACCTTACCATTGCCGGTGGTTCGACATTTGATTCTAATACCGCCGCGGACGAAGGTGGCGCATTGTTTACATATGGTGGTGTTGTTAATTTAGAGGGTGCGACATTTACCAACAACGGCGCAGAATCAAATGGTGGTGCCATTGCAAATTATGGTGGTAATATAACATTCACCGGAACAAATGTTTTTCAGGGCAATACCGCGGGCGGTTCGGCAAATGATATTTATAACCTTGGCACTTTGACGTTTGGCACCGATTCGACGACATCAATGGATGGTGGTGTGACGGGAACCGGATCATTGAATGTTGCGAATGGTGCAATATTGAATTTGGGAACTGCGTCGATTGCACAATCGGCTATATCGTTGGACGGAACGATAAACGCATATTTGAAAGGCGCGGACGAATTTGTGTTCTTTGATGTTTCCGATTCATTTGATGGAAATGGTACATTGAATCTTGAACTGCGCGGTGCGGGTACGTATAACGTGTTCAATGATAAAGTGTTTGATAATGAAAAAGTCGTGGTGTCGTCCAGTGTATTCGATTATGACTGGAACGATGATTTCGATACAATTACCGTGACCATGAAATCGGTTGAAGATATTGCGGCGGAAAATGGTTTGACCGATGAAGCCGCGCAAACAGTTGCGAATTTGGTAAATTCTTCGTCCGATGAATTGAACGATTTGGCGAATGCAATGCAGGACAGTTTGGCATCCGGTGATTCTGAATCGGTTGAGCAGGCCCATCGGGCGATTCACCCAGAAACCGAATCTGTTGTTCAGACCGTTGCGATGTCTGTCCAGAACACAGTTGCAAATTTGGCAACCGGACGGTTGGTGGCACTGAACATTGGGCGTAGCGGTGGTGACGCAAATGTGACCGGTGGCGGTATTTGGGCCCAGGGCATTTATAATAAAACCAAACAGAACGATTCGTTCAATGGTTATACCCGTGGCGTCGGTGCCGGTGTGGACATGACATTGAACCGCGTGTTGACATTGGGGGCCGGTTATTCATATGCGCATTCCGATATAACGGGAAAGGTGCGTGACACCGAAGTCGACAGTTCAACCATATTCGCATACGGTCAATATAAACCGACCGATTGGTTCGTACATGCGATGGCAAATTATACTATGTCCGATTACAGTGAACATGCAACCGCGTTGGGTATTGGTATTGATGCCAGTTACGATGTTCATTCGTATGGTGGCCATGTTATGACCGGGTATGATTTCGCGGGTGGAATTACACCGGCGGTTGGTGTGCGATATATGCATATCAGTGCCGATGAATACAAGAATTCTTTGGGTATTAAAAATAAACTGCAAGACAGTGACTATATGACCGCGGTTTTAGAAACGCGTTGGGTATATGGGTTCAAATTGAATCGCGGTTTGGTGTTGCGTCCAGAATTGCGCTATGCGGTGAAATATGACTTTATGTCCGATGAACAGACCGCAACGATATTGTTACCGGGCATAGATTCTTATGTGATGGATGGAAATCGCCTGTCGCGATTGGCGGCGGAATTTGGCGGTGGATTGGGTATCAAGGCCGGCGGATTAGATTTATCGGTGAACTATGAAATCGAAATCCGCGAAGGGTTCACATCGCAAACCGGCCGTGTCCGTGTAAGATACGAATTTTAGTGTTAGTGGTTAGTGAAAAAAACCGGCGGGAAACCGCCGGGTTTTTATTTGGGTGGTCGAAATAATCGTACCTTTTTGTCCAGTACTTTTTTTAGGAAATGCGATTCAGTAAAATCAATGACTTACAAAATCACAAGGGTGGTCAAAATAAATTCAGTTATGGCGGATACAACCGTCACATCAAAAACATATGTTGATACCACGCGCCAGGCAACAATCCCGGTCTCCGGTACAAATGCCGCAACACCCGGTACAACCGTCGTCACATATACAAATACCGCCGGCACAATTGGTGAACGCGGGATTTTTAACCCGGCAACAGATTTTAATTTTCAAAACAATACGATTGCAGATGGGCATGAAGGTGATTTGTTAGATGCAGGTTCAATATTTCCAGGTCTTATTGCAATGGACGCTGGTATACAAGGCATTCGAAACAATTTGGTGAAAACAACGGTAACATATAAAACATGTTATCAAGAAGTAAATGGCGATTGTATTTTATGGGAATTAACAGATAAAACCGTTTATGGCGATCGCAATTCTTGCAGCGCGAACTCAGATTGTGATAGTATTTGTTCTGCCCGTGGTATGCTATGTGGCGGAAAGTGCCAAAACAACAGTTGTGTCTGTTATGAAACTTGCGCATAAAAATTTGCCCGCAAAATGTTTTGCGGGCTTTTTAAAATAATAAAATTTTATGCGGCTTTCTTGGCGGTTTTAAGTATTTCAACCGGTGGTTTTTTACCCAAAACGACATCTTTATCAATAACAATTTCCGATAAATCCGACTTGTCCGGGGCATTGAACATTGGTTCCAATAATATATTTTCCAAAATACTGCGCAGACCGCGTGCGCCCGTTTTACGCGCCAGTGCCAATTTCGCAATTTCGCGCAAACCGTCTTCGGTCACGGTCAATTTGACATCATCCATCGAAAGCATAGCAACATATTGCCGTACAATCGCATTTTTCGGTTCGGTCAATATTTTTACCAATGCGTCTTCATCCAATTCTTCCAATGTCGCAACAACCGGCAACCGGCCAATCAATTCCGGAATAATTCCAAACTTCACCAAATCTTGGGGTTGGACATCGGCAATATGATTCCGTGATTCGCGTTCGGTTTTTGACGCGACATCGGCGCCAAATCCGATTCCGGCGCGTTCGCATTTGCGATTTGCGATAATTCGATTCAACCCATCAAACGCACCGCCACAGATAAACAATATCTTGGATGTGTCCAGACGCACGGTTGCCTCGCCCGGGTGTTTGCGACCCGCACCACCGGCAGAAACATTTGCAACGGTGCCTTCGACCAATTTCAATAACGCCTGTTGCACGCCTTCGCCGGAAACATCGCGTGTCAAAGATGGATTTTCTGATTTGCGGGCAATTTTATCAATTTCATCGATATAGACAATTCCGCGTTGTGCGCGTTCGACATCAAAGCCCGCATTGTGCAACAATTGTGTCAAGACACTTTCGACATCGTCGCCGACATATCCGGCCTCGGTCAAAGTGGTGGCGTCCGCAATTGCAAACGGTACGTCCAAAATGCGCGCCAGTGTTTGCGCAAACAATGTTTTACCCGTTCCCGTTGGCCCAATCAGCAACACATTTGATTTTTGAATTTCTACATTTGAATTCAATGTCACATTGTGCCGTTTGTAATGATTATAAACCGCGACCGCCAATGTGCGTTTTGCGTGGTCTTGGCCAATAATATATTCGTTCAAGAAATCATAAATTTGTCGTGGGGTTGGCAATTTTTCGGCATCCCGGGTGACCTCGGTCCGCATATCGTCCGCCATAATGTCGTTGCACAGTGCAATGCATTCATCGCAAATGCAAACGTTGCGACCACTGACCAATTTTTTTACTTCATAGACCGCTTTACCACAGAAACTGCAAAACTGATTTGCTTTTTCCGGTGTTTTGTTTTCGTCACTCATATTGCCCATCCATTATTATTTTTTACGAACCAAAATATCATCAATAAGGCCAAATTTTTTCGCCGCATCTGCATCCATCCAATTGTCGCGTTCCATCGCATCAAAAACTTCTTTTTCTTTGCGTCCCGTGAATTCAGCCATTTGCTTTACAAATATTTTTTTGACCCGCTGCATTTCGGCCATATAAATTTCCATATCGGTCACTTTGCCCTGGGTTCCCGAAGACGGTTGATGAATCATAATTTCTGTGTTTGGCAAAACAAAACGTTTGCCGCGCGCACCCGCCGCCAACAGTACGGACCCCATTGATGCCACCAACCCCATTCCAATCGTCGAAACCGGTGATTTAATATACTGCATAGTATCCATAATTGCCCAACCGGCCGTCACATCACCGCCGGGACTGTTGATATACAGTGAGATATCGGCGTTTGGATTTTCTGATTCCAGAAACAGCAACTGGGCCACAACCGTGTTCGCCATTGCCGTTTCAATCGGCCCGGAAACCATAACAATACGGTCACGCAACAGGCGCGAATAAATGTCAAACGAACGTTCGCCGCGTGGGGATTCTTCTACTACAATTGGTACCAAAGACATAACTTATCCTTATATTTTTCTTTTAATTATACCATAAAAAACCGTATTCGCAAATGTGCGCGGTAATTATTTGGCAACAACGACCATCGCCGTACGCAACACATTATCGCCCATCATATAACCCGGTTGAAATTCGTCCGTGATTGTATTTGGTGCGACATTTTCCGGTCTGTCCACGACCTGAATCGCGTTGTGCAATGTTGGGTCCAATGGTTTGCCAATGGTTTCCATACGAACAATTCCAATGGAATCAAATGCGGACTTTAATGCCGCCGCCATAGATTTTATACCGGCATCATCGGGTGAATGCTTTAACGCCGCATCAATCGCATCGGATACCGGCAGAATTTTTTCCGCGACCGATATTGCGCGTATGCGCGCGCGTGATTCCGCATCAATTGCCGCACGGCGGCGTGTGTTTTCCAATTCCGCCATCGCGCGCAGGTATTTATCGTTCATATCCGCCAATGCGGTTTCTAATTCTGTGATGCGTGGGTCCGTTGAAGTATCCGCCACATCCGCCGCGGAATTATCGGCCGGTGCGGAATTATCCAAAGATACCTGTTCAACCTTAACTTCTTTATCTTCTTGCATAATATCTTCTTTATTTTTTGTTATCTTGCACTTTCTATTATAGGTATGAATTCGTCCGGTTTCAAGGATGCGCATCCAACCAACACCCCATCAACATTTTTTATTGCCACAATATCGGTGACATTCGTGGCATTTACACTGGCACCATATAAAATTGGTGTGCCGTCCAATCCCATATATGACAAAGTTTCGGCAATTACGCGGTGCGCGGTCGCGATTTCTTCCGCGGTCGGCGTTATACCTGCACCAATGGCCCAACGCGGTTCGTATGCGATGATAATTTTGTCGTGTACATCTGCCGGTACAGATTCACGCACCATCGCCGTAATAACATCCAGTGTTTTGCCCGCGCGTTTTTCGTCCATTGTTTCACCAACGCAAATAATTGGCGTAAGGCCAGATTCCAATGCGCGCGCGGCCTTTTCACGCACAATATCGTTTGTTTCATTGTGGTACATACGGCGTTCACTGTGCCCGACAATGACATATTTTGCCCCGGTCGCCGCCAACATAGACGCAGAAACATCGCCCGTGTATGCGCCGTGGTCGTGGGTGCTAACATCCTGGGCGCCGAATGCGATAATGTCGGATTTTTCGCCCAACATTGTAAAAGGCACGCATAAAACCACTTTGTTTTCGGTTTTGATACCGTTTGTTTTATTAATCATTTCGCGCAATTTTTCGCGCGTTCCGTTCATTTTCCAATTTCCAACAACAAATTTCATATTTTTTCCTTTTTTCCGTTGCATTTTTACGAAATGTTCTGCTAATGTTATCGCAAAAGGGGACAAAATGCTAGAATATTTACGTAATGCGGCAGATAAACCTGTCGCGAAGGTCTTGATGGGGATTTTAATCTTTTCGTTTGTCGGTTGGGGCGTTGCCGAATGGATATTTGGGCTGAGTTCGTCCGACACGACACTGATGCGCGTTGGTGGGTACAAGGTTTCTATTCAACAATATTCAAATATGAAATCGAACGAATTGGCGACGCTGGCGCGTGAAGAACAACGCAAAATATATACCGACCCAACCGCGATGGCGGCGTTTCAGGATGGTGTTATTAAAAAGATTGCGTCTATTAAACGTATTGAAAAACACGCGAACGATTTGGGATATGTTGTGTCCGATCACCGAATCGCAAATGAAATTCGTGAAATTCCGCAATTCCAAGAAAAAGGAAAGTTTTCGCCGGCGGCGTTTGATGTCGTTTTGCGTAATTCTGGGTTGACCGAATCGGATGTTGCAAACGATATTCGTATGCGGGCATTAAGTGAAATGGTGAATGCACCAATCAATACAAAAATCAAAACGCCGCGTTTTGCGGTTCGTGCGGCATACAATGCGCGTGGCGCGTCACGCACGGTTGATGTGGCGACGGTAAAGTTTTCTGAATTTGATGTGGTGGCACCGACCGAAGAACAATTGCGTGAATTTTATAAACAAAATCCGCATCGCGTTGCCGAAAGTCGCAATATTTCATATGTTATATTGCCGGCCGAAATGGATAAACCCGATGAATATGAAAAGAATTTGAAAATCGCACAAAAAATGGAAGACGATATTATCGGTGGTGACACTTTGGCCACGGCCGCGAAGACGCATAATGCCAAATTTCATAAATACGAGAATGTGACCGCAAATAAATTGCCAAATGATAAATTCTTTGATAATGCAATGATTGCGCGCGTGTTTGATATGGATGCGGGTGTTGAAAGCGAAATGATTGAAACGCGTGACGGTTTTGTAATTGTCCGTGTTGATGAAATCACACCTGAACATACCGCGGAATTTGATTCTGTCAAAAAAGATTTGATTGCCGAATGGACACGTGCCGAACGCCGGAAATTGGCATACGTTCGGGCAAATGAATTATTGGTCGATTTGAATAAAACCGGAAAATTGGCAAACAAGAAAACAATAAATGTCACGCGCACAGATGGTGCCGCGCCGGCGGTATTGGTCGCGGCGTTCAAAGAATCTGTGGGAACGAATACAATTGCCGACGATTCGGATGCGTTTTATGTTATGCATATCGCGAATGAAAAAATGCCGGCGGTGGATAACGCCAAGATGGAATCTGTAAGGGGTGATGTTTCCAAGATGGCCGCCGAACATATTCGTTCAGATTTTGATTCGTACCTGGAACGCGAATATCCAATAAAAATAAACGAAAAAACATATAATCGGTTTGTGAAATAGTTGTCGGTTCCGCCCGTGCCCATTGTGCTTCGGTGGAAAGGGCTTAGTAAACACCCGCGGTTTTTTCCGCGGGTGTTTATTTGGGTGGTCGAAATAATCGTACCTTTTTGTCCAGTACTTTTTTCAAAAATTATTTTCAGTAATTTCAATATGTTATGATTTAGCATAAGTACTGGATAAAAGAAATATGAGAATTCCAATTTTAACATTCGGTGCAATCGCATCAATATTGACTATCAATTCAGTTATGGCGGATACAGTTGTCACTTCACGTGGTTATGTTGATGCCGCGGACGCATTAAAGCAGGACAAAATTACCGCCGGAACCACGGGCAGTGTTGTCACATACAACGGCGCCCAAAATGGTCAGACCCAATTCAGTGAACGTGGAATTTTTAATCCGAAAACTGATTTTGATTTTAACAACAATGAAGTTGCAACTGGGCACGAAGGTGATTTGTTAGATGCAGGTTCAATATTTCCAAATCTTGTTGGAATGAGTAATGCTATACAAGACATTCAAGACAATATGCCCGATTTTGATGACCTGCCAGAAACAACGGTCACATATAAAACCTGTTATCAGGAAGTAAATGGCGAATGCATCCTGTGGAATTTAAGTGATAAAAATGTTTATGGGCGGCAATGCCAATCGAATAACGATTGTCCATGCTATGAAAATGGCCAATTTGCCGGGAAACAAAGGTGTGAAAACGGACGGTGCACGGGTGAGTGTTTGATGCAATAAATTATCAATTTGTTAACATTATAATCACCGACCCGTGCTATCGTAACAGAAAGAGCAGGGCCGGTAATTTTTTTACTTGATTTTTGGACAAAAAATAGTATTGTGTTAAAAAAAGAGGCTCGCTATGACGCAAAATTACAATGGTTTGGGTATTGGACGGCACCGTATTATGGAATTGCCGCGTTCCACATATGCGGTTTATTTTTCTACAACCGATGCGATGTTGTACGAAGCCAACAAATTGCACCTGAAACTGACACCCGAAGACGCACATGCCATTGAAAGCGGCGAAAATGTGAATTTTTATTCGATTCGTTCCAGTATGGGCGCACCGTTGGTTATGATAAAGACTGTCGATGATGCGGTTATGTGGTGTCGTGGCGATCATGTAAAACGTCCCGTTGAATATACACGACAAATTGTGACATTTATCGTCACAAAACGATTCGATATCAAGGGCGATATGGCGTGCACGGGTATAGTTAAACAAAACGGCAGATACTACAACATTCACGATTTGCCAAATGGTTTTATATATCATGGAAATATGGATTTATCGTGGGCAAATTTAACAAAATTGCCAGATATGCGAACCATTACAATCAAAGGTGATTATAATATAAGCGGAAATAACCTGCACAATCTTACCGGTGCACCGGCCAAGGTTGGCGGTAACTTTATCATTATGAATAACGCGAATCCGCATATGTTCAAAGACAGACCCCAGTTTACAAAAATTGGTGGTAAATATTACAATAATTTCTATCCAAACGGTCGTTAAAATAAAAAAAACCGCAATGCGGATGAAAATTTGACGCTCGGGGTGCTTGCGCGGGTTTTTCTACGACGCCCCAGTGGAATTCCGACACAGGTCATCGCAGCCACCAAACACCCCGAAGGGTCGGGAATCTAGATAACGACACAACACATTGGAACTCTTTTTTCTATGCGTATGCCGGCTCGCTTAAGGACTCCTCACAAGTCTTGAATTCAACCCCAATTGAACTCGCCGTTTATTATATCAGTATTTTGCATTTGATACAAGCAAAAAATTACAATAAATTAAAAAAATTATAAAAATAAAAAATCTGCATATATCATGCAGATTTTTTACCATTGAAAAAGCCTAGCGATTAAAATGTATACCGCGTTGACCCGCAGATGTCGTGACCATTGAACCGAAAGTAGAATTCGCGTCCGATTGTGTTATGCCACGACCGGTCGGATTATAATTCGCACCATTCAGCAATATTAATACCGGTACTTCACCGTTGCAATCAATTGCGTAATTATCGGGATTATAATATTTGCCATAGCATTTCCCGTTCAAAACCGCGGCAAAATTGTCCGCCGCCAATGCGGTGCATGTTGGTTGTGCACCGGTCGTAATTTCGCCATATTGTAATTCTTCGGTCGGGTTAGACAGTATGCCGTTGCACCACACGCGAACATATTCACCATTTACAGATACCATTGCACCACCGTTCTTGGATTTGCGTGCACCGTAACAATTATTGTTTGCAACATATACACTTGTATCAAAATCCGCAATAATTCCCGTGCCGTTCGCAATTGCCGCGCGTTCCATCGCAACCGGGTCGTATCCACCCGCGGTCAATGCGTTCGGACAAATATATTTCTTGCCGCGGCATACACCCGACACATCCCAACCGGTTTCGAAACTGAAATCAATACCGGGGGTTTGCGCGTTATAGCAACGCGTTTCGTCAATTGTGCAAATTGTATCGCGATTCCACCAATCGGTTGCGCCAAATGCGGCACCGGAAATTATTCCGAATATAAACAGTGGTATTATTTTCTTCATCTCTGCCCCTTGTGTTCCTTACGTATAACTATAACATTTTTTGTCATCGCGTGCAAGCAGTGTATATTATGGTTCGTGACACAGTCCCCACCCCAGGTGCGCATTTGTATTGTTATAGAAATCCATAAATTTGTTTTCTGTTGGTTCGCCGGCGTTGTTTGTTTGATATGTTGTTGACCATACGCCACCAATTTGTTCGCATTCATTCGATAACACATTCGCCATATCTTTCTTGATAGAATCCATAACCGTGTTTACATCGGCCAAAACTTCGGTCGGTATAACACTTGTGCCCGGGCGCGTGCAATACTGCAATGCGTAAAGCACCATTTTTTGATACAAACTGCCGATATATTCGGGACCGCATGTGTCCGCACCGGGACGCGCCGGGTCCCGGCCGCCGGGGCACACCCAACCTTCGGGGCAAGTATAACATTTGTCGTTTGCCAAGAAATACCCCGGTTTGCATGTTGTGTAAACACGATTTTCCCAACAGATATAAGGGAACAGCGGATCGCCATTATTGATTGTGGCACCAATAATGTCCAGCAGTGTTTCCGGGGTCGGTTTGGATTGATATTCGTTAAGATTTGGATTTGTCAAAAATGTACACTGCGGGTTTTGCGCGTACAGTGAATTTCCAGGTGAATATATACGACAACCATATGGATAATCGTGCATATCATTACCCGATGTTCGACATAGTTTTTTCGCATAATCTTGTAATGTGCCAAGGCAATTTTGTGCAATTTTTTGATTCGTTATATTTCGCATTTCGGCAATCAGCAATTGCATACCCGTCGGGCCACCGCCGTACAGATTACTGCACGTGGTCAATTTTTCTGTACACATTTCTTCGGATAAAACCAATCGATCGCCCAACAACATTTGTTCTTCAATATTACTAAAATCGCGCAGTTGACTTGTCTTTTCATCATAGCACGCGTTCACAACATCCATACATTCATTTTTAACCTGGCGGATACGATTTTGTTGACCTTGGTATATTTCGGTTATTGCCTGGCGCATAAATTCGTCCCATACCGAATCGGCAATGTCGCGACAGGTTTCCAGTGTTTTTTCTGCAAATTTTTTCTTGTTGTTTAATTCGGTGACCAACTTTGCATTTGTTGGGTTGGTTAATACATCGCCACTTAAAGAAACCTGGTCATTTAATTTATAGAAATTTTCAGAATATATGGGCGCGCCGGTCACGCGATTTAAATACAGTCCCGTTAAATCCAAACAATGAACATAGTTTGCACCACACGCCGTGTCTGCGGTCAAACTTTCGCGCACACCGGCAACACATTCATTTATTGCCGTCGAATTGTGCGCGTCATAGTTTTCAAGACGTGCCATATTCATTTCCCGATTCGTTTGACGTATCGCAGTGTTTGCATTCACGGATTGTTTATCCAGGTTTGATAAAATTATTGTGCAATCGTTTTCAATGTACATACCGTACGCAGATACGACCATATTTAATGTTTGGCGCGATGGGCATCGGTCGGCGACCAATTCTGCGCATTGGGAATGAACGGCGTTATACAGTGATTCGCCGGTCAGGTTTGCAATACTTGCGCCGGAAATTAAATCTGTGGTGTTCCAAATCTGCTTTATATCGCCACCGATGTCCAATTGTCCGGCGGTTGATAGTGCGTTTGAACGTGTCCCCGCCAAGACATCACTGATTGCGGTTAATTTTTTTGCCGATTCGGATTTGTCGCGTGTTTTTGATAATTTCAATTCGCCTTCACTTGCGGTCAGCATTGCTTTGACCTCGGCCGGGGTTTTAAGTATTGCCTCGATATTCAAATCTTTGAAATCTTGTAATTGATTTGCCGTTTGGTTTAATATGCGTTCACGCGCCTTGATGTTTTCCAATCGGGACGAGCATATGCATCGGCGGTATTTGTCGTTTGCCACCGCGCAGAATTGATCCATACACGCAAAGTACGCGTCTTGGCATTCGTTTTGTTGCACATTAAATGTGTTTGTTGGAACAGATTTTAGGGCCGCGCTGACCGTTGCGCGGGCGGCATTGTTTGTGGTCGCCCGTGCGGGACGCAAACCGGTGTTTGTTGCGCGCGTATTCCGCAGGTCCAATGCGCGTGAAGATGATGTTGTGTTTGTGCGTGTGCCCGCGCGCGAACGCGTGGATGCAGAATCGGTATTGGTTCGTGATGCGGAATTTGCGCGATTGGCGACATTTGTTGCACTGCGTGACACAACGGATGCATCGCGTAATGCGGTTGTTGTTGCGGAATTTGTACGCGACAAAGAATCGGTCCCGCGAACCGCGGCCGATGACGCACCGATGGACAGTGCGACCACAATAATGGAAACAGTAATTTCTTTCATCTCTTTCAAAGACAAGGTTAGCAAAAAATAAAATCCCCCCGCAAGTGTATTTTGAACATTATACAAACAAATTAAATAATTTTTACTTGTGTCAAATTGGTTGGGTGTGTTAGAATATTTGTGTCTGGTTTGAGGAGGCAGAACAATGATACGGCGTTTTTTTATCGCATTCGCGGTTGGTTTTGTATGTATGTTTGGTGCAACCGTGTCATATGCGTGCACAAGCGGTGAAATTGATGTTTCTGGAAGTTGTGAAGTGGTAAAATTTAGTGTTACCACCACATCAATTGCAAAAAATGGCACATTCAAATTTTATATGGCCGCCAAGGGGACTTTCTATGTTGATTGTGGAACGGGGGGAAAATTATCTGGAACGGGGGTATCGGGTAAAACGATAGATCGTGCTTCGTCCGTAAACAATGTATTATATACCTGTACATATTCCACCGCTGGGGTAAAAACGATTCGATTTGGTGGTGTGACAACGGGGTATAGTACTTCTTACAATAATACATCGCCAATAAGATTTTATGG
This sequence comes from uncultured Pseudomonadota bacterium, assembly GCA_900320405.1. Lineage (GTDB taxonomy): Bacteria > Pseudomonadota > Alphaproteobacteria > Rs-D84 > Rs-D84 > Enterousia. The sequence goes on from OOHM01000002.1 coordinate 331,140, forward strand.
TGGAACGCCAACAGCAGTTGCCAAAATATCTGGTTCTTTGGGCGGGTTATTTCCATCGTTGGGTACCGCAAATGGCGAGCAACCGCGATTTTATCGAACATTTTATGGTTGTACAAATTTAACGGGTCCGCTTCCGGCCAATTTGTTCAATGGTGTGACTGGAGCCATAGATTATATGTTCTATCAGACCTTTTATAATTGTAGCAAATTGACTGGGTATATTCCGGCAGGTTGGTTTGACGGAATAACGACATATTCAAACCAAATGATGACAGATATGTTTCGTGGAACCGGATTTGGCACGGCCTGTTCTGGGACAACGGTGCAATATACTACTGGGTTTGAAGAATATTGGAACGGCAAAGTATCATGTACCGAACCATTTGTGACACCGATCGTGTTGGATGCCCAGGCGGCAACGACGACATCGGCACCGACAACGGTTTATTTGAAATATGGAATTGGTTGGTATTCCGATTTGAATGCGACAACATCGATTTCCGCGCTGGTCACCAATCCAACCAAAACAGATTATATCTTTAATGGATATTGGACGGGGGTAAATGGTACAGAAACCCAGGTTGTCGGGGCCAATGGTAATTTTATAACCAACAATGTGTCCACAAGAATGTGTAAAATAACGGATTCAGATAAAACGGTATATGCCGATTGGGGAAACTATGTTATCACATACAGTTGTGGGGATGGCACCGGTACACCGCCAATTGATGGGGGTGCCGTTTCCAGTGCAACATTCACGCCCGCAACAAACACATGTACGCGCGAGGGGTATATATTTTCGGGATGGGCGGTCAGTGGCACATCCGATGTACAAATTGGCGCATTTACATGGAACTATACGGAAAACAAGACATTTACCGCCCAATGGACTCCGGTTAAGTTTACAATAACAACGATCAATATGCCCGCGTTTACAAGTTTTAATTTTGATATGTCTGCTAAAGGGAGATTTTATGTTGATTGGGGTGATGGGACGCCACATCAAATAATCAATCGTACAGATACGACAATGGTATCGTACAGACATAAGTTTGCTAATTCTGGTGTTTATACTATAACATTTGGGGGAGAGGCAACTGGCTATAACACACAAGCAGTCTGTGGCGATAGCTCGTGTACCGCTATCAGTTTTGTTGCCAATGATAATATTGCCACTGTTTCTGGAGCTGTGGGGCTGGTTTTTCCTACGTTGTCCGGAACTTCTTCAAATGCCACAAATCCTCGGTTTGTTGAATTGTTTTATAGGTGTGATAATTTGACCGATGTGCCAGAAACACTATTTAATGGTGTTACACGAACCTGGCGCGATATGTTCCGGGATGCTTTTATGTCTACTCCGAATCTCACTTCTGTGCCCGAGAATTTGTTTGGTAGCGTGCAAGGCGCACCAGAAGTGGCGATGTTTTATGGCACATTCTCTAATGCTGGCCTGACATCTATACCGGCAGGTTTGTTCAGAACAATCTCTGGTGCACCGGCTAGTAATATGTTTTATCAAACGTTTTATGGTAATACAAATGTTACCGGTCAGATACCCGCGCAGTTGTTCAGTAATATTCGGGGTGCACCGGCACCGAGTATGTTCAGTGGCACATTCGAGGGTTGTAGCGGATTAACTGGTTCGATACCGGAGGGTTTGTTTGGAAATTTATCCGGTGCACCGGCACCGAGTATGTTCAATAGCACATTCCATGGTTGCAGCGGCTTGACTGGTTCGATACCGGCCGGATTGTTTGGAAATTTATCCGGTGCACCGGCTAGTAATATGTTTTATAAAACATTTTGCGGCTGCACCAATCTGACGGGTTCGATACCGTCGGGATTGTTTGGAAATTTATCCGGTGCACCCGCGCCTAACATGTTCTATGGTACATTCTATTCTTGTAGCAGATTAACTGGTTCGATACCGGAGGGTTTGTTTGGAAATTTATCCGGTGCACCAGCACAGGGGATGTTCTACGGCACATTCGCAGGATGCCCTTACTTAACCGGTTCAATTCCAGAGGGTTTGTTTGGAAATTTATCCGGTGCACCGGCACCGAGTATGTTCTATGATACATTCCATGGTTGCAGCGGCTTGACTGGTTCGATACCGGCCGGATTGTTTGGAAATTTATCCGGTGCACCAGCACAGGAGATGTTCAATAGCACATTCTATGGTTGTAGCGGATTAACCGGTTCGATACCGGAGGGTTTGTTTGGAAACCTATCGGGCGCGGGTGTACGTTATATGTTCATTTCTACATTTTCCGGTTGTTCCAACCTATCGGGTTATGTGCCAAGTGATATCTTTGAAAATATAACATCGTCTAATGGGATACTTGCCGCATTTTCCGGCACAAAAATGTACACCGAATGTCCGTGTGGGACTAAGCCCGCCGAAACGGGTTGGGGTGCCACCGTGGTTGAAGGACGTGCGGTGTGCGAGGTCGGCACCAAAGACAATGAACATTGGAATAATGGTGTTTGTACAACGGATTGTGCGTTGGGATTGACGAAACTTAAATCGTCCACTGGGTTGGAATATCCGATTCTTTCCGCCACGACCACCGACCATAATATAAATCTTAGTGTTGGAAATGGTGTTTGTCATATACCGTTGGCAAACGGTGCGGCAAATAATGCGATAAATGCTTCTTTTGGTGGCGCGACATATCACGCGACTGTGCCAGATGAAATTGTACCAACCGGGTTTACCGGTCAACCGGCGCCGGTGGAACCGGATTAGGTTTGGTGGTTGATTTTGAAACAAAAAAATTCCGCAATGCGGAATTTTTTTGTTCGTAAATAAATCTTTTATTGTGCCGGGGTGGCGTCGGGTGCGCGTTTGCGCTCAACAAATGTAATGCGACCCTTGGCCAAATCGTACGGTGTCATTTCAACACGCACGCGTTCGCCAACATTGACCCATATGCGCGCCTTGCGCATCTTGCCACAAACCGTCGCCAAAATTTCGTGTCCGTTATCCAACCGGACACGGAACATTGTGTTTGGTAATTTGTCTTCAACGGTTCCGGTAAAAACAACAACATCATCTTTTGCCATATGCATTCCTTGGGTTAATTTCCATAAATAATATGTTGATTGGTCGAAAAAATCAAGAATTTTTTGTTGCGACCGGTGCGGTTATTTGATAAAATTACATGAAAGATGTAGGATGGAAAAATGAATATAAAATCACTTATTGTTCTGGTGGCGGTTTTGCCAACGGTGGCGTTTGGCGCAACGCGTGATGGTGGTTCGCGTGTCGGAATTCGCGCATCTATGTCGACAATGACGCCCGCGCAAAAGGTGACGGGGGTAAAAAAGAATACGGTCACGCCCGTGGTCGCAACTGCACCAAAGGTCGCAACGCCGGTTGTCGAAGAAAAACCGGCCGATGTCACGCCCGAGGCGGAAAAGATTGTTGCCGCCGTAATTGGGCCGGATGAATGTCGGGACGCGTACCGCGAATGTATGGATGATTTCTGTATGTTGGATGAATCCGAAGGTGGAAGATGCTCTTGTTCAAACAATATTAAGCAATCAAAAAGTTTAATCCAAGAAATTCAAAAAATTCAGTCCGAGGCCGAATTGTTATACACCGAAGGTGTGGAACGTGAAAAATTGGGCTCACGCGCAAAGTTTGTTAAATTCGGTGAAAGTGAAAGTGCAAAACGCGCGTCGCGCACATCTGGTATCGACCTGGTCGCGTGGATAAACGGTGGCGGGTCGGCCGAAAGTTTGGCGGCGGACGAAGACATTGGTGACAACCTGTATGATATGGCGGCGGAAAGTTGCGAATATATTTTGTCGCAGTGTGATGTTAAACGCGCCGAAATGGAAGAAAGATTGTACCAACGCGAAATTGTCAAAGACTGCAAGGCGTTTGATGGATATTTGGCGGAACAAAAACGTGGCGCAGAATCAAACAAACGTACGGCCCAGGCGGCGGTGCGTTCCGCGACACTGGATATGCTGTCGACAACCAATAAATACAATCGTGGTGAATGTTTGTTGGCGTATCGTGCGTGTATTTCAGACAAGGGCGGTTGCGGTGTGAATTTTGAAAACTGTTTGGATGCGGCATTGTTGAATCGTCGTGCGAACGCGTGCGAAAATGTTTTGGATCAATGTATGGCGGTAAAGTCTTTTGTTTTGGAAGATTGGACGGCGGAATCTAAAATGATTCTGGCGGATGCGGCCAAGTATACCGATGAAAATATGCGCCTGACGTGCAATGCGAAAATTCGTGCCTGTTTGGAAGAGGGGTGTTCGGTATCCACCGATTCCGGTTGTTTGACCAATGTGAATGTCGCGGCGGGTGTATGCCCGATTATGGATGAATGTGACGCGAAAATACCGGGATTGAAACAAAGTTGGAACGACAAATTGGCAGAATTGCGGACGAATTTCTGTCAAAACGATGTTGATAAGTGTCTGCGTGATAAATGTGGAACGAATTTTACGGCGCCGGAATGTTTGGGTAAAAAGACAGCGGAAATCGTCGCGATGTGTCCCCAGGCGATGTTTGCATCGTGCAAGAACGAACGGTTCTTTGATGTAATTGTAAGTTCGGTTTTGCTGCAGATGGATTATCAAATGGTTAATGGTTGTATAAATTACTTTGCGGAAAACCTTGGGCGGGTTTGCGGAACAGATATGAACTGTTTGCCGAAAAGTGATATTGTGGAAAATTTGAACAAATTGCCAAAGGATGGAACCAATTTGCGTGAACAGGTGCGTGCGGAAAGTAAAAAGGCCGTTGCAGAATTTATGAAACAATTCGAAAACGAACGTATGATTGCCGCGTGTAAAAGTGCCACGCAACCCGCCGGCCGGCGCAGTTTGAAAGATAGTATGTTTACAACCGCGAAAATGATTGCGGAAATCGGTGCGGAAAATCGTTATCTGGCCGATTTGGAATCGCGTATCGCGGAACTGTCGCGTGCGCAAGATACGGAAGAGGCGCGTCAAAATTGTTTAACAATGTATGCGGTTGAAAAGAAACCGGCGTCAACGGATGAAAATAAAAACTATTCCTATATAAGAAGTGTATCGTTTGAACCGTCCCTGCGTAATTGCCACGTTTGTCGTATGCAACGCGTTTGTGAAACAGGTGGCGAAACCAAGGCGGCATCTGCGTTGAAAGCAGGGGCCGGCGGTTTGGCCGCGGGCGCATCGGTTGGAACAATGGCATCGCCCGGGTGGGGAACATTAATAGGTGGTGTTGTCGGTTTGGCCGGTGGCGTTGTTGGCGGGGTGCTGTCCGGTGGTGAAACAGATTTCTGTCAAGAAATTGAATCTTGTGAAGATATAAATATGTAGGATTTGAAACAATGCGAAAAATATCGTTTGTTGCGTGTTTGATTATGTTGCCCGTGGTTGCGTTCGGGGCGGTGGCGAAAAAGCAATCCGCCATTCAAAACGGAACAAATGTTCGTGGGCGTGTCGCGGCAACTGGGATATATTCCCAAGAATGTTATGACGCATATTATGGTTGTATGGATCAATTCTGTATTTCCGATAATGTAAATGGGGGCAGTTGTCTGTGCAGTAATGACAATGCAAAATACGAGGCCGAATTAAAAGAAATAAACGATATGTTGACCGAGGCCGCGCGTATCCGCGATGTCGAGGTTGAAAAAATAAAACTTGGTTCCAATGTTGATATTGTCTTTGGCGGCGGGCGGACATATGACGAAAAGGGGAATGTTGTTTATAATCTGAATAATGACAAGCCTAAATCATCCAAGAATAATCGTGAAGATTTGTTGAAATTGTTTGATACGAATTTCATCGAAGAAGATGATGTCGATGAAGACGATATTATGAATAAAACCGGTGCGGCGTTATTTAATGCCGCGAATGAAACTTGCCAGAAACAGGTTGGGACAAATTGCGCGAAAGATATGACGTTCCTGCGGCAAACATATTTGCGGCAAATTGATTCCGATTGTCGCGGTTTTGCCAACAGTATCGCGCAACAACGCGCCGCCGCGCAAAGTGCGATGAATGACGCAGAACGGGATGTTCGCGTCGCATTGCGTGAAAGTTTTGATTCTGCCAATAAATACAATCAAGGCGAATGTATGGTTGAATTAAAAAAATGTATGCAGGGCGCGGATGCATGCGGGGCCGATTGGGTGGATTGTGTGTCGACGGTTGCACGCGAGAATATGCAGAATAAACGTTTGACCGACAGTGTTGCCGGAACAAAAATCAAAACAACCGTACGATACAATATTTCGCCATCGGTGATGGAACGGTTGGATGCGAAACGCACAATATGCGAACGCGTGTTGGATCAATGTATGGCGGTGCGTGATAATGTTTGGGATGCGTTCCTGCGTGAGGCTGCGCCTACATTAAAACTGGCGGAATTGAACGCAGAATCAAATATGCGGCAATCGTGTCTGGCCGATATTACCCAGTGTTTACACCGGGCGTGTAAAGACGATATTGCGGGGCGGGGTACGGCAACGATGGATGCGTGTTTGTCACGCCCGGAAATGGCGCGCGATTTCTGTAAAAACCAAATTGAACCGTGCGAGCGTATGGCGGGTGATTCATTTTGGTCATATGTCAAAGATAAATTGTTGGCAATGCGTGTAGATTCTTGCACCGCCGAAGTAAAAGAATGTTTTACAGATGAAACGCGTTGCGGACCAGACTTTATGAATTGCATTGGTATGGACTATGATTTTATTCGCGGAATGTGTCCGTTGGATAAATTGGTCGCGTGCAAGGGATATAAGCAGAATGGTAAAGATTTTTCCATGGATGATGTTGATAACATTATAATGGGATTGTATTTGAACATAGACAACAAAGCATTGGAAAACTGTCAAAAATTGGTTGAAAGCAAAATGATGGAGATTTGTGGTTCGACCACCGATTGCAACCGATTTGCATCTGATGACACAATTGGCACGGGCAGCCTGCGCAGTGTCAAAGATGGAAATATTTACCGCATAACGGGGATGATTTCGTTTGGTTCTTTGCCGGTCAGTACGGACGAAAAAACATATGGAAAAATTGATATTACTGATTATATGAAAAATGTGCGGAAGAATGCGGATAATCAAAAAGTCCCAAATAGAGAAGAGATTTTGACATCTATTGAAAGCGAATTGAATAATGTTGCGAACAATGTTAACCGTGTGATTGATATGATTGCCAGTGACGAGAAAATTAGATACTGTGTTGAGGGACGCAGTTTGGCGCAAATTACCGGAAATGCGGATACGACCGTGGCGCGGTTCCCGCATATGTTGGATCAAATTAAAATGCAGATTGCGATTGCCGCCCTGCGCCAGGCGCAAAACAATTACCAGGCAAAGTATAACGAGTATTTAACCCGTGCAACCAAAGATTATTCGGCGGATATTGCGCAATATATGTGTCAAATGTTGCCGGTGACGGGTGGCGCGCCAATTGGTGCGGTTAATGATGAACGCGTGGATTTGGCACCGCCGTATGCAATCAGTTATGAAGTTGGTGCGGGATTGAATAATAAACTGCTTGCGCAGGGTGGCCGCGGTTCAACAATGACGACGGGTACGATTACGGGTGGAAATTCAAATGCGACAAAACCGAATGCCCTTGCTTCGGTCACCGGGGCGATATTATCTGGCGGTGTTTCGTTGGGTGTTGATGCTATGTCGGGTGTGGGCGGAAAATCGTCATATGAAATTCCGGGTGGAACGCGCGAAATGTGGTCGACATTTAATCGTGAAACGCGCATTTGCAGACTCTGTTCGTCAACGGTGACGCGTGATTGCAACCACATTTATAAACGCGGATTTTTGGGTATTGGACACAAAGATGAAACCAATTGCACAGAATCAGAACCAATTGAAAAGTGCGATGATATAGAAATGTAATATGGACAAATGCAATGACAGATGATATAGAAGTATAGTCTTAATCAAAAAAAGGAAAAGAAAATGGAAAAAGTAGAAGTCGTAGACGGCGCAGTTGAAAACGTGGTCGAGGCGGTTGCGGCCGTGCCCGAAAAAGTCCAGGCCAGTGCAGAACAATTAAAAAGTTTAATTGATTCTTTGACCGGTATGGCGGTCGATTTTGGATTGAAATTGATTGCGGCGTTGGTCGTGTTGGCGGGTGGTATGTGGGTTGCCAAACGGTTGTCGCGTGCATTTAGACGTATGTTGGAACGCCGCGGCGCAGAACCGTCACTTGTCACATTTTTGGGTTCTTTGGTCAGTATATTTTTGCGTATATTTGTAATAATAATTTCCCTGGCGACGGTCGGTGTTCAAATGACATCCATTGTCGCGGTACTTGGCGCGGCGTCTTTGGCGGTTGGTATGGCGTTATCGGGAACATTACAGAATTTTGCCGGTGGTATAATAATTATGTTTTTGAAACCGTTCAAGGTTGACGACATTATTACGACCGCCGATGGCAAGACGGGTGTTGTCAAAAAGATTATGATTTTTACAACTGAAATTCACACCTTTGATAATCAGGTTATTTTGTTGCCGAACGGTGCCCTGTCCAACAGCCAGATTACCAATCTGTCTATGACGGATACACGGCGCGCAGATTTGTCCATTGCGATTTCCTATGGGGATAATATCGACACCGCGCGTAAAGAGATAATCGCGATTATCAAATCCGATAAACGCGTGTTGCGCGACCCGGCGCCGGTCGTATTTGTTGCCGATTTGGCGGACAGTGCGGTTGTATTGGGTGTGCGTTATTGGACAAAATCGGCAGATATGTTGCCAAGTCGTGGCGATATGATGGAACAAATTTATAACAAATTACCGAAAAAGAAAATACACTTCCCATTCCCGCAAATGGACGTGCATGTTAAGAAATAGTGGTTAGTGGATAGTAAAACCGGATGCGAATGCATCCGGTTTTTAATTCCTGGCACGCCCGGCAGGACTCGAACCTGCAATCCACAGATTAGAAATCTGTTGCATTATCCATTGTGCTACGGGCGCATGTACAAATATTATAACCAAAATTTTCCAAAAAACAAGTGGGACACCATTTTTCACTGGCCGCTATACGCATTCGTTCCTATGTGCGGGGCGGGGTGGGTGTGGTATAATTTGTCTGCACATATCAAAGGAGTGAATTATGAAAAAATGGATGTGGTTTATTATCGCAATGTTAATCTCGTTCGCACCGGGAATTTTTGGGGTGTTCTTTACGCCGCACGGAAATTCGCATATATGGTACAATGGGCTGATTAAAACGGGACTGACGCCGCCGGGGTGGGTGTTCAGTGTTGCGTGGACGATTTTGTATTTCTTGCTTGGGTGGGCGTTGTATTTGGTAATTGTTCGCGTACGCAAAAATGTTAGCAAAATTCGATCATATATTTTATTCGGTGTTCAGATGTTGTTAAATGCCGGTTGGTCGTACGCGTTCTTTGGGGCGCATATGCCGGGGTTGGCATTGGTTATATTATTGGCGTTGTTTATTTCGTCGACATGGATGGCACGCGAATTTGGAAAATTTGACCGGTGGGCGGCATTTATGGTTGTGCCATATTTGCTGTGGTTAATGTTTGCGTTCTATATGAATGCGTATATTTTGTTGATGAATTAAATTTTTAACACTTTGAATTCGGGATCGCCGATATTAAGGTACTTCAGCCCCAATTCTTCCACGTAATCGGGGCTGTAGTTTTCCAATAAATTTATGTGGCCTTCGATAGTTTTTAATTTTTTCTGTTCGGCGGCCAATTCTTTGCGTTCCGTGTTCAGGTGCCAAATGTTCGCAACGAAATGTGTCACATTTACTTCGCCCCAAAATATGCGGATAAACATAAACATCGCAAAGAATGCAAAAAACACGCCGACTTTGCCGTGAATGCCACCGCGCCATGCGTGACCGATAAACACAAAGAAATTTTTGATTTTGTCTTTCATACGTGGCATTATATCACAAATGATACCACATAATCAAATTTTTGCTGCACCGATGGCGGGGATTTCTGATTTGCCATTTCGGACAATTATTCGGGATTTTGCACCCGGGTTGCCATGCGTGACCGAGATGATTTCTTGCCATTCTTTGGTTGGGCGACATAAAAATTGTCTGCGAAATTTCGAAAATTATGGGGCCGAAGGCAATGTCGGTGCCCAAATTTTTGGTGCCGTCCCTGATTTGATGGCCGATGCGGCGAAAATATTGGCGGATGCCGGTGCAACATGGATTGATATAAATATGGGGTGCCCGGTGCCCAAGGTTGCAACGCGTGCGAATGCGGGGGCGTTTCTTATGCGTGACCATGCATTGGCCGGAAAAATTATAAACGCGGTTGTGCGTGCGGTAAATATTCCGGTGTCGATTAAAACGCGCCTGGGGTGGGATGCAGACAATATGGACTGGGACGATTTGATTCGTGTTGCCGCCGATAATGGTGCGGCGTGGGCCGTGCTGCATGGGCGGACGCGTGCGGCGGGCTATACCGGAGTGGCCGTTCATCCAGAAATTAAAGATATGCCGATACCGATTATTGCAAATGGCGATTTGAAAGCGCGTGCGGATTTCGATTCTGTTTTGTCGGTGGGATATGCCGGCGCGATGATTGGTCGCGCAATGTTGGGGCGGCCGTGGATTTTTGGTGAAATTTTAGGAACGGGGAATGCGCCGGAAAATATTGGACGTGTCGCGTTGCGGCATTTAGATTTGATGGTTGAATATTATGGTGCGCGAACCGCGGTGCCTATGTTTAGAAAGCATTTGGCATGGTATTCGACCGGGTTGCCAAATTCGGCAGAATTTCGTATTAAAATCAATGGGATAACCGATGCGGATGAAATTAGAAATGAAATTTTGCAATTTTGGGGTTGCGCATAGAAATATATCGTCTATTATGTTGGTGTGATTAAAGAAAGGGGCACAGCAATGACAGAAGAAATTAAAGATTTGAAAACAAACGCCAAAATGACGGCGGGCGAGATTTTGCGTGATGCCCGAACCACGGGACGGCGTAAGCGCGAAATACCGACAATCGCAAAGCAATTGTGTATACGGGAAGAGTTTTTAATCGCGTTGGAAGATGGCGATTATACCGTATTACCTGAAACGGTTTATATTTTGGGTTTTGCGCGTAACTATGCGATGGAATTGGGTGTTGATCCGGATATGATTGTCGAAAAAATTAAAAAAGAATTGGGTATAGCGAAAAATGAGCCGGTTGTTGTTCCACAGGCACCGGTCGAAAAAGCCGAGGTACCAAGCAATGTGCAAAATAACGAAAATTTTGCCAAAAAATTGAATGAAATCAAAGATTCGCACGCGTGCAAGTTTGTTGTGAAGTATTGGAAATGGTTTGTGGGCGGATTAATATTGGTTGTTATTTTGGCGGGTATCGCGATTATGTTGATGATGCCTTCGGGTGAAGACCATACCGTTGCCGAAGCAACCGTTCAGGTTGTTAGCAATGAACCCGCATATCAACAACCTGTGCGTGAAAGATTCGGCGTAGAAAATCGCGAATCGGGCGAAATAATATTACAGTCGATTCAGGAATCTTGGGTCAAGGTCGAAGATGCGCGCGGTAAAACGGTATTTAGCCGGGTTTTGGTTCCGGGCGATGTTTATTATGTGCCGTCCGGTGGCAAAAACAAGGCGACATTTGGAAATGCCGGCGGAATTGATGTTTGGGTGCGTGGCGAATTGGCACCAAAGGTTGGTGATATAAATACCCGCAAGACCGGAATCACATTGGATGCGGATGTTTTGCTGGGGACAACGAAAGCCGAATAATATTTTTGACGCAACCATTGAAATTTCATATAAAAGTTCTATATTTTGAACACTATGAATGGTGTTATAAAAATTCGCGGTGCACGCGAAAACAATCTTAAAAATATTGATTTGGACATACCAAAAAATAAATTGGTGGTCGTGACTGGCGTATCCGGTTCGGGTAAATCGTCATTGGCATTTAATACTATTTATGCCGAAGGCCAGCGTCGATATGTCGAATCTTTGTCCAGTTATGCGCGGCAATTTTTGGATATGCAAAAAAAACCGGATGTTGATTTAATTGAAGGTTTGGCACCCGCGATTTCGATTGAACAAAAAACCACTTCCAAAAACCCGCGGTCAACTGTTGGCACTGTGACCGAGGTGTATGATTATCTGCGATTGCTTTGGGCGCGTATTGGGGTGCCACATTCGCCGGTGACGGGATTACCGATTAAATCTCAAACCATTGCAGAAATGGTCGAACAAACAATGAATATTCCGTCCGGTGTGCGTTTGTATATAATGGCGCCTTTGATTCGCGACCGCAAAGGTGAATATAAAAAAGAATTGGCGTTTTTGGTCAAACAGGGATATCAGCGTGTTATCATTGATGGTGAATTATATGATTTGAATGCGGCACCGTCGTTGGATAAAAACAAGAAGCATAATATTTTTGTAATTATTGACCGTATTCAAATGCCGATGGCGGGCGCGTCTGAAACCGATATGGACGAATTTCGTTCGCGTATGTATTCTTCGTTCGAAGGTGCGCTGCGTTTGGTTCCTGGGTCTGTGTTGGTGCGGCGTTTGGATACAAACGAAGATATTTTATATTCGCAAAACTATGCGTGTCCCGTCAGTGGTTTTGCCGTACCAAAGATTGAACCGCGACTGTTTTCTTTCAATGCGCCGATTGGTGCGTGCAGTGTGTGCGATGGTTTGGGTGTGCAATTAAATATGTCGCCTGATTTAATTATTCCCGACCCATCAAAATCTATATTGGATGGTGCGATTGCGCCGTGGTCGCGTGGGGGTATGTTAAGTCAATTTGACCATTTGTTGGATGCATTGCATAAACAATATAAAATCCCTTTATCAAAGCCGTGGCATTTATTGACCCCGGAACAGAAAGATATTGTCCTTTATGGTACGGGTGACAAACCAATCAAAATAAATTGGAATGGGTTTATTTATGAAAAACCGTTCGAAGGTGTCGTGAACAATATTGAACGGCGGTGGCGCGAATCTGAATCAGAGGCCGTTCGTGCCGAATTGTCTAAATATCAATCGGAAAAACCGTGCCCGGCGTGCCACGGAAAACGATTAAATATTCAGGCGTTATGTGTAAAGATAAACGGTGCGGATATTATCGATGTTTGTGATATGGCAATTGATGATTCTTATAATTGGTTTGTTGATTTACCAAATCATTTGACACAAAAAGAAAACGATATTGCGCGAATGGTATTGCGTGAGATTACATCGCGGTTGTTGTTTCTGAAAAATGTTGGATTGGGATATTTGACACTTTCGCGTATGTCCGGAACGTTGTCTGGTGGCGAGGCGCAACGTATACGCCTTGCGTCACAAATCGGCAGTGGTCTGTCGGGGGTTTTATATGTGTTGGATGAACCTTCAATTGGTTTGCACCAAAGTGATAATGACAAATTATTGGATACACTGAAAATGTTGCGAGATAAAGACAACAGTGTAATTGTCGTTGAACACGATGAAGACGCGATGCGTAATGCAGACTATTTGGTTGATATTGGTCGTGGCGCGGGTGTAAACGGGGGAAATATTATCGCCGCCGGCACACCACAACAGGTGATTAAAAACAAAGATTCCTTAACCGGGCAATATTTGTCGGGCAAAAAGAAAATCCCGGTGCCGAAAAAACGCAGATCGGGCAACGGTGAATCGATTAAGATTTTGGGCGCGCGGGAAAATAATCTTAAAAATATAGATGTGGAATTTCCGTTGGGAAAATTTATCGCGCTGACCGGGGTGTCGGGTTCGGGTAAATCTACACTGTTGTTAAATACTTTGTATCCGGCATTGATGCGCGCACTGTATGGTTCCAAAATGGAGACCGGTGCACACGATATTATTCGCGGTATGGAAAATATTGACAAGGTTGTTGATATTGACCAATCACCCATCGGGCGCAGTCCGCGCAGCAACCCCGCAACATATACAGGTGTGTTTTCAAATATTCGTGATTTCTTTGCTGAATTACCCGAAGCCAAGGCACGCGGTTACGGTCCGGGGCGGTTTTCGTTTAATGTCAAGGGTGGTCGGTGCGAGGCGTGTCAAGGTGACGGCCAGATTAAGATTGAAATGAATTTCTTGGCGGATGTTTATGTGGAATGCGACAAATGCCACGGCACACGGTACAACGAAGAAACTTTGGCTGTTAAATACAAGGGTAAATCGATTGCAGATGTTTTGAATATGACCGTGGACGAGGCATATCGATTCTTTATCAACCATCCGCAAATCAGTCGTAAATTGGAATTGTTAAAACGCGTTGGGTTGGATTATATAAAACTTGGGCAAAGTTCTTTGGATTTATCGGGCGGCGAGGCCCAGCGTATAAAACTGTCCAAGGAATTGTCTGCGCGCAGTACCGGACAAACACTGTATATCTTGGATGAACCAACAACGGGATTGCATTTCGAAGACATTAAACAATTGCTTGCGGTGTTGCATGAATTTGTAGAGCAGGGCAATACCGTCATTGTCATTGAACATAATCTAGAGGTTATTAAAACCGCAGATTGGATTATAGATTTGGGCCCGGGTGGCGGTGCGGGTGGTGGCACCGTTGTCGCCGTTGGTACGCCCGAGACGGTTGCGCAAAATCCAAATTCGCTTACGGGAAAATATCTGCGGCGATATCTGGACAAATAGAATTTTATTGAATAATATGTGTTTATAATAACAAAGGAGAACGAAAATGTTTGGTTTTGGACGCAAGAAAAAAGAAGAAAGCAAAGTTGAAAATAATGTCGCGCCGGAAATGGAAGAACCCAAGGTTCCAAAGGGTATGAAGGAAACGGCCGAACGTATGATGTCGGGTCAATTCGATATGAACGATATGTTGGCGCAATTAAAACAGATTAAAAAGATGAGCAATTTTAGTGGTTTGCTTAAAATGGTGCCGGGTATGTCGGGTGCGGTCAATGCAATGAAGGAAAAAATCAAAGACGGCAGTGTCGATGCACAAATTAAAATATTAGAAGCGATGACGGCAACCGAACGTGCCGACCCGGAAAAAATCTTTGCCAATGCCAAGGCGCGTATTGCGGAAACCGCCGGTGTGACGGTACGCGAAGTAGAGCACATTATTAAACAATACCTGAAAATGAAACAGCAAATGGCGATGATTCAACGTATGGGTGGGATGGAGGCCGTTATGCAACGCATGCAATCCCAGGGCGGTGCGCCGGCGGGTGTGAAATAATAAAAAGGATACAGGTATGACGAAAACTTTGATTGTTGGTGAACCAAGATCGTTCCCGGTCTATGATAAAAATACATATAAATTGTTGTATTGGCAATTGGTTTATAGAACCTGTGATAATATCGAAGAAACGAGATATTTTAGAAACACAGCGTTTTCGCGTGCATATAAAAAAATGTGCCGTTTTCAGACACGATTTTTAAGACAGCAAAATGAAAATACAAAATAAAAAAATTGCAAAGCACAAATCTTCGGTTGCCTGGTTGCAACGCCAGGCCACGGATCCGTATGTTGCGCGTGCGCATGCCGATGGATACCGCGCGCGGGCGGCATATAAACTGATTGAAATAAATGAAAAGTATAAATTCCTTAAAAATGGCCAGGTGGTTGTCGACCTGGGGGCGGCGCCGGGTTCTTGGTCGCAATTTATCGCGCGTACATTTCCAAAGACAAAAATCTTTGCGATGGATTTATTGGAAATTACACCAATTAACAATGTTGAATTTTATCAGGGTGATTTTACCACAGATGCGGCGTTGGATTGGTTGACCGAAAAATTAAAATTGGATGAACATGCAAATGGTGTGGTTGATGTTGTTGTGTCTGATATGGCGCCGAATACCGTTGGACATCAAAAGACCGATCATTTACGGCAAATGGTGTTGTTGGAATATGCATTTGATTTTGCGTGTCGTGCATTAAAACCGGGTGGGGCATTTGTGGCAAAGTCTTTTACCGGTGGGACAACAAATGAATTATTAAAACAAATTAAAGAAAAATTCGAATCGGTTCATCATATAAAACCGAATGCGTCGCGTCGGGATTCTGTTGAAATGTTTATTGTTGCGTTGGGGTATAAAAATGGGTTATAATATCAATGTATAACAAAACCAAAAGGGAAAAATATGGCAAATAAAAAAACATCATCTTCAATGGTCGGGTTTGGTACGGCAATCACAAATTTCTGGACGGGTTATTTTGATTTTATGGGGCGTGCAACGCGCAGCGAATTTTGGTTCGGGATTTTGTTTGTGTTTATTATAAATTGGCTTTTCGCCGTGTTGTTTGGTGGAATTGTTGCAACGATTGCAAGTGCGGTTTTATTCATTCCGACAATGGCGTTGTCGGTACGTCGTTTCCGTGACGCCGGAATTTGGGTGTGGTTGTATATCATCCCGATGTTGGTTATCTATGTGGTGCCGATTTTGCGTGGTGCGGTTTGGTATCAGATGATGTCGGTTAATGCAATAACATCTGGTATGGTTGGATATTCACTGTTCTTTATAGTGTTTATGATATTCTGCGTTGTGGTTGGTTGTTTACCCAGCAGACGTTAATATCGGTGTTTGGTTCCGCCTTCGCCCTTCGGGCTTCGGTGGACAGGGATTATTAAACACCCGCGGTTTTTCCGCGGGCGGTTTTTTGCGCTTTTTATTTCAATTTCTCGGCGGCGGTGCGGGCCAATTCGTCACACATTTCGTTAAATTCTTCGCCATTATGGCCACGTACCCAAACCCAATGAATTTTTGTCGCGCCCGCCAATTCATCCAATTTCTGCCACAGGTCTTGATTTTTTACCGGTTTTTTATCCGCCGTGCGCCAATTATTTTTACGCCAATTTTTTATCCACGTTTGCATACCGTTTTTTACATATTGACTGTCGGTGTGAATTTCAATTTCACTGTGTCGGTGTGCCGCGGTTAACGCGCGAATGACCGCCATCAATTCCATACGATTGTTTGTCGTGTTTTCTTCGCCCCCCGACCGGTGTGCGATATTTTTCCCATCGGTTGCAACAAATGCCCAACCACCGGGGCCGGGATTGCCTAAACAACTGCCGTCTGTCCAGATTTTTAACATTTTATTTATCACCTTTTTATGATATAATACCACAAAATGGTTATAGATTCCAAAAATTTAGTTGAAATGTCCAATGCAGTGCGGGCAACGGCCTTGCGCGCGTTGCGTCACGCAAAAAGTGGACATATCGGAATCGCCCTGGGCGCGGCCGATATTATCACGATGATTTACGCGGTGTTTTTAGACCCGTCACGTGACCGATTCGTTTTGTCGGCGGGACACGGGTCGGCGTTGTTATATGCGACTTTGAAATTGGCGGGATATCGCGTGGGTGATTTGGATTCTTTGCGTCGTCTGTACGGTTTGCCGGGTCATCCAGAATTCGGCATTGACGGTGTTAGTGCGACCACGGGGCCGCTGGGTCAAGGTGTCGCAAATGCAGTTGGTATGGCAATTGCAGAAAAACATTTGGAACGCGATGGAAAAATTTATTGCCTGGCCAGTGATGGCGATTTAATGGAAGGTGTCGCGAACGAGGCCATCGCTTTCGCAGGTCGGTATAAATTAAATAATCTTATATTATTATGGGACAACAATGGCGTGTCCATAGACGGTGCGGCCCAAACAGATGTGAATATGGCGGCGCGTATGCGCGCGGCGGGATGGGATGTGCGGGTTGCAAATGGTCACGCCCCAGATGAATTATATGATGCGATTGCGGAACCGTCGGACGGACCGATTTTTGTTCAATGCAATACCGTGTTGGGCGTTGGTTCGGGCGTGGCCGGCACGCGTCGTGCACACGGATTTGATATTTCTGATGCGGAAATCGCGTTGTTAATAGAAGAATTGGATTCTGCGCACGGTCGCGAATTGTGGGGTATGATTGCGCGGTCGCACGTTGTGTCGCATAAACCAAAGTACGCTGCGGCACCAAACCCACTGTTGCCGGATGTACCACATTATATTTCTACGCGGGAAATGTCGGGAATATATTTATCGCGGATTATTTCGCGGGCACAAAATATAATTTGTGGCAGTGCCGATTTAGGTTTCAGTACCAATGTTCGCGTTGATGGTATGGTTGATATTACGGCGGACGATTTTTCGGGGAACTATATAAATTATGGTGTGCGCGAACACGCGATGGCGGCGATTATGAACGGTATGGCATATTCGGGACTGCGTGCGGTGGGTTCTACATTTTTGGTGTTCAGTGATTATATGCGCGGTGCGATGCGGATT
This sequence comes from uncultured Pseudomonadota bacterium, assembly GCA_900320405.1. Lineage (GTDB taxonomy): Bacteria > Pseudomonadota > Alphaproteobacteria > Rs-D84 > Rs-D84 > Enterousia. The sequence continues at coordinate 349,393 of OOHM01000002.1, forward strand.
TCTGCGTTGGCGGGGTTGCCGGTTGTGTATGTTTTGACACACGACAGTGTCGCGGTTGGCCCCGATGGTCCAACCCATCAACCGGTGGAACAATTGGCGGGTCTGCGTTTAATCCCAAATATGAATGTTTTCCGGCCGTGCAATATGCTAGAGGTTGCATGGGCTTGGCGTGTGGCATTGTCCGAATCGAATCGTCCATCGTGCATTGTTCTTTCGCGCCAGAAAATTATTCGTGTTGGGGAACCGGTTTGGGGCTATATTGACGCCGGCGGATATGTGATATACAAACCAAAGGGTCAAAGAATTCGTTTGACAATTGTTGCCACCGGGTCCGAGGTTCCGGTTGCAATTGCCATTGCGCGACGCATCCCCGGGACCCAGGTCGCCAGTATGCCGTCTGTTTCCCATTTCCGTGAAATGGATGCGGAATACCGGTCCAATGTCTTGCGCGGGTATGTCATAGCCATAGAGGCCGGCGCGACCGCATCTTGGTTTGAATTTGCCGACGATGTGATTGGCATTGACGATTTTGGGTTGTCAGGACCGGGTGATATGGTGTATCGTGAATGTGGATTTGACGCCGATGCAATTACCACGGCGATACGGGCCAGAATAAAAAATGTCAGAATTTGAATTTATAACATCTACGGGTGAAAAAATACCAATCGTGATAAATGTGCGACGCGGGGTGCGTAATATAACACTGCGTCCAAAATCCGGCGATTCGCGTCGCATTGAAATAACGCGGCCATGGATTGCGTCCAACGCGGCGGCATTGAAATTTGTGGAACAAAAGCGGCGTTGGTTGGAACGGTTCTTTCAAAATGCGCCAAAGAAAGTCCATATAAAATCTGGCGATTGGTTTGAATTTCTGGATATGCGGGTCCAGGTTATTTATGACGGCACAATTCGCGCGAATAAATTTGTCTTGAACGATTGCGGAACATATACATTGTTCGTGGGTGGCGATGAAAAAATGATTGAAAACCGTGTGCGTATGTTTGTAAAAACTGAATTGTTAAAACAAATCAAAGATTTAATTCGTAAAACGCCGCGTGATTTTTGGCCGCGCCGAATTTGTCTGCGTGATACATCTTCGCGGTGGGGTTCGCGTTCGACGACGGGAACAATATCTTTTTCGTGGCGATTGGGTTTGGCGCCATTTGATGTTATGCGATATGTGGTAATGCACGAATTGGCGCATACCAAACATATGGATCATTCGCCGGAATTTTGGGCAACTGTGCGCGAATTGTACGGGTTTGGTGTAGAACGTGCAAAAAGGTGGCTGAACACCAATGGCGCGCGATTGCACCAAATTCTTTGATTGGGGCGTGAAACCATACCTAAACATTTTTGTGGGTTCCTGGGGTATAATATTTGTGTGTTCAAAGCACAAAATCATTATTTAACCAAAGGAAAAAAACAATGAAGAAAATTTCAATAGTGGCGGTGTTGGGCGTTATGGGGGCGGCGACCGCGTTCGCGGGCCCAAACAATATGGCGAACAATAATATGAATAATAATATGATGGAGGTTGTCACCGTAGAACAGGTTCAAACAATGCCGGATGATTCTCCGGTGGTAATTCGTGGATACTTGTTGCGGCAAAACGGGGAAAATTCCTATGTTTTCCAAGATACGACCGGAACAATCAATCTGGAAATAGACGATGAAGATTGGGGTGGGTTGACCGTATCCCCGACCGATTTCGTCGAAGTTTGGGGCGAGGTTGATAAAAACGGTATGTCAATGATAGAAGTTGATGTTTCTGCAATTAAAAAATTATAAACAAACGCCCGTTCGGGCGTTTTTTTGTTTGTACTGTGACGGCTTGACATTATGTGTGTTTTGTATTATATTTATGGCAGTTTGGTTACGGGATATAAAAGGATATAATATGAAAAACAAAAAATTGGCAACGGGTGCAACGGGATCTTTGTTGGCATTGTTAATGTTGGCGGGGTGCGCATCCGAACAAAAACAGAACCGCAAGTTGACCCGCGCATTTGCGGAATGGATGCTGAACCGGGCAAAGACCGAGGCGTTGGCCGAATCCGCCAATGATACCGGCCTTGATTACACGGGCGAAGTGTGGTTTATGAAGGCCAAACAAGATTCTGCGAAATACCGCGCCGCATTGGAACGTGATGCCGATATCGTATTGGATTATGCGGGCAAATATCACAGCGCATACAAGGTTTGGGAACAAATTCAAAAGGCAGAATTGTCATATGCATATGGTCCCGGCAGTTTTATTAATGAAAACGGTGAATGGGAATACAGTGACCGTGTCAACAACGGCGCCAGCAAAGAATATAAACTGAAGATAAATTACAATGAATATAAAAACAGTTTGAAACAAATCTATCGCATACGTAATGCACGCGCAAGGGGCAAATAAGATTATGCGAAATTAAACGAAACGGGGCATCCGCCCCGTTTGTTTTATACATTATTTATTTGTTAACTGCAATTCTATGCGGCGGTTTTTCTGCATACTGTCACGGTCGGTGCCCAATTCCACCGGATGCAGGTCGCCAAAACCACTGGGGACCAAACGGCGCGGTGAAACACCATCCGCCGCCAATTCGTTTGCCACCGCCGTCGCGCGCAACAACGACAGTTGCATATTGTCGCGATATGCACGATTGCCGGGAACAACCGGGGTTTTGTCTGTATGACCGTCAACGCGTATAATCCAATTTACATCAGATGGAATCTTTGTTTCAAAATCTTTGATAACATTGGATATAAGGCGCAATTGGTTTTTCCCTTCGGTCGACAATTTGTATGACCCGGTTGGGAACAAAATATCACTGGATACAATGAATCGGTCGCCGTCCGTTTGAACCGTGGTGCGGTCGCCCAACGCCATTTTTACCGCGCGATAGAAATCCGATTGGTATTGTTTCATTTCGTTCAATTCTGCGACTTTGTCCGCCAATGCTTTGTTAAGCCGATTCGACATTTCGACATATTTAACCTCTTGTTCGCGCGCCGTTTCTTCGGCCGCATCCAACGCCGCATTTAATTTCTTTAATTCTTCCATATATTCTGCGGATTGTTGCGCCATTTGTTCTGACATTTGCGATTGCAATTCGCGACGTTCCGCCTCCAATGCCGCCAATTGTTCTTTGGCAACCAACGCCGCATTCAATTGTTGTTGCAATTCAATTATCTGGGCCTTGGCTTCGTCATCTTCGGCCTGAAGTTTATTAACCTGATTCTCGTACGCGGTAATAAGGTCAATCATAGATAAATTTTGGGCGTCTAAATCGGTTTGCGCATTTTCCAGATTTGCGCGCGCCTGGACCAAAAGACGCATGGCCTCGGCCTCGTCAGCGGTCATTTGACGGATTTTTTCGCTTTGTTCCGCGTTGGTTTGTTTTAATTCCGCGATTGTTTGGACGCCGGTGCGTTTGTTAAATACACTGGTCGTGGTCCACAAAAACACGAACACAATTAACAAGAATATTAATATTATAACCAGGTTCGAAAACAAATCTACGAACGCCGGCCAAGCGTTTGTTTTGTTATTATTAAATGTTCGGTTCAGCATTTTTCTCTCTCTTGATTTTGTATTTATTGTTGTGGTGCGGTTTTACGGTCGATACTGCGCACGGCGTTGCCGATTTTATCCAATGTGGATTCTATTTTTGGCCACGTGCCCGCATCAATATGCGATACATTTGTGCGTGCCGCCAAGAAATCTTCCAATTTGTGGAAAACCGCACCTTGTGCCAATTGAACCTGAAGCGCCAGGAACCCGACAACCAAACTGCCCCCCAGGCCGAGCAGGGAACTGGTAAACGCGGTCGCCATACCCCCCAACGGTTTGGACAGACCGACCTGCATTGTTTCCAAAACCGTTTCATCGTTGAAATTCAAATTTCCAATCAGTTCTGCAAAACCGCCAATTGTTAAAATCAGCCCCCAAAATGTCCCCAGCAATCCCAAAAACACCAATGTGTTCGTGACATATCGCAATGGTTCACGGTCATCTTCTAATCGTACCAAAATTGTGTCCAAAATCCCGCGCAGACCGCCTTCGGTCAATTTTTCCGGCCGGGTGCGCAACATAACCGCAACAGAATGCAGCAGACGCGGTGGCATTTTTGCACCACGTGCACCACGTGTGTATGCGTTTAACCACCGATATTCCGGCAACAGGGCAAAAACCTTGATAAAACAAAGGATTATACCGAATAATGTTGTACCAATAATAATTCCGTTCAGGTATATGTTCGCAATCGCAATTGCGAAAAACGTCCGGTAAAACAATATAAGCCCGCACAGCACAAAAGCCGTGAAAAACGCCATTCTGTTAAGGTTTCTGTGAAAATTGTTCATGATATTTTCTCTCGTTACATTACAATCATAGAAAAATTTTGAACCCCGTGTCAACAGGGATTATTTGTGATAGATTGGAAAAATTATAAATTACTTGCATTTTTGGAAAAAATTGTAATAATTGGGCTTGTTCCTGCTGTCACTAATGGTGGTGATGGCTGACATAAACCAAAGGAAATAAAATGGCTTACTATGAAAGTGTTCTGGTTTTTCGCCAGGACTTGACCGAACCGCAGGTTAAAGAGAAAGCGGACAAATATGCAGGTATTATCAAAGAATTAAAGGGCGATGTGAAATCCACAGAATTTTGGGGATTGAAAAATTTGGCCTATGTAATTCGTAAAAATCGCAAGGCACACTATGTTATGATGAACATCGAATTGCCGGGAACCGCCGTTGCAGAATTGGAACGTCGTTGCCGTATTGATGAAGATGTTATTCGATTCTTGAATGTGCGGGTTGAAAAATTGGCGGACACACCGTCTATTATGATGAAAAAGAATACCGAGGAGGCAGAATAATGGCAGTTCGTGCAGCAATTTATCGTAAAAAATCTAACCCGTTAAAGGGCAAGGTTATTGATTACAAAGATGTGAAAATGTTGGGACACTATATCACCGAACGTGGTAAAATCGTGCCGTCTCGTATAAGTGGCGTTTCCCAGAAAGACCAACGTCAATTGACGCGTGCAATTAAACGCGCACGCCATTTGGGTCTGTTGCCATTTGTGCGGAACAACATTGGTTAATAAAAATATTTGGGATTTATCCCTAACTTAACAAAATAAGGACAGATAAAATGAAAGTTATTTTGACAGAAAAAATTACCAGATTGGGTAATATCGGCGATACAGTCGAAGTTAAGACTGGTTATGCACGCAATTTCTTGTTGCCGAACAACAAGGCAATGCGTTGGTCACGTGAAAATGTTGCTTTGTTCGAAGCGCAAAAGGCTGAATTACAGGCGCGTCACGAAAATGCCAAAAAGGCGGCCGAGGCCAAGGTTGATGCGGTTAAAAACGCAAAAATGTATATGATTCGCCAGGCCGGTGATACAGGCCAATTGTATGGTTCTGTGTCCAGCCGCGATATCGCGCGCACATTGAAAGAAATCGCAAATGTGGATGTTTCTTCGGCCCAGGTTATGTTGGGTGCGCCGATTAAATCCATTGGTGCGTTCGATACGAAAATCGCGTTGCATCCGGATGTTATCGTTCCGATTAAGGTTTATGTTGCGCGTACCAACGATGAAATCGAGGCGTTGGTTGCCGGTAAGGTTTTGACATTTGGAACCAAAAAGGTTGAAGAAGAGGCCCCGGTTGCGGAAGAAGCCCCGGTGGTTGAAGCCGACAGGGTCGAATCGGAAACCGCGGAAGTTGCGGAATAAATTTTTGCAAAGTATTTTTGTGTTTTTACCCCGGTTTGACCGGGGTAAAATTTTTCCAAAAAAACTTGGTAGTTGTTTGACTTTGATCTTATTTTATGCGACAATCCTTGGCGATGGCAAAGGAAACAGTTTCTTTATCGGGTAATTCGGTGTCAAAATCGCCATTTCCAATAGATATTGTTTATCTGTGGATTGATGGCAGTGATTCAAAATTCCGCAAAGCCAAGGCCGAATATCTGCGCGCCGCCGGTCGGGATGATAGTATGTACAGGGATGCCACCAAAGACCAGATTTTTCGTGATAATGATGAATTGAAATATTCGTTGCGGTCGGTGGAAAAATTTGCGCCGTGGATAAATCATATCTATATTGTGACCGGCTTTGGTCAAGTTCCAAATTGGTTGAATACAAAAAATTCACGTATAACAATTGTTCCCCAGGAATCTATATTGCCGGCCGATGCATCACCGGTTTTTAATTCGTGTGCGATTGAGGCATCTTTGGCGAACATACCGGGTCTGGCCGAACATTTCTTGTTGGCGAATGATGATATGTTCTTTAATGCGCCGGTCGCGCCGGATTATTTTTTTGATATGTCGGGTCTGGCAAAGTTTCGTGCCATATATCGCAAAGACGGTCGCAAAACCGATGATAAAAAAAGTTTGTATTCTATTTTGTTATATAATGCGGCGCGTGCGATAGACGATGCATTCGGGACCGATTTATATAATTATAAATCTTCACATGGTATAGACCCATATATAAAATCATCTATGATTGAATGTTACGAAAATCCTGGGTTGGCGGCCTGTATAAGTGCGACACGTTATCATCGTTTTCGTGATACGACCGATGTTCATCGTTTGATATTTAATTTGTATGATATTGTTCGGGGGCGTGTGCGTATTGTTCGGGTTCATTCGCGGCACATTGGGCATAATATCGTATTTGATTTTTTATACAATTTAATTCATTATACATCCGTTCGGGACAGTGTTTTTTATTGTCGCGATGCGATAGAATCCAATGTTTTGTCGTGTAATGCCAAAATTGTTTGTATAAATGATGGCGTGGACACAACCGATAAAAATATCGCAAACAATAAAAAATTCTTTGAAACAAAGTTCCCGAACAAAAGTGAATTTGAGAAATAGGACAAAGCAAAATGAATAAAAAAACATTAATTTTTGATGCAACCAATATTGCAGAGGCTTACCGTGCCCAGCGCGGACGTTCGGGAATATATTTTACAGCGTGCAATGTGTTAAAAGAGTTGTTAGATGTTGATTGTTTTGATGTCTCGCTTTATTCTGGTGCGGTTTATCATAAGGATTTCGAAGAGTTCATTCGAACGGAGTTTGGTAGAGATTTAAAAATTTATCGTGGTAATAAATTTGGCTCTATATTGCTTAAATTATCTGATTTGGATTTATTTTTGCGAAAGTCGAAGTTAAATATTACCAAATTTTTGTTAAATGTTTTTGTGCGTAAACCTTTGTGGTTTGTTGGACAGGAATTTAAGTTGCCACATTTTGATATTGCTTTATCGATGGCGTATGTTTTTGATAAAAAGATAAAGGCGGATAAAAAATATCTTATTTTATATGATGCGATTCCTTTGTTAATTGGCGAATATTTTCCATCAAAAAAGCATTGGTTTTATAATCTGACTGAATATATCAAAACAAAACCGGTTTGTAAATATTTTGCAATATCAAAATCGTGCAAGGATGATTTTGTACGTTTGTTAGATGTGAACCCCGATGATATTACGGTAATACCGCTTGCGGCAAATAATAAAAATTTTTATCACGAATCTGATAACAAAAAAATTATGGCGGCACGAAAAAAATATAATATTCCGGCGGATAAAAAATATGTGTTTTCACTGTGCACGTTGGAACCGCGCAAGAACCTTATTCGTGCGGTGAAAACGTTTATCGAATTTATTAAAAAGAATAAAATTGATGATATGGTATTCGTTCTTGGTGGTGCACATTGGGGTGAATTTATCGGTAAATTGGAATCTGAAATTGATGATTTGGGTAAATATAAAGACAAGATTATTCGTGCGGGTTATATTGATGATGCCGATTTGGCCGCGCTTTACAGTGGCGCCGAATGGTTTGTTTATACTTCCCAGTATGAAGGTTTTGGCCTGCCGCCGTTGGAGGCAATGCAGTGTGGATGTCCGGTTATAACATCAAATAATTCATCTCTGCCAGAGGTTGTGGGCGATGCCGGTATCATGATAGATTGGGATGATGATGATGCGCATATTGCGGCATATGAAAAATATTATTTTGATAACAAATATCGTACCTCTATGGCCAAGAAAGGATTGACACATTCGAAAGATTTTTCTTGGAAAAATACCGTGGATATAATTATTAAAACAATCCAAGGAGAAAAATGATGGCAAAATATTACATTGTATCCGGGGGATTTGATCCAATTCACGAAGGGCATATTGCCATGATTGTTGAATCGGCACGGCAATCAGATGGTGTTATTGTTTTGGCGAATTCTGATGAATGGCTGTGCCGTAAAAAGGGAAAAAACTTTTACAATATGAAAACGCGCCGGGCGATTTTGGAAAATATCAAAGGTGTTATTGATGTTATCGAATTTGATGATAGTGATAACAGTGCGTGCGATGGTATTCGGCGCGCACGTAAAAAATACCCGGATGCGGAATTGGTTTTTGCAAATGGTGGCGACAGAACGAAAGATAATATTCCGGAAATGCCGACATGTGCAGAATGTGGGGTTGATATAGTTTTTGGCGTTGGTGGCGAAAACAAGGCCAATTCTTCGTCGTGGATTTTAAAGAAATGGAATAATTAAAGGAGTATTAGTATGGCAAACAAGGTTGCATTGATTACGGGTATTACCGGACAAGATGGTTCATATTTGGCGGAATTATTGTTGGACAAGGGATATGATGTTCACGGTTTAATTCGTCGTTCCGCATCACACAATACGATGAGAATTGACCATTTGATTGATAATAAAAATTTGCATTTGCATTATGGTGATTTGACGGATTCTGTAAATATAATCAGATTGGTTGACGAGATTAATCCAGATGAAGTTTATAACCTGGGGGCGCAAAGTCATGTGAAAATTTCTTGGGATTGCCCGGAATTTACCGCGGAATCTGATGCGTTGGGTACATTGCGTTTGTTAGAGGCGATTCGGGTGAACGGTTTGGCAAATAAAACTCGCTTTTACCAGGCATCTACATCCGAATTGTTTGGTTTAATTCAAGAACCAATGCAATCGGAAAAAACGCCATTTTATCCACGCAGTCCGTATGGTGTCGCGAAACTCTATGGATATTGGATTACGGTGAATTATCGCGAAAGTTTCGGAATATTTGGATGCAACGGAATTTTGTTTAATCACGAAAGTCCGCGCCGTGGTGAAAACTTTGTGACACGAAAAATCACATTGGCTGCAACCCGTATCAAGGAAGGTTTGCAAGATTGCCTGTACCTTGGAAATATGGATGCAAAACGTGATTGGGGGCATGCGCGCGATTATGTCGAAGGTATGTGGCGTATGCTTCAGGCCGGCGCCCCAGATGATTATGTTTTGGCAACGGGAATAACGACGTCAATACGTGATTTTGTGAAAATGACTTTTGCAGAATTGGGTATAGATTTGGAATGGCATGGAACGGGAATTCAAGAATATGCCATTGATAAAGCAACCGGGCAAAAAGTCGTTGCGGTAAATCCGGAATTCTTTCGCCCGGCCGAGGTTGAATTGCTGTTGGGAAATGCGACCAAGGCACGCGAAAAATTGGGTTGGACACCGCAATGTGACCTGGCCGGGTTGGTACGCGAAATGGTGGCCGAAGACCTTAAATTGGCAAAACGCGAAAAATTATTAAAAGATAATGGGTTTGCCGAGAATGTAAAACATGCAGATTAAGGGTTAAGAAAATGAGTAAATATTTGGTGACAGGTGTTATGGGGTTCGTTGGCAGGTATTTTATAGAATACCTGAATAAGCATGAACCTGATGCAAGTATGTGTGGTGTTGATATCGCACCGTCGTGTGATATGGATATTGAATACAGTTCTTTGAATTTGATGGATGCGGTATCGGTTGATAAATTGGTAAAAAAATCGCGTCCTGATTATATTGTTCATTTGGCGGCAATATCTTCGGTGGCACAAAGTTGGAACGAACCGGTGGGATGTTTTATAAATAATATGTCTGCATTTTTGAATTTGGCGGATGCCGTTCGAAACAATGATATTAATGCGCGTATTTTGTCTGTTGGGTCGTCGGAAGAGTATGGAATATATGACACGCCAATGCAGGAATCATTTACACTGCATCCAAAAAGCCCGTATTCGGTTGCGCGTTTAAGTCAAGAATATATGTCAAAACTGTATGTGGACAGGTTTGGTTTGGATATTGTTATGACACGTTCATTTAATCACATTGGGCCACGTCAAAGTACGCGTTTTGTTATTCCTTCTTTTATTGAACAATTGGTCAATATTGCTTCGGGCAAAATCGAAAACAAGATGATGGTTGGAAATATTGATGTTGTTCGCGATTTTACCGATGTACGCGATGTTGTTGATGCATATTGGCGCATAATAAAAAATGCCAAAAATCGCGAAGTGTACAATGTATGCAGTGGCCGCGGTGTAAAATTGCGTGATATTATCGATATGGCGGCAAATCATTTGAATATAAAGCCGAAAATTGTAATTGATGCGGAACGCGTGCGTACAAACGATATTGCGTCTGTGGTTGGGGATAATACAAAATTAAAGCGTGAATTAGGTTGGTCGCCAAGGTATAATTTGAATCAGACGCTTTTAGATATGATAAATTATACTAAATCAAGATAGGTAAGGAGGATTGTAAAATGAACTATCATGTATATGAACCAAGTTTGACCGGGAACGAAAAGAAATATGTGGACGAATGTCTGGATACAACATGGATTTCATCCAAGGGTAAATTTATTGCAGAATTTGAAAAGAAATTTGCCGAATATTTGGGGGTTAAATATGCCACCGGAACATGTAATGGAACGGTGCCGATTCATCTTGCGCTGATGGCGTTGGGTATTGGACCGGGTGATGAGGTGATTGTGCCAAGTTTCACATATATCGCCAGTGTGAATCCGATTGTTGTATGCGGTGCAACACCGGTTTTCGCGGACAGTTTATCTGATACGTTACAAATTGACCCACGGGATGTGGAATCGAAAATCACGCAAAAAACCAAGGCAATAATGGTCGTTCATCTGTACGGTCATCCGGCGGATATGGATGCAATTATGGAAATTGCAAAAAAACATAATTTGTTTGTAATTGAAGATACGGCCGAAGCATTTGGTGCAAAATATCATGGTAAATATGTTGGAACATTTGGAGATGTTGCGACGTTTTCGTTTTTTGGAAACAAAACAATTACATGCGGCGAAGGCGGAATGGCCGTAACCAATAATCCGGATTTATATGAAAAATTGTTGCATTTAAAGGGTCAGGGTTTATCCAAAGATCGTGAATATTGGCATGATATTGTCGGGTTCAATTATCGTATGACAAATATTGCGGCGGCAATTGGTTTGGCGCAATTAGAGCAGGCGGATAAATTCTTGGCGCAAAAACGTCAAATTGCCGACTGGTATTCTGAAGAATTAAAAGATATTCCGGGTTTGCGGATGTTGCGTGAATTTGGAGATGTTGTAAATTCTTATTGGATGATAACATTGGTTTGCGACAGTATGAAGACACGTGATGCGTTGCGGGCATTTATGAAGGATGCCGGTGTTGAAACACGACCATCGTTTTGGCCAATTCATACTATGCCGATGTATGCAGGTTTGGGATATAAATTGCCGGTGGCTGAAGATGTTGCGACCCGTGGTATGAATGTCCCAAGTTATCCGGCATTGACCAAGGAAGATGTTCATAATATTTGTTCGGTTATAAGGGAATTTTATGAAAAATAAAGTGAATATTTTTGGGTGTGGTGGACACGCACGTAGTGTTGCGGATGTATTATTGGCAAATGAACCAGATGCGGATATTGTTTTTATAGATTCCCATGCGCGTCCCGGTGAGGAAATCTTTGGGTTTCCTGTCCAATTGGCGCCCCCCGCGGATGGCAGTGTGTCTTATTGTGCGGTCGGTGATAATTGTATACGCCGAGATATGTTCGCAGATCGCCAATTTGATACCCTGATTTCCAAAGATTGCTATTTGGGTAAAAATTGTAAAATTGGAGTGGGAACTTTTGTCGCGCATCATGCACACATTGGGCCATGTGCTATTATTGGTATTGGTTGTATTATAAACACTGGTGCGGTTGTGGAACATGAGGTTAAGGTCGGTAATTTTTCCCATATATCTGTAAATGCGACGGTGTGTGGACGTGTAGAAATTGGCAATCGTGTTTTTGTGGGTGCGGGTACCACGATTCGTGATAAAATTCATGTTTGTGATGATGTGATTATTGGATGCGGTTCAACGGTTGTCCATGATATAACAGAACCGGGCGTGTATGGTGGTTGCCCGATACACAAAATAGGAAACATTAAATGAAAATTGCTATGATTTGCCAAGTAATGTCAGCAGGTGGGTGGAATTTTTTATATCTGTTGGCATCTAATTTGAAAAAATGTCATTCAGATTGGGATATAACTGTTTTTTATAAAGATGATCCCACATTGAAATTAATGAACTATATGACCAAATTGCAGAACATAGGTATAAAAATGGAGGTTATACCTTCTGGGGTTCAAGTGTCTAAATCCAGGGGATTAATTCGCAAAATATTTCGCGGAATAAAAAGATTAATATATTGTATGTTGGGAAGATATTCAAAATTTAATACATTGTTGAAATCGAATGATGTGCTGTTTTATGCGTGGCCATATGGTATAGAACCTTTTGATGTCAACAAGCCAACTTTTTTTATTCCGCATGATTTTATTTACACACATTGGTTTGGTTTCCATTGTGGTAATTTTTATAACAATGTTTTCTTTGAGTCAAATTATAAAATACATAAAATGTTTTGTGAACGTGGTCAACCGATAGTTTCCAGTCCATATATAGCCCAAGAATTTACAAATACTTTTCCAAATTTCAAGAAAGAAGCGAGGGTTGTTTATTTGTCGCGCTTTAATGAATTTCAAAAAATACCCAAGGCTGAATTAAAGGAAAAATTGGCGCAAATGGGGATAAATTTTGAATATTTATTATGGCCCAGTAACTGGATGTATCATAAAAATATCGCATCGTTACTTGGGGCTTTTTATGATGTAAAACAAAAGTATCCGAATATCAAATTGATTTTAACAGGCAATAACACGGGAAATGTGCGGGTTATTTGTAGGTCGCCGTTTTATTGTGACCATTTGAAAAATGGTGAAAAAGATTGGGATATTTTGGGAATGGGTGAATTAGCACCAGATGATTTTGCTGTCGTTTTACAGGGGGCCACGGCGGTTATAAACACATCATTGTGCGAAGCGGGCGCGGGTTCTGGGTTGGATGCCTGGAGTATGGGAATACCGATGGTTATGTCTGATATAGAACCGTTTAGGCAACAGATTAAATACCTTAAAACCAAGGCCGAATTTTTTGACCCACGAAACAGCCACGATATGGCGGATGCCATATTAAGGGTTCTGGACAACCCAGGGCAGGCACGAAAAGATGCAAAAGAATCAGAAAAATCTATTGCAAAATATACCTGGACTGATGTTGCAGAACAATATGCAAAAATCTTTATGGGGGCGATTGATGATAAATAATCGGGTGTTGTGGATTTGCAATCATGCAACATTAATGGATGTAGAATGCAGATTATTGCACAAGTTGGGTTTTGAGGTTTTTGTTCCAAAGGTTTTGGGTGATAATCGTTCAAGTACTGTGTCGTATGAATTTGATAAAAGTTTGACTGTCCCGCCCGATGTTTTAGAGAAAATTAATAAATTTGATTTTTATCATAACCATTGGACCAAAGAAATAAAAATATTAGTAAATAAATATTTTGATATAGCATTTTGCGTTAATGTTTATCCGGCGTTATTCAATTTGGTTAAATCTTTTTCTGGAAAAATTGTTTTACGTGCATTTGGGTATGAATCAAATATAAATTATGAACAAACTACGCGATGCACACCAAAGGTTCATGGATTGCGTCATTTATTCAAACCACGTGAAATTGTTTATGATAATGAAATGATGCGACAATTGTATAAAATCAGAGATAGGTTTTTTCTTGGGGTCGCGTATCGTCAAATTATTCCCAATGAAACACCGTTTTTTAGACAAAGAAGTATATTTTTGCCACTTGGAATGCCACAATCAATATGGCGGAAACAGGGTACATGGCGTGGCGGTGGTGATAAAATAATGTTTGTTTGTCCGTCTATTGAAAATCCTTATTACAATAATATTTATAATGATTTTAACAAGAATTTTGGTGATTTACCACATTTGATATTTGGTGCGCAAACGCGCGCCTATCCAGAAGATAAAACAATTGTTGGATATCTAGATAGACCTGAATTTGATAAGTACATGCAAAAATATCCGGTAATGTTTTATCATTCAATGGAACCGCGGCATTTGCATTATCATCCCCTGGAAGCGGTGTGTTATGGAATGCCTTTGGTGTTTATGGCCGGTGGGATTTTGGAAGATTTCGGTGGCGCAAATCAGCCAGGCCTGTGTCATAGTTTTGACGAAGCACATGATAAATTGTCGCGCATTTTGAATGGGGACAAAAAATTGGTCAATGATATTTTGTTGCATCAAAAAAAGATATTGAATGATGTTAGTGATGATTTTGTCTTGAATGCATGGCAAGAAAATTTTACACTGGTTACAAAGGTTGGTTAGATGAATCATATAGTTTTTTGTTTAGATAATAATTACGCCGCATTATTGGGTGTCGCGATTCATTCTATTTTGAAAAATAGTCGTGCAAAATATTGCTTTTGGATTATGCATAATGATTTGTCCGATGAAAATCAGGAGAAAGTAAAGCGCATAGTTGATAAATTCAAATCCATTGCGTTCTTTGTTCCGGTTGATGAAACATGTGAATTGACCGAATTCAAAAAACCGAAAATCTGGGCGAATAAAGTATGCTATTATCGAATGTTGGCGCCCATTAAAATTCCGCAGGAAGCTAAAAAACACAATATCAATGTGCAAAAGCTATTATTTATTGATTGCGATATTTTGGTTTGTGGTGATATCGCCCCATTGTTTGATACGGATTTGCAAGATAAGGTTTTGGCCGCGGTGGCAAGTCCATTACACGAAGAAGAACTGGCGCATATTCCGGAACTGGGCATATCGAAAACACATAAGTTTTTCTATGCGGGTTTGATGCTTATCGATTGTAAAAAATGGCAATCGGAACGAATATACGATAAATCGGTTGAGATAGATATGGCGCATCCCGAAGGGTTAAAATGGGCAGATATGGATATTTTGAATATAATTTTTCAAGACGATTATGTCATATTGCACCCAAAGTATTCCATTTGGCCGGGGTTAAATATTAAACCGTATTTGTTTGAGTATAATAATTTTTTGAATGGGTATCGTGGCATATATGATGAAGCACTGGTGCGCGAAGCGTTTTATCATCCGGTTGTTTTACAATTGGCCGGTGGCGCAAAACCTTGGCGTGAATGCGCAACATTCAGTGTTGTATGGCATTGGTTTTTGAACTCTTGGTGGACACCATTTAGAGGTGAGGGTATAAAATATTTGAAAAACAAGATAAAGAAAAAATGAAGAAGTTTATCAAGAAAATCTTTGGACATAAAAAATCGAGTAATAAACCGATTGAAAAGGCTGGATTGTTTCCTGGTAATTTTGTTCATGAGACGGCTATACTAAATAATCCGCAATTTATTCAAATGGGAACAAATTGTTGGATTGGTGGTTTTACGTGTCTGTATGCAAATCCACCGGGTATGGTTATTGGTAATAATGTGATATTTGCAGATCATGTGACAGTGGTTAATAATTTTCATAATTATAAAAGTTCAGATATGTTGCCGTTTGATTATAGGGCGATTGCACGACCTGTTCAGATTGGGGATAATGTATGGATTGGTATGAACAGTATAATATTACCTGGTGTTAAAATAGAAGAAGGGGCAATTGTTGCCGCAGGCAGTGTTGTTACAAAATCTGTACCAAAATGCGCTATTGTCGCGGGGAATCCTGCGCGGATTGTTAAATATCGTGATATTAGAAAATACAATTCATTGGTAAAAAACAAAAAGTATATAGATGTGTTTTTCCAAAATAATACCCCGGAAATGATAATAAAAAATAAATTTAATCCATTTTTATCAAATAAACAATAGGAAGTAAATATGGCAAAGAGTATAGAATTTACGTGGAACCCAGAAGAAATATCTGTTTATATCAAGGCCAAAGAAAAGGCCGTAGAATACCAAGATTCTGTAGCGGTGGCTAGAAAAATGAAATCTGAATTGGGACGCGCCCCAAAGATTTTAGAAGCCGGATCAGGTAATGGTTGCGTTGTGATGATGTTTGAAAAGTTGGGGTTCAAAAATATCTATGGTTTGGAATATAACAAAGAGATTGTTTCGGTTTTGAACCGGGAATTTCCAAGTATGCATTTTTTACAGGGTGATATTTTAAATATGCCAAAATCTTTGTTGAATAATGACTTTATTATGAGTTTCGGCTTGGTTGAACATTTCATAGATGGACCAGATATGCCATTAAAGGCACTGTATGATGCGTTAAACGATGATGGTTATGCGGTTATTTCTGTGCCATGTCTTAATTTCGCACGACGCATAAAAAAACATTGGGATAAGGCGACCAAAAAGGCAATAAAAGAATCAGGTACACATTTCAAATATCATCCCTGGTTTTTCAATGGCGGTTTTTATGAATATCATATGACACCACGGCAATTCAAACGCGAATGTAGAAATGCAGGATTTGAAATTGTTAAACATGCGGCTGCCCAGCAAAATTTGGGAATTATGCATGTGCTGAATCCGAATAATAAACCTGGGAAACTTATTTGGTATTATGAATTGGAAGAGTATAAATATTCTAAAATGGGCAGGGTGATATATTGGATAGCAAATAAATTTCCGTTTTTATTTAATCACTTCCAATATTGCATATTGCATAAAAAGTCACAAAAATCGTGAATTATCCCCGGATGTGAATTCCGGGGATTTGTTTTAATATTAATTTTTTAGTGGAATAAAATATTTCCAATATGTTGTTCCGCCACCACTGTACGTGATAATATCATTTTTAGACACTGGAATAAAGCATGAAACGGCACTGCCAGAATTGGCGATTGTTGAATTACAAATTTGCAAATTGTTGATGCTGATTTGGAAACCTGGGTTGGTGCCATAATTATTAATCGCGATAAAACCATTTGATGGCGCCGTGTACGGTGATGCACCTAGTGTAATCGCAGAACTGTAATCTGGCATACAGTATCCGCACATGGTGCTTATACCGGTTGCGGTAATGTTGTCCATATCCTTGGTGGCCTTGTCCGGGATTGTTGCGACCGCAGTATTAATGTCGTTCAAATCATCGGCGGTTATAAATGTATCCAAACTTGTGCTAATTGTTTGTATTTCAGATAACAAATCTGCCAAGGTTGGAATTGTTGCCAAATCCAGTGTGTTTTTTAATTTTACGTCTAATTCACGCAACGCGCCCATTAATTGATTTGCATCTTGGTTCATTTGGTGTGATTCTGGTTTTTTGGTCGGTTGATAATCTATGTGTCGAACCAATTCTATTTCACGATAGATTGTGATGCGGTCGCCATTTGCCGGCGCAGTTAAAAATTCGACGGTCCCGCCGGTATATTCGGTATCTGCATCATTTGGTGTCGGGTTTGGTGTCATTATGTAATTCGTTTGTTCAACATCATTTACTTTCACATGAATGTCGTTCACACCGAAAAACGGGAAAGTAAAATAAAATGTCGTGGATTCGCCATCCCCAACCATTGCTTCATAATATTCCATTTTTGCTTCCTTTTGTGTTAATACATTAAATAAAAAATGCCCGTGCGTTTTGTGCACAGGCAAAATAAAATGGCGACATAAATGTCGTCATTTGTGTGTGGAATCATACCAAAAAATGGCAAAAAAGTCAATCATTTTGGTGTGCAAAAAAAATCCCCACCATTCGGTGGGGATTCATAACAAGCACTAAAGTTATTTATCCAATGCTTCGATGATTTGTTCGTACGGAATCGCACCCGGGAACGCTTTTTCGCCGATAATCAGATACGGTGTGCCACTGATTTCGAATGTTTGCGCCAAATCACGAACATTTTTCAATTCACGTGCGACAACCGGACCACGCATATCGCGTTCCAATTGTGCGGTGTCCAGACCGACTTCGGCCGCCAACGCCATCACGTTCTTTTGAACTTTCTCACCCAATTTGGAACGATCTTTCATATCTTCTTGGGTATAGTATTCTTTTTCCATCAACTTTCTGTCCAGTGCGGCCGCTTTTTCATTGCTTTGCAATTTTGCAGCAATAACCGCTTTGGCTGGTGCATCGGACAAATCGCCGTGGATAGAGAAGTTCTTTAACACAACGCGAACATCGTCACGTTCTGCCATAACACGCGCCAATTCGGCATGAACACGGCGGCAATATGGGCAAGAATAATCAGACCACAAGAATATTGTTTTTTTCGCGCCTTCGTTGCCCCATACCGGTGCATCCGCAATCATTTCGCCCATATTGGAACGAACATAGGAACGAATCGCCTTGTTCTTTTCGGCGTTTTGTTGTTCCTGCATCGCGGTGACCATTTCCTGAAGAATCATAGGATTGGTATGCGTCAGGTAATACGGTGTGTACAAACGGCACACGCATCCGGCAATCAAAAAGATAGCAATCAATTTGATTATTTTTTTGCAAACGATTGACATTGTCGTTGGTTTCTTGCCATCCTGTTTAACGAGCAACCCGCCAAACAAAAACAGCGCGATGCCAACAATCATAACGATTATTGTCCAAAACATATTTTTTCTCCTTTTGTTGAACGGATTTATCTTAGAAACTTTTTTTGCAATGTGCAACAAATAAATGAAATAAATTCTTAAAAATTTTTTAACATCAAACGAAATTGTGGTACCGGCGTGCCAACCGTCGTACAAATGTTTTCTAAAAATCGCAGGGTTGTATTTAATGTCACCGGTAATTTATACAGTTTATTTATATATGGTGCGGCACATTCATCGCAAACCGCGCGTCCGGTCTTGGGCGACAGGTAATTTAAATTTTCGTTTTTTCCACACCCCGAACAGTGCGTTAAATCCAATGCGTAACCCAATTCCCGCAGAAGGTTTATTTCCCATTTCAAATATTCATCGGCCGGTGCGGTTGCACCGGGCAGGGCGCACAACATTTCAATTGTTTCATCATATAAATGTTCATACGGTTCGCGTTCAGGCAACATAGCCGTAATCAAACCGAATGCAGAATTCATAAACGGTAATAGATTTGAATTTATCATAATCGGCGCGGCCAGATTCTTTTCCGCGTCCCAATGAAACACCCCCAGTGCATCATCCAAACGCGCGTTCCACGAAACAGAACCAAATTGACCAACCAATGGTTTGTTTGTGCGTGCGACAACCGCGCCGCGCATCATTCCCGACATAATACCAAAGTCGCGTGAAAATATTTGCGCAATCGCGTTTTTTTCATCAAACGGGCGCAGAGAGATTAAAATTCCAACCGATTCCAATTTCATATTGGAAAGTATAGGATAGTGTTATTGTCGGTGCAAGTGGTTAGTGTTGGTCTGTCACGACCGCGGCGTGCCGCGACGGGTGTGGGCGCGTTCGCGCCCGGTTTTCGTCATCCCGCTGAAAAGCGGGATCTCTTTGATTCGCAACGAGACTGACTAGATCCCGACTTTCGTCGGGATGACGGTCCGACGGCGGGACAAAAATAAAAACCGGCATAAACCGGTTTTAATTTTTGGTGGCCCTGGTCGGACTTGAACCGACACTCCTTGCGGAACTTGATTTTGAGTCAAGCGCGTCTACCAATTCCACCACAGGGCCATTTTGCAAAGAAATTATTTTGCCTTCTTTGCTTCAACTTTTTTTACCAGACGGGCACTACGGTTCGCCTTGTGTGCCGGCTTTTTTGCGGGCTTTTCGGCTTTGCCATTTTTCTTGTCAATGGCACGTTTAATTGCCGCCATTTCCGGTGTCAAACGCGAGATGGGTTTCGCCATAACATACGCGTCCAGACCGCCGTGCTTGGTCAATGTGCGCAGACCCGCGGCCGAAAGGCGCAATGAAAAATCGCGACCCAAAATATCGCTGTGAAATTTTAATACATGCAGATTCGGCAAAAATGTGCGCTTTGTATGGCGTTCCGAATGGGAAACATTCATACCGACTTCTGTTTTTTTACCTGTTACTTTACATACACGTGGCATATCATATCCTTTAATCACTGCGGCATAATCTATAACAAAAATCCCAAAAAGTCAAGTATTGTTTTGTTTTTTTATATATTTCTTTGGTGGGGGCATTTGTTCCCATATCCTTGAATTTCAAAAAAGCGCACTATATATATGTTTGATAAAAAAGAGGTGCCATTATGAATCCAGAAGAAATGCAAGAAACGCCCGCCAAGGCAATAGAAAAATATACAACCGATTTTACGAAATTGGCGGCCGACGGGAAATTGGACCCGGTCATTGGGCGCGACGAAGAAATTCGCCGCACTATCCAGGTTTTATCTCGCCGTACCAAGAATAATCCGGTTCTGATTGGAAATCCGGGTGTTGGTAAAACCGCGATTGTCGAAGGTTTGGCGGAACGCATCGTTTCGCGCGATATACCGGAAAATTTGCAGAATAAAAAATTATTGTCGTTGGATATGGGCGCATTGATGGCGGGTGCAATGTTCCGTGGTCAATTCGAAGATCGATTTAAGGCGATATTAAAGGCCGTCAAAGATGCCAATGGCGAAATTATTTTGTTTATTGATGAATTGCATACATTGGTTGGCGCCGGCAAAGGCGAAGGCAGTATGGATGCCGGAAATCTTATTAAACCGATGTTGGCGCGTGGTGAATTGCACTGTTTGGGTGCGACGACTTTGGATGAATACCGTCAATATATTGAAAAAGACCCGGCGTTGGCGCGTCGTTTTCAACCGGTCTATGTTGATGAGCCGACGGTTGATGACACGATTTCAATACTGCGTGGGTTAAAAGAAAAATATGAAGGCCACCACGGTGTGCGTATTTCTGATTCTGCATTGGTTGCGGCGGTGCGGTTGTCTAACCGATATATAACCGACCGTTTCTTGCCGGACAAGGCAATCGATTTGGTCGATGAAGCGGCCGCGCGCGTTCGTATCGAGGTTGCATCAAAGCCCGAGGCTTTGGATGAAGTTGACCGTCATTTAATGCAATTGAAAATTGAACAACAGGCATTAAAGAAAGAAAAAGATGAAGATTCCAAGAAACGACTTGCCGATTTGGAAAAGTTGATTGCGGAAACGGAAAAGAAATCTGCGGAAATGACCGCCGCGTGGCGCGCGGAACAGGAAAAGATGCGCGGCCTGTCCGATGCGATGGCCGCGTTGGATGCCGCCAAGGCCGAGGTTGCATCTGCAATGCGTGCCGGCGATTATGAAAAGGCGTCTGCGTTGCAATACGGTAAAATTCCAGAATTGGAAGAAAAAATTAAAAAGATGAATTCCGAATCGCGCGAATATAAAACCGTATTGCCGGAACATATCGCGGCGGTGGTCAGTAAATGGACCGGCGTCCCGGCCGATAAATTAAGTGCGACCGAACAATCGAAATTGTTGAACATCGAAGACGAATTGCGCAAACGCGTCGTTGGTCAAGATGCGGCGTTGGCGGTGGTTGCGCGTGCAATTCGTCGTTCGCGTGCGGGCCTGGCGGACCCACGCAGACCTTCGGGCAGTTTTATGTTCTTGGGGCCGACCGGTGTTGGAAAAACCGAGGTTGCCAAGGCATTGGCGGAATACCTGTTTAACGATGATACCGCAATGACGCGAATTGATATGAGTGAATATATGGAACCGCATTCGGTTGCGCGTTTAATCGGTGCGCCCCCGGGGTATGTTGGTTATGATGCGGGTGGTGTATTGACCGAATCGGTGCGTCGTCGTCCATACCAAGTGTTGCTTTTTGACGAAATTGAAAAGGCACACCCAGATGTGTTCAATGTTTTCTTGCAGATATTGGACGATGGGCGCCTGACCGATGGCCAAGGTCACGTTGTGAACTTTACGAACACCATTATAATTATGACCAGTAATTTGCCGGATATGGCCGCGGTTAAAAAGCATTTCCGTCCGGAATTTATAAACCGTATTGATGAAATTGTGTTCTTTAACCAATTGGGCAAAGATGTTATGGCGGGCATTGTTGAAATTCAGTTGCGTAATTTGCGGGCCCGGCTGGCCGCGCGTCGCATAGAATTGAATGTGACCGATTCGGCGATTAAATGGTTGGGTGAAAACGGATATGACCCGGTGTTTGGTGCACGACCGTTGAAACGCCTTATTACATCGGCGGTTGAAGATAAAATTGCAGATTTAATTTTATCTGATGCAATTGGCGAAGGTGGCACCGTCTATGTCGATACCCACGGCAAAGAATTGACGGTGAAATAGTGATTAGTGGAAAGTTGCGGGCGCATACGCGCCCGCTGTTTTATTGCCTGGTCGAAATAATCGTACCTTTTTGACCAGTACTTATACCAAATCATAACATATTGAAATTACTGAAAATAATTTTTGAAAAAATTACTGGACAAAAAGGTGCCTTTAATGCCATAATATATGTGTATAAAACAAGCGGGAAAGGAAGAGAATATGAGGATTTCAATTCTTAGCATTGGCGTGTTTGTATCCATTTTATTCATTAATTCGGTATTTGCAAATACAGTTGTCGCCAATCGAACACATGTTAATAACGCGAACGCATCAATGCAAAACAAGATGCAGGCGACCGGGACAAAAGTCACAACAAGAACCTGTGCCGCATGGTTGGATGGCCAGGCACATACAGATGCAAATTGTTTATTGTGGAATTTAAGTGAAGCAAAGGTTTATGCTCGTTGCACCAAAAATTCAGATTGTGCGTGGATTACCGCCCAGTGCAATCCTGGACAGGTCGGTCGTTGCAACACCGACACCGGAAAATGTGGTTGTGGTTCGCGATAATTTACCGGTTCCCGATTACTGTGGAATATGGCAAATTAGTGATTGATTAAAAACGGGTGCGATAATCGCGCCCGTTTTTTGTTTTTTTGTACCCGCGCAATGGGGCGGACTTGAAATTGCCTTTTTTATGACTATATTTTTGACAACGGCATAGTATATGTATATATAAAAGGAGTTATTATGTTCAAACCATTAAATAACTATGTTTTAATCCAAAGAATAGAAGAAGAAAATAAAACCGCCGGCGGAATTATCATTCCCGATACGGCACGCGAAAAACCGTCCCGCGGTCGCGTTATTGCGGTTGGGAACGGTGTGTTTGAAGGCGGTGTGCGTGTACCGATGACGGTCAAGGCGGGCGATACGGTTCTGTTCGCAAAATGGGCGGCATCGGCAAACGAAGTTAAAATTGATGGCGCGGATTATATTCTGGTTAAAGAATCTGATATTTTGGGTATTATTGAATAAAAGGATAGATTATGGCGAAAGAAATTATTTTTGATACAGATAAACTGGCGGCCGGTGTTGATAAATTGGCCAATGCGGTAAAAATTACTATGGGGCCAAAGGGGCGCACGGTCGTTATTGATAAATCTTATGGCGCGCCGGTCGCAACCAAAGACGGTGTCACGGTGGCCAAGGCGGTATCGTTAAAAGACCCAACCGAAAATATTGGTGCCCGTATGATTCAAGAGGTTGCCAAAAAGGCCGGTGACGATGCCGGTGACGGTACAACGACTGCGACCGTTTTGGCGCAAAAGATTTTCCGTGAAGGCCGTCGCGTTATTGCCGCGGGTATGAACCCAATGGATATTAAGCGCGGAATTGATATTGCGACATCTGCGGTGGTTGCCGATATCGAATCGCATGCGCGTCCGGTGAAAAATGCTTCTGAAATTGCCCAGGTTGCAACGATTTCTGCAAATGGCGATAGCGACATCGGTAAAAAAATCGCAGACGCAATGGAAAAGGTTGGCAAAGAAGGTGTTATTACCGTTGAAGAAGCCAAAGGTTTGGAAACAGAAATCGATGTCGTCGAAGGTATGCAATTTGACCAAGGATTTATGTCGCCGTATTTCGTTAGCAACAGCGAAAAAATGTTGGCGGAATTGGATGGTGCGGCGGTGTTGGTGTCCGAAAAGAAAATTTCGGGACTTCAGGCGTTATTACCGATTTTGGAACCAATCGCGCAACAGGGACGTCCGTTGTTAATTATTGCCGAAGATGTAGAATCCGAAGCTTTGGCTACATTGGTTTTGAACCGGTTGCGTGGTGGACTGAAGGTTTGTGCGGTCAAGGCCCCGGGATTCGGCGACCGTCGCAAGGCGATGTTGGCGGATATCGCAATCGTGACCGGCGCAACCGTTATATCCGATGATATGGGTATGACATTTGATAATATCACACCGGCGGTTTTGGGTTCGGCCAAACGCGTTGTTGTCGATAAATCGACCACACTGATTGTTGGTGGGGCGGGCGACAAAGGCGCAATCAGTGCGCGTGCCGATGAAATTCGTAAACAAATCAAAGAAACAACCAGTGACTATGACCGCGAAAAATTGGCGGAACGGTTGGCTAAATTGGTCGGCGGTGTCGCGGTTATCCATGTAGGCGGTATGACCGAGGTCGAAGTTAAAGAAAAGAAAGACCGTGTCGATGATGCATTGGCGGCGACCCGTGCCGCGGTTGCAGACGGCATTGTTGCCGGTGGTGGCGTTGCGTTGGTTCGTGCGGTTTCTGCATTGGCCAAGGTCAAAGGTGAAAATACAGACCAAGATGTTGGTATCGATATTGTTCGTCGTGCAATTGTTGCACCGTGTGCACAAATCGCTGAAAATGCGGGTGTGTCGGGTGAAATTGTCGTTGGCAAAGTTTCGGACGCCAAAGATTATAATTTTGGATACAATGCGCAAACCGGCGAATATGTCGATATGTTAAAATCTGGGATTATCGATCCGGCCAAGGTTGTTAAAACCGCGATTATGGCGGCGGCATCGACCGCGGGCGTGTTGTTAACAACCGGTGCGGTAATGTCGGAAATTCCCGAAGAAAAATCAACCGCCCCGCAAATGCCGGGTGGTATGCCGGGAATGATGTAATCTGTGTCGAATTAAAAACGCCCCATCCGGGGCGTTTTTTTAATTAAAATCTATATCTAATTTTTCAAAATCGGTATGGCCGGCGGTGGGAATTTCAACGATTTGGTCGGCGGGAAAATATATGCGCGACAATTTGGGTGGCACGACCCGGTCACGTGCGCCGATGTAATGAACCGCCGGGACGCGTGGCAATTTTTCTAAATCTAATGATTTGGTCAGCGGACTGTCGCCAAAATACCCGGTCCACGCGGTATGATTTGGAACGCCTGCGATGGTTATCCATTTTTGAACTTTGATTTCCGGATGTCGATTTATGATTAATCCCGCCATCAATCCGCCACCAGAATACCCAACCAAAATCACCGGACGGCGTCCGGCAATTTCTTTGATTGCATTTGCGGTCGCATCAACAACCGCCGGCGAAAACCGCCCGTCGGTCCAATCAGATTCGCTGCATGCGGGTGACATTATAAACTGGCACGGGCGCGCAATATATGCAACATTTGGCGCCATATCGCGTGCCGCCAAATTGCGCACCAATGTTCCCCGTGGTGTCGGGTCGGTGGTCGGTTCGCCGTATGCAGTAAATGCGTGGCCGTCGCCTTCGATATAGATATGAACCGGGGCGTTTTTATTGGTTATTTTTCCGTATGTCGCAATTTCATATTCACCCGCCGGGATGTCACGCCGGATAAGGTCATCCGGTGGTGTCCACGAACCCGCACATGCCGTCAATAATAAAGATAAAATTAAAAATCGCATATTGGTATAATACACCAAATTCTAAATTAAAAAAACGATAAAAATATTTGACAAACTATTTTTTTAGGCTATATTTGTGTTAAACAACCAAAAGGCTAAAATATGTTTGATAAATTAAAAATGAAATTTGCCGCCCGTCGTATGCAACGCGAAAAGGATTATGCGGCGATTCAAAAGAATGTTATTGCGCGTGAACATCCGTTTATGACCGTGATTTCTTGGCCGTTTCGTATGATTGGTCGCGCGTTTCGTTGGATTTTTGATTGTATAACCGCAATTTTGTCTTGGTTTTGGGATTTGTTGGTTTGGGTTGCAACATCCATCTGGGCGTGGATGTGCGGTATCAATTTGATTGGTCTTATAAATTTGGCCCTGTTGATTGCGATAATTGTTCTGTGTTCTATGTTGATTATCAGCATTGTAAACAGTAAAAAGCCGATTGTTGTTAACACCGGTTCTGCAAACCAGGTCGCGGTTGAAACAACGCAACAAACCAAAAAAGTCGAAAACACCGATACAACGGACAATAAAAACATTCCGTTACCGATTCGTCGTGATGCGCGCGGCGATATGCAACGCCCAATCAATGTTGCGCCGGCCAATCCGTGCAAAAATCCGGCACTTCGTCCCCAGGGCGACGGTCGTATATATGGCGATGTCATCATTGAAACGCGCGGCGAAAGAATTATGTTGAAAAATGGTGCGCGTATCCGTGGTAATTTATATCTGCAACGTATGCGTAAATATGTTTTGCCGTGCAATGTTGTTGTCGAAGGCAATATATTTCTGCGCGATGTAAATTTGTTGCAGTTCTGTGGTCCGTTTACGGTCACCGGAAATATTTATGTAAGTCCGAAATCTTCATTTGGCCCGTTGCCGTATAACGCGCGTTTGGGCGGCCAGGTTATTTTGTAAGGTATGTGCGAAAATATAATAATGAAAAAATTCAGATAATAAATCGCCACAATCGTGGCGATTTATTTTTACATTTACAACATTTTATGGTATAATATGTACACAACAAAAAAGGAAGTAAATATGAAAACACTTGAAAAAATTTTGTCTGTATTGGTCAAGAATTTGGGTTATACGGTTGTATTGGTTTTGGCAATCATATTGTTTGCGATGTTTTCTGACGGGTTAATCAGTGGCATTATCACTGCAATATCCGCATTGTTGGCATACGCGTGCATTATGGCATTGGCGAATGAATTCAAAAAAGAACCGGCACCGAAGTCGACACCCAAAAAGAAAAAATAATATTATAGTGGTTGGTTCCGCCTGCGCCCATTGGGCTTCGGTGGACAGTGATTGTAGAAACCCGGCGGTTTTTTCCGCCGGGTTTTTATTTGGGTGGTCGATTTAATCGTACCTTTTTGTCCAGTACTTTTTTTAGGAAATGCGATTCAGTAAAATCAACGACTTACAAAATCAAAGTGGTGGTCAAAATAAAGGTACCTTTTTTGCCATAATATAAGTGTATAAAACAAGCAAGAAAGGAAGGGATATGATGATTCCAATTTTAACATTCGGTGCATTCGCATCAATATTAACAATCAATTCAGTTTTGGCCGATACAACCGTCACATCAAAAACATATGTTGATACTACGCGCCAGGCAACAATTCCGGCCGCGGGCACAAATGCCGCAACACCCGGCACAACCGTTGTCACATATACAAATACCGCCGGTACAATCGGTGAAAGGGGAATTTGTAATGACCATGATGAAGATGATTGTAATGATGGGGACCTGGTCACCAATTCCTTGTTAAACAGCGCAATGGATTGGGTCGACGAAAATATGCCCGAAGGCGCGACATGTTATGAATGGATGGGCAGTGAGTGTGTTTTGGTAAATCTGCCTATGGGTGATAAGGCGCCGGTGTGTGTGGCGAATGGAGACGAGTGCTGGGGTGATGGCGCATGTTGCAGTGGATATTGTGTTGGTTGTCATACCACTCCGTGTGAGCGCGTTGGTCAGTGTGGTTTGGCAAGTTAAAAAATTATTTCACAACACTGAAATTTATTTGGGTTGTGGTGCCGGTACTGTCGGTCGCGCGCAGGATATGATCGCCCATTGGAACATTGTATTCCAATGTTTCGCCACTTTTGGTTGACCCAAGTGTTTTATCATCCAAGAACCAGAATATTTTATCGTTCGTCCCGGTCGCCAACCCCATAAATCCGACCGGTTCGAAATCGTGTGCGGTCGTGATTACCAATTTTGTATCTGCGGTTGGAAATACCACAACCGGGGCTGTGCCGTCATCCGGAATATCATTTATATCGCATCCCTGCATAAACCCGGGTGCGGTTTTGCGGCGCACGCCCGCACGGCGGAACATATCCAAATATTCCGCATCCCAAAATTCAAAGATTCCCGTATGGGTTGTTTTTGGGTCGGTTTTGCACGCGCGCAGGCCGGTTTTATTGTCTATTGGAATTTGGCGGTGAATGCGGTTGCGCGTGATGGGTGATTTTCCCGGAATAAAATAAGACAATGTTTTTTGTGGACAAAATTCGCCGGCAATGTTGCCACCGATTTCGCACATTTCGATTTCGATAATATTCATATCATCGGCCAAAAATTTATTGTTTTGAATTGGTTTGCCAACCCCGTTGTAATATTCCGTTATCGCGTTGGCCAAAGAAAAATATATTGGGGCGGCGGCGCGCGCACCACTGAACGCGTTGTTTGGTGTGCCGTCAAAATTACCAACCCAAACAACCAAAACAAAATCGCCAAATATGCCCGCCGTCCACGCATCACGATATGATGAAGATGTGCCGGTTTTCCAATAGTGTCGAATTCTTTGCGGGTTCGTTTTCGCAAATGGAATTTTTTTTGTCGGTACCGATTGATGTGCCAACATATCCATTGTCATAAAAAATGCCTCGGGCGAAAGCAGGTGGTTTATGACTTCGTCCGGTGAATCAATTTGTGTGCGTGTCCGGCGGTGTGTTCCCATATTTGCCATCGTTGCGTAAATGTTCGCCAATTCCCACATAGAAACCTCGGCCCCGCCCAGGGCGATTGATACACCATAATGTTCCGGTGTTTTCAGGTTCGCAACGCCGGAATCATTCAGCAATTTGTGAAAATTTTTGACACCAATTTCACGCACCAAATTTATCGCCGGAATATTCCGTGAATGTGTTAACGCATCGCGTGCCAGAACCGGCCCAAAAAATTCACTGTCTGAATTTTCGGGCGCATAAACCCCAAAGTTCACACGTGCATCGCGCAATAAAGTCATTTCATGTATTAACCCGTCATCGATTGCATTTGCATAAATCAGTGGCTTTAATGTTGAACCGGGACTGCGCCGTGCGCGGACGCCATCGTTTTCGCCGTATATGTCACGATTGAAATAATCCACCGAACCAATATACGCATAAGTTTCCATTGTTTTATAATTGATTAAAATTGCCGCGGCATTTGTAATACCAATATTGCGTCGTGAATTTATTTCTGCCGATAATGTGCGTTCCAATTTTTGTTGCAATTTCAAATCTATTGTCGTGTTTATTTCTGATTTTTTAATTTTGGTTGTATTCATAAAATCTGTGAAATGCGGACACAGAAAGGGCAGGTCCGATAATGAATTTACCGCCAAAGGCATTTGTGCAAATGTTCGCAATTTTTCATCCGCCGGGTATTCGGTAACCCATTGTTCAACCAAAAAATGCCGCATATTTTCAATGTTTTTAATTCCGCGTGCGGTGTTTAATCCGCGTTTGGTCGGGTTTTGTGGAATGGTTGCCAGTGTTATTGATTCAATCTTGCTTAAATCCCGGGCGTGTGTACCAAAGTATATTGTAGACGCGGCCGCCACACCTTCGATGTTTCCGCCGTATGGTGCCAGGTTCAGATATGCTTCGATAATTTCGTCCTTGGAATGAAACATATCAATATAAATTGCCGCCGCAATCTGCAACATTTTTCCGCCGAATGTTTTACTGTTCAAATCATACTTTATGCGGGCCAATTGCATTGTGATTGTTGATGCGCCGACGGGGTGGGGTACCCCCGTGATATATTGACGCGCGGCACGTAACATTGATATTGGATTTATGCCGGGGTGATGATAGAAATGTTTGTCTTCGTATAATATAACCGCGTTTATTATATGCGGACTGATTTCGTTCAAGGGTGTATAAATTCGATACTTATCATCCGCCGATAATGTTAATCTTAATAGGTTGCCATTGCGGTCGTAATATGCGCGCGAAAAAGAAACATCTTGCAACAACGGGGGGGTAAAAAATATTCGTATAACCAACCAGATTGCGAAAATTACGCCGAAAACAATTACGAAAATTCGTAAAAATCTTTTAATCTTTGGCATTTGAAACAGTGAATTTATTTGTGCCTGTTGTTGCACGAATTTCCGTGTTGTACATATCCATTGCTGTGATTGGCGGAACCGTGAATTCGCCCGCCACGGACAATTGAACACGATATGTAAATGTTGCGGTGTCGCGTGAAATTGGCGCATATATCAATACCCGGTCTTCACGAATCTCGTTATATGTCATATCGCCGGCAACCGAATCAGAAATTGGAATAAAGCCGCCCGGCAACAAATCAACAATGGCCGCGTTTTCAACATTCTGCGTACCGCCACGGGTGCGTACTGTGATTTTTACATCCAAAATGTCGCCGATTTTCGCATTTTGGACCTTGTCACCGTTCGTGTCATAGTATTCGCGTGTGACATCCAAACCGTTTGATTCAACCCGTGCACTCGTCGGGAATCCGTTGCTTGCGATGGTATAGAACGCCGTGTTCTTGGATTTACATGTTTCGCAATTTATGCGCAATTTATCAAACCCATTGGGCAGTTTCGCAATAATCGTTCCGGCATCCACAGTTGAATCAATCTTTTTATCGTCAACCAAAATCGATACCGTATCCGCATCAATTATATCAGATGTCGCCCCGTTTGTTGCCATAACAATTGCCGCCGCGGTAAATGAATCATAGTGACCTTGGTTTATATATTTTTGTATGTTTTTGGTTGTTCGTTCAGGCATCATATCGAAATATTTGCGTGCGATAAATGTGTATGTTGCATCTGCGGCGGTTGTGCCCGCAAACGGGCCATCGTATATATTGTCACCCGATTTATACTTTGAAATCATATTAAATGCTTTGTCGGTTTGCTTTAACATCTTGTATGATGCCGCGATGTATGCGCCGATTATATTTTCCGACCAATCTTTGATATTTTCGTTAAGGTATTCTTCCAATAAATCAATATAACTGGTTGTGACATAATCATTCAAACTTAGCGTATATATTGTAAATGCCTTGGCGTGGGCGTCGGAAATAGAGGTCGTGCGTGCACCCGCATATGTGCGCAAGAAATCAATTCCACGTGAAAACATCGATTGCGGCACATTAAATCCGTTGCGCCGTGCAATGGTTAAAAAGTTTATCGTATATGCCGTTAGATACGCGGTTGTTGAATCGATTTCTTCGTTGGCACGTGCGCCGTCATCCGACCACATTCCAAATGATCCGTCCCCATTTTGGCGGTTTGACAATGTCTGGATTGCCTTGTTCACAATGTTTGTGGAATCTGTGCGTGTCGTGCCCAATATTTTATCTTCGGGTGCAATCGCATACGGCAATGCGCGCGATACCAATTGTTCGGTACAATCAAAATCATAGTGCCCCAGGTACATAAACATCGGTCGTGCCAAAATCGATAAAGATTTCGATATGTACAATGTGTTGTGTGCCCCGGAATCAAACATATCGGGTGATGCACGGCGTATGTTTGTGTGTGCCGAATCCAATACACCGGTACGAATATCTGTTTGCCACATTGTTGCCGGGCGAACGGATAATTCGTGTGTGGTGTGTCGTGCGGCAATCGTATGGTTTTTATCATCAAATAATGTCGTTGATATATCCAATTTGCCCATGCCGGGTGTGTTATCCGCGGTCACATCAAAAGTCCATAACTTTTCGGTGTTTTCCGGCAAATTTAATACCCCCGAAGATTTTTCAATTGGCAACAGTTTGCCGGTTGCGGTCGCATCATTTCGCGCCGTCGCGGCATTTCCTGATTCCGTGGCCAGGTTTGATATAACCGTGTTCACCGTAAATTTATCATTCGGTGCGACAACCAATGGTGCAGATACAGATATAATAACCGGTGATTGTACGCGCACATCTGTGTCGGCGGCACCGACACGCCCCGGCGCGGCGGCGACCGCATACACATTTACCCCACCATTAAAATATTCCGGTATATCAAAGTTAATCGTTTTTGTTGTGTTTGCGCCTGTGTTTATTATGCCAGAATAAAATGCGACCGGTGGCAGGGTTTTGCGTCCAAATGGATTGGTAAGTGGCGCATCAATTCCGCCAAATTCTTCAAAGTCGCCGCCCCCGATTTTGGCGACTTCACGCAACACGTTGTATTCTGGCAACAGTAATGACAAAATTTGATATGTTTCAACCTGTAATGCGGCCTTTTGGAAAAAGTGTTTTAATGGATTTGGAATTGAATAATTTGCAACCTGCAAGATTCCGGTGTTCACGGCAAACAACATTACGCGCGCATCTGTATCGGTTGTAATCTCAACCGGTAATTTATTGTCACGAATGATTTTTGGTGTATCCAGTTTTACATTGATTTTATGTTTGTCAATATTTGTTGAAAATGGTGCGACCGCGTATGTGTATGGGGTTGTGAATATATCGCGACTGTTGATATCACGGACGAATGAAACATTTATATAACCCGTTCCTTCAAAATCGTCGGGCAGGGTGATTTTCTGGGTTGATGCGGTTGTGGTGGTACTGAACCATTTGTGTGCATAGACCCGGTCGCGTTCAATGGTGATAAGACCGGTGCCGGCATATGGTGCGACAATCCCGATGTTTATTGTGTCGCCGGGTTTATATGCGGACGCATCCAGTTTGATTTGCAATTCTGCGTGCGAATCTTCGCGCATTTCGGTGTTTTCATCCGCGGCGACAAAGTATTCGATATTTGCCAAAATATTTTCGTTCGAATCCAGTAATTGAACATAATAGGTTCCGCCATTTGATGTGTTCAATTTTATTTCAGAACCATTTTTAGACACGGCAATTTGGGATTGGGCGATAATAATATCGTGTGATATTGTTTGATATTTATAATGATTGTCATAATCCTTTAACAAACTGGTCAAATTTTCGCGCTTTATAAGTTTCATTGTAATATCGTTCGCGTCAACTGCATTGCCAGATGTATCCAAAACAATCAGTTTTATATTACGTACAGAATTGCGTGGAACATACGACAGGTCGGATTCTGTTTTGTATCCAATTAATTGGTTGTGATTGGATACACGCGAATTCAAAACGGTTTGTATGCTTTTACCATCGCCGGCTTCGAATCCGTTTATAACAAGGTTTAACATATATGTACCAATTGGGATTTCGCGGTCAAATTTTACATCAATGGTGGCATTGCCGTTTTCGTCGGTACGAACATCCGGGGTATCAACGGTAAATGTTTGTCCCGAACGTGCCGCGGCATATGATAGCCCAGTTTTTGAATTAAAGTTTGATGTGAATTTATAATTTTTATAATCGTCAAAATTAAAATCTACGGGACGCAGCGTTGCGTGGGCGGAAATGCGTCTGTCGGTTGCGGGCGTTCCATACAGGTTGTTCAATGACACATTGGCCGTCAAATTATCGGGTGAAATCCAACCAGATTCAGATGCATTGTTAATTGCAGCAATAATTTTCATCGTGTCGGGAACGAATTCTTGGACATTAAAATTGCCGGTGCCGATTGCATCTTGGATGTGACCACGACCGTTAAGGGTGTATATTGCGACATCGTACCGCCCAAGTGATGCATCCGTTGCAAGTTTGTGTGTGATGTCAATCATACCGTCCGTGGGCAAAGATATTTTTTTATCCATAACCGTGCGGCCACGTGGGTCGGTTATTTCCAATTTTACCGGAATTTCGGACATTGGTGAAAGGGTCTTGTTTTCAACAATTGCGCCAATCGTCAATGTTTCGCCCGGGCGATAAATTCCACGGTCCGAAAATATAAATGATTTTAACGGGGTATCCATCATGGCATATGTGCCGCCAACATCAAATTTAGAATATTCGGCGGACTGGGTCATATCGGCATAATATGGAATAAACGAAACATCAGAATCGTGACGCGCGACAATTGCAACGGGTTCTTTTTCATTCCTGTATTCGTCGTTGGCAAAACGCGGTATGTCGGCGCGACCATCGGCGTCGGTGACACCCGCCCAAATTGGATAACCATTGCGTCCCAAAACCGTTATGTCAATTTCAGATGCGGGCCTGCCATTCGAAAGGTAAGACACGAACACGACAGAAGACCGGTCAAGGTTAATTTTGCGAATAATCCCCATATCGGTCAGCAATATTAAACGTGCATCCCCGTATTCTGCGGCATTTTTCGATGCGCCGGTTTTAATTATAAATATGCCGGTTTTATCGGAATAAGTTCTGTCCAAATATTCGCCAAGATTCAATGCGGCATAATTTACACGATTCTTGGATGTATCGACAAATGGGATTTTCTTTTGGAAAACACTTGCCATATCGTATGCATCAAAAATCCACGGTGCCCGAAATTCCAAATCGGAAAACAGATTATATGTTTGGGTAATAAGATGATTTATGGCACCCGATTCAATTTTATACAGATTCACATATGCCGCATCAACCCCGCCACGGGCGACGATAGCCAATTTCTTGTCCCCGGCCAATGACAACAACGCGCCACCACCCATAATTTTGACACTGCGTTCGGGATATGCGACGGGCATTACACGATTAATACCATTCCGGGTTATGAACCCATTTGTTGAATGTATGTCCGGTTTAATTGTCACATATAAGTAGCGTGGAACATTGTCGGAAACATCATAAGAAAATGCATATTGATATGTGCCCGCCGGATTCACAAAATTTGCACGGGTCAGTTTGATTTTCTGTGATTTCTTGATGACATCGGCGGTAATTTCGTCATTTGCCCATGTGTGAGATTCATTTTCGTCTTCGTCATCGTCTGTATTACGTGGCAACAGGTATGCATCGATATATTTGTCCCAATTTGTGTTGTCTGCCGCGGCAGATGTCATATTGACCAAAATCAACTGTTGCGGATTACCGAATTTATCGTCGGCGGTAATTGTTGATAAATCAGAGATTTTGAAAAAATTATCGGCGGAATCAATTGTTGCACTTGCGGTGATTTTTTTTGTGCGCGATATGCCATCGGCATCATATATTCGGTTCAATTTGAATCGCAAATTGCGCGAAGCGTCCGTAATATCGATTGGGTCGGTGCGAATAATCGCAGTGCGCATATATCGGTCGATTTTTACATCGAAATTTAATCGCCGCCCGTCAAGTCGCATTGAAACCTTGTCTGCAAAGTCGCGGGTTTGAATTGGATAACTGAACGAAATCACCGCGACACCGATAACCGCACGGTCGCCCCCCGGGGCCGGATATATGTTGAACAAATCCATTTTTGCGGTAATGGGCGCGGTACTAAAAGATATATGTCGCGTGTTTGGACGTACATCACGCGTGAATAATTTTTCGCCGATTTTCACATTAAATTTTGTGTCGGCCGGCCAATCGGCATCAGGCGTGAACGCGATTTCATACGGATTCACAATTGCCCATTTTCCGCGAATTGCCGGTGAAATCTTGATGCTTTGCGTCAATTCATTTCGCGACAGGTTTGTGTTAAACGCGGGTGCACCTGGACCCGACACATAATCGTATGAAATGCGCAGGGGCGATGCCGGTGCAATGTCGCGGTTGTTATTTGTGTCCGGTGTATCGTTCAATAAAATCGTAGACCGGTCATCCGCAAAGTGTGCGGCAACGGGCGCATCAATCGACGCGTTCATTCGTGTAATATGCGCGTTTCGCGATGAAATCCAATAAATTCCCAATCCAATAAAAACCGCCGCGGCGACAATGATTCCCAAAACCTTGATCACGCGCGATGTCCAAATGCCTGTTTTTCGTAACATAGATATGTTCTCCGTTCCTGATAATTTTATATATTAGAATATAAATATTAAAACACAAGTTTTTTGTTTGGAAAATTGTCGTGATAAAATGTTAAAAAATACTTGCTTTTTTTAATTTTTTGTCATATTATGCGGGCACGTGCCGTTGGCGCGAAGAACACAGTCGCATTTGGGAATTTCTGTCCGGACAACCGGTTTGCGTCCCCACGCGACGAGGATAACAACAGAAATAAAAGGATTTACTATGGCATTGCCAACTTTTACTATGCAGCAATTGATGGAGGCCGGCGTTCATTTTGGACACCACACCCGTCGTTGGAACCCGTTGATGACACCCTATGTTTATGGCGTCAAAGATAAAATTCATATCATCAATTTGAACAAAACTGCACCTTTGCTTCACCGCGCCCTGGTTGCGTTAGAGGCAATCGCCGCCGCCGGTGGCAAGGTTTTGTTTGTCGCAACCAAGCACCAGGCCAAAGACATCGTTAAAGATGCGGCCGAACGTTGCGGACAATTCTATGTTAACAACCGTTGGTTGGGTGGTATGCTGACCAATTGGACAACCGTTTCACAATCTATCCGTCGTTTGAAAAAGATGGAGGCCGATATTGAAAACGCCGACAAATTGGGCCTGACCAAGAAAGAAGTCGGTGTTATGACCAAAGAAGTTGCGAAACTGCGCGATATTTTCGGCGGTATTTTGGATATGCACGGTGTGCCCCAGGTTATGATTGTTATTGATGTGCCACGCGAAATGAACGCGGTACGCGAAGCGAAAAACCTGGATATTCCAACAATTGCAATTTGCGATACGAACGCGAATCCGGAAATGGTTGACTATCCGGTGCCGGGTAATGATGACGCGGCGCGCGCAACACAACTGTATTGCGATTTGTTCGTAGATGCGATTTTGTCCGGTATTGAAAAACGCCTGGGCGGCGCGGCCGGTAAAAAGGTCGAATCGAATATGATGGACGAACACGACGCATTGGAAGATGAAATCAAAGACAAAGAAATGAAGCAGAAATCTAAAACATCTGCGTCACGCGCAGAACGTCGTGAAAAATTGGCGGACAAGGCAGACAAGGCCGATAAATAATACTGTAATAATATGTGGGCGCGCACCCGCGCCCACACAACGAAAATTTAGCAAAGGGGGAAATTATGGCAGAAGTGACAGCAAAATTGATTCAAGAACTGCGCGAAAAAACATCCGCAGGTATGATGGATTGCAAAAAGGCACTGATGGAAACAAACGGCGATATCGCGGCGGCGGCGGATTGGCTGCGTCAAAAGGGTATTGTCAAGGCGGCATCCAAGGCCGGTCGTGTCGCGGCATCGGGTTTGGTGACCGTTGTTAAATGCGATAATATGGGTTGTGTCGTCGAATTGAACGCCGAAACAGACTTTGTTGCGAAAAATGACAAATTCCAAAAATTGGTTGCAGATGTTGCAAACAAAGCGTTGGAATTGTCCGGTGATTTTGATGCGACATTGAAGGCGGTGCACGATGATATAGCGGCAACAATCGCAACAATCGGTGAAAATATGAACCTGCGCCGTATCGCACGGGTTTCCGGCCAACATATTTTCAGTTATATTCATAACGCACTGGTCCCGGGTATGGGGCAAATTGGTGTTGCGGTCGCAATTGATGGCGATTCAGATAAAATAAATGAAATCGGTCCAAAGATTGCTATGCACATCGCGGCGAACAAACCGGAATTTATGACCATTGCCGATGTTGATCCGGCCGCGGTTGAACGCGAAAAGAAAGTATTTATCGAATCGGGCGCAACGGCGGGCAAACCGGAAAACATAGTTGAAAAAATGGTCAACGGTCGTTTGCAGAAATACTATGCGGAATCGGTGTTGGAAGAACAGCCGTTTGTTATGGACCCATCCAAGACGGTTAAACAGGTTTTGGACGAGGCCGGTGGTAAACTGGCGGGATTTGCGTATTTCGTACTGGGTGAAGGTATTGAAAAACGCAACGACAATTTGGCCGACGAAGTCGCAAATATGTTGAAGTAATTGGTCGGTTTCCACTTCGCCCAATTGGGCTTCGTGGAACATGGATTAGTAAACCCGGCGGTTTTCCGCCGGGTTTTTTCGTTCCGGCCGAGACCAAAAATTTCCAGAAAGTTCATAACGATAAATTTATTCCAGACACCCGTCATCCCGGCGCAGGCCGGGACCCAGTTCAAGCGATAGCGAGAACTTGCCCCGCAGGGAATTCATTGTTGCGATGCAACAATGAACTTTTATTGTCTGCGACGCAAGTGTTCACTTCGTTCACACTGGGTCCCGGCCTGCGCCGGGATGACGATTCTCTGGAAATATTGAAAATAATAATAACATATCTGGAACCTTTTTTATTGGGTGGTCGATTTAATCGTACCTTTTTGTCCAGTACTTTTTTAAAAAATTATTTTCAGTAATTTCAATATGTTATAATTTAGCATAAGTACTGGTCAAAAAGGTACCTTTAATGCCATAATATATTCGTATAAAACAAGCACAAAAAGGAAGGGATATGAGGATTCCAATTTTAACATTCGGCGCAATCGCATCAATATTAACAATCAATTCAGTATTTGCAACATCATCAACCGTCACATCTAAAGATTATGTGGACACACAAGACGCGTTAAAGCAAAATAAGATTCCGGCAACCGGCACAAACGCATCAACACCTGGGGACACTGTTGTAACCTATACGCAAACCGGTAATGGTGTAATTGGTGAACGCGGAATTTATGCCGGAAACAGATATAATGAAAATACGGATGCCAATAAATTGGTGACGGCCGATGTTGTAAAGCGTGCAACAGATTGTGTTTACGAAACTACGCAATGGATGGAATGCACAGAATGGGTTGCAAATGCGGCACATACGGATGAAAATTGTTTGTTAATGACGGTGCACGAACCGTCCGGTTTCTGTGAAGACCCGTGGGCAGGAAGGGATGTTGTGTCATGTGATACAAATGCCGATTGCGCCGGTCATGGTTTTTCTTGTGGTGGGGCATGTGTAAATGGTTTTTGTAGAGATCAGTTGTGCTAACCCGCTTGATTTATTTTTGTAGGCGTATTATATTTCGTCGGGATAACAAAGGGGATTTTTATGTACGACAAAGATAATGTGTTTGCAAAAATTATTCGTGGTGAAATTCCGTCCAAGAAAGTTGTGGAAAACGAATATGCAATGTCTTTCTATGATGTGAACCCAATGTGTGAAAAACACGTTTTGGTTGTGCCAAGGGGCGAATATGAAAATATATTGGACTTTGCGCGTCGTGCATCGGCCGCAGAACAGGCCGGTTTTTGGGATTGCTTTGTCAAAACCGCCGATAAATTGGGAATAAATGGTGAATTTAATGTGTTTGCAAATGCGGGAATGTCTGCGCCATTGTTTAACCAAAGTGTGTTTCATTTTCATTTGCACCTGATTGCGGGGGACAAGACCGATGCGTGCATGGATATGATAAAGTGTTTCCTATGCGAAAAATAAATTTGCGGGTGATTCCGCGCGCCAAACAGAATAAAATTACAACCGATGACGATGGTCGGTTGCGTGTTCATATAACCGCCGCACCGGTCGATGGCGCCGCAAATGATGCGGTTATTAAAATATTGGCGGGGCATTTTAATGTGCCAAAATCACAAATAAAAATCGTGCGCGGGGGTACCGCGCGCGATAAAATTATCGAAATTCCAGAATAACTTTATTTGTCGTAATTTAATATCTGTTTGAACAATTCGTCCGGTGTGTCCGCAACATGGACATTATAGTCGTGAACATTTTCAATAAATCCACTGTCCTGCATAACCAAGAACATTTTGGAAAAAGATTCCCAGAACTTTGCCGTGTTCATAAAGAATATTGGTTTTACCGATTCGCCAATTTGCTGCATAGTCAAAATGTCGGTGAATTCGTTTAATGTGCCGATGCCACCCGGCAAAATAATGAACCCGTCGGACATTTCGTACATACGTTGTTTGCGTTCGTTCACACCGTCGACGATTTCCACTTCTATATCTTCGTGTGCGGGTTCTTGTTTTGCAATCACACTGTGTGTGGTGACACCCAAAACATTTCCGCCATTATCCAATGCCGCCGTCGCCGTCGCGCCCATAAGCCCGACATTGCCACCACCAAAAATCATACGAATTTTATTTCGTGCCAATAATTCCCCAACACGTCGTGCATCGCGTTCAAACTGGGGGTTTGTGCCAAGTGTGTGGCCACAATAAACCGCCAAAGAATTTAATTTATACATACTTTTTCCTTTATTTTCCGGAATTATAGCATAGAATGGTAAGGTTATGAACAAAAATTTTTTGGATTTTATGCGTAAATTTGACGGCCAGAAAATGGCCGTCGGGGTCAGTGGTGGTGTCGATTCGGTCGCGCTTTTACACTGGTTGGTGGAAATTGGTGCGGATGTGGTATGCCTGCACGTGAACCATAATTTGCGTCCATCTGCGAATACCGAGGCCCAATATGTCCAAGATTTATGCAAAAAATTGGGCGTTGAATGTCATGTGTTTTCTTGGGATGATGAAAAGCCGGAAACCGGATTGGAAGATGCCGCACGTGTCGCCCGGTATAAATTTATGACGGATTTTTGCCATAAAAATAAAATCAAAATTATTCTTACCGCGCACCAGGCGGACGATCAAATCGAAACTTTCTGGATGAACCTGGGGCGGGGCAGTGGGGTTTACGGTTTGGCCGCGATGCGTGGCATGGCCGAAATGGATGGTATCAAGATTGTGCGGCCTTTACTTGGGGTGTTTCGGCGTGAATTACAGGAATATTGTGACACCCGCAACATTAAATATTTTGCCGATGAAATGAATGACGACCCACATTATACGCGTGTAAAAATTCGGCAAAATCGGCACTTGGTTGGGGACGCGTTGGGAATTTCAGATGAACGCGTGTTATTGGCAATTCAAAATTTGGGGCGCGTGCGTGAAAGTTTGGAACAAGATGTTATCAAATTGGCGCGTCGTGTCGTTTTTAATGGACGTGCAATGTTCGGTGAATCTTTTCTATTTGACCAGAGTCCGGATATTAGGCTAAAGTTTCTCGGAACCGTTATTCAGACGGTTGGGGGGGACCGGTATCAACCACGCTTGAAATCTTTGATTGGCGCACTAGATAAACTGCAAAGCGATTGCAAATTCACAATTGGGCACTGCACTGTGCGGCGTTTGGGGGATAAGATTTTGATTGTGCGTGAAGGTCAAAAAACAAGTTTTAGAATCAGGAAAAGACATTATGGAAAAAAATATATTAAAAAATAAGAGACGCAATAATTCCACACTGTTTTTGGTGTTGTTCGTAATTATGTTTGTTGTGTTGGTCGGCGGCGCATTTATGTCGCGTGGCGGATTGAACACCGCCACAAATATTGTGTCGACCGAACCGGTGGAAATGACTTTTTCCGATGTGTTGCGTCGTGCAGGCGAGATAAAGACTATGAAAATTCGCGACAATGTTGCGACCGGTCAACTAAATGACGGTACAAAATACAGTGCCGTTATTACATACAATCCGGAATTGTTGGAAAAATTATCCAAGGGTGGCACAACCGTTTCAATTGATACATCCAAGGGTTGGGTTGATTACCTTGGGACATGGGTGCCGATTTTGATGGGGTTGTTCTTTATATGGTGGATTTTCCGCGGAATGCGCGGTGGGGCGGGCGGCCTTTCGCGTACATTACTTGGGCAAAATCCAACAAAAATCGTGACCGGAAAACCAAAGACCACATTCAAAGATGTTGCCGGAATCGATTCGGAAAAACAAGAATTGAGTGAGGTTGTGGATTTCCTGCGTGATAAATCTAAATTTGCCGCCGTGGGTGCACGTGTGCCGCGTGGCGTGCTGCTATCGGGCGAACCCGGAACTGGTAAAACATTGTTGGCACGCGCGATTGCAGGCGAGGCCAATGTTCCGTTCTTTGCCGCATCGGG
Source organism: uncultured Pseudomonadota bacterium (assembly GCA_900320405.1). Classification (GTDB taxonomy): domain Bacteria; phylum Pseudomonadota; class Alphaproteobacteria; order Rs-D84; family Rs-D84; genus Enterousia. The sequence continues at coordinate 391,319 of OOHM01000002.1, forward strand.
CAGTGATTTTTCCGGTATCATTGTCGGTTTGGGCGTTGCAAAAATCAAAGAGATTTTTGAAATGGCAAAGCGCAACGCACCGTGTTTATTGTTCATTGATGAAATCGATGCAATCGGTCAACGCCGCAGCCAGAATTCTTTTAATGACCAAGACCGTGAACAAACATTAAACCAATTATTGATTGAAATGGATGGGTTTTCAAACGAAACGGGCATCATTGTTATTGGTGCAACGAATCGACCGGATATGTTGGACCCGGCGTTGCTGCGTCCCGGCCGTTTTGATAGGCAGGTGCATATTGATTTGCCAGATATGGCGGGGCGTCGTGCAATTTTGGAATTGCACGCGAAGAAAATCAAAATGCACGAAGATGTGAACCTTGGCGATTTGGCACGCGGAACAACGGGTTGTTCGGGGGCGGATTTGGAAAACTTGTTGAACGAGGCCGCGTTGCACGCGGTGCGCACCGGTCATAAAATGGTCGCGCCCGATGATATAGAAGAAGCGCGCGATAAATTAATAATGGGTCCGCGCAAAATTCGCAAAATGCGTCCCGAAGATATCAAATTGACCGCCTATCACGAGGCCGGTCATGCATACGTCAGTACCGTTTATGCCGATGTCACCGACCCAATACACAAGGCGACGATTATTCCGCGTGGACGGGCATTGGGAATGGTGCAACATTTGCCGATTGATGACAAAGTGTCAATGTCGTTGGCGGAAATTCGTGCAAACCTGGCCATTGCACTTGCGGGGCGTGCGGCCGAAGAAATATTCTTTGGTGCGGATAAAATCACGACCGGGGCGGAATCAGATATCGATATGGCAACGCGCCTTGCGCGGCGTTCGATTACGACCGCCGGGTTGTCAAATAAAATTGGACTGGTCGCCATAAACCAGGCGCAAACATTTGGTTCGCGCGTACCGTTGGAAAATGCGTCGGAAAAAACCGCCGAAATGGTGGATGCCGAAATTAAATCTTGGTTGGCGGATGCGTACACGGATGCAACCCGCATTTTGAACAAGAACAAATCGGTGGTTAAAAAATTGGCCGAAGAATTGTTGAAACGCGAAACATTGACCGGTGAAGAAATCCGCGAAATTGTCGGTAAAAAAACGACGAAAAAAACGACGGTCAAAAAGGCAAAAGTTGCAAAAAAATAAATTCGAAATTTTACAAATGGCACCCGAATTTACCAATTCGGTATTGGTGTCGAATGGTGCAAATTGTGTAATATTTGATGCATGGGGACGCGCGGACGATTGGATAAAATTGTTGGACACGCGCGGATTAAAACCGGTTGCAATTTATGCAACGCATGGGCACAGCGACCATATTTCCGCCGCACCCGCGTTGGCCGCGCATTATAATATTCCATGGTTTATGAATGCGGCGGATGTGCCGTTGATTTTGTGGGGAAACCAAATTCTGGATTTTTGGGAATTGCCACGAATTCCGGATGATTTTGTGCGCCCGCACGATTTGACCGCGGGCCGGGTCAAAATTTTGGATGATATAGAAATGGAAATTATTGCGTCGCCCGGTCATTCGTTGGGCGGTGTAATGTTTTACTTTCCGGAATATAAAATTTTATTGACCGGCGATACCATTTTCCGTGACGGGGTGGGGCGAACCGATTTGCCGGGCGGCGATGAGAAGCAATTAAATGAATCTATTGCGAATTTGGGCCGAATGAATTTACCCGGTGACACATACATTGTTCACGGACACGGCCCGGATTCTATGATGTGCGATATTAAAAACCGATTACAATAATTTGACATTACCGCAAATTGTGCTATGTTTTTTTCTGGAACCAAGGTACAAGCATGACATACAATGAAATATTAAAACGAATTCGGCCGATTATTGCAAAACAATTAAATGTTGAATTGCACGATGTAAAACCGTCTGTGAACATTAGTCGCGATTTGGGGGCGGATTCCCTGGATGCGTTAGAATTGGTGATGGCGGTTGAACGGGAATTTAATATTAAAATTTCCGATGATGACACAATAAATATTTTCACGGTTGACGATGCGGTGAAATTAGTGTGGCAAAAGGTTGACCCACATGGCGCAGAAAAATATAAATCTGGGGATAAGAAGACACAAACCCAGGTGAGTTTTGGCGTGCCCGGATATGATTTTTTGTCCTGTGGATATTTGCCGAATGATAAAATATATGAATATTTGGAAAAATTGAGCAAACAAGATTTGGGTAAGCCACATTGTGCACGATATGGATTTTCTTTTACAGGTTATCCGTATAACAAAAATTTTAAGCAAACTTTAATCATAGAGTTCATTATCGAACACGTCGTATGCAGTGCATATGGCCTGAATCCGTTATGTGGCGCACGCAGTGTTGGTGGGTGTTTCCGCAAATTAAAAAAGGGAGAATGTAAAGACCCGTTTGTCATAGAAAACATTGGAAAGGTTTTCTGGCCCGACAAATATGGAAAACAAAGATAAAAGGGAACCAAAATGTCAGATAAAATCAAAATTGACATTCAAAAAGAAACTTGTTGCCAGTTCACTGGTAAACATTGTTCAGAACTTGCCAATGAAGTAACCCAGTATGCGCAATATTTGGCGGGACTTGCGACAAAGGTTTTGACCAATGGTGAACGTGGCAGCAGCGATATTTTTACTAACGGTGCCGATCCTGTGTGTTGCAGGAAGTGTTCCGTTTATAAAATGTATGACAATAGTAAGCAAAGATAAAAGGACAGAAAATGGCGGAAAAAATTGTAATTATACAAAACTTTATTTATCACCGTGATTATAGAGGTCGTCCAACACAAATAAATGTTGGGGCGGTGGACGAAGATTTTCAGAAGAAATTTATCGAACTTATGCGGAACTGTAAACTTGTGGATGCCAACAGTTTCCATTGTGGATTCGATGTATATTATGGTGATAAGACTGCATTTGAAGTAACACCAAGTCGTCAGCATCCTGCGCTTGAATGGAACCCTAACTCATATGCTAAGAGAGCAGAAAAGGACGAAATGGTTATTGAAATGCGTCCTTGTGTGTCAGAAGATTCTGATTGTGTCGTGACGCGCGGCCATGATTGTCCAGTATGCATTGCATCTGGCAAATGTCCATCGCCATTTATACAGAAATATATCGGTAAAGTTTTCTTCCCGAATCAATACGGTAAACAAAGATAAAAACAAAAGGATGAAAAATGAATAAAACAATAGATGAACAAATACTTGAACAAATTCTGCCGTATATCATTGATAAATTGGGTGTTCGCCCAGATGACGTCACACTGTGTGCAGATTTGCAAAATGATTTGGGTGCGGACTCTTTGGATACGGTTGAAATGATGTCGAAGTTTCAAATAGAGTTTAAGTGTACTTTCCCTGACGGGCAACAAGAGGTAATTCGGACCATTGGTGATGTGATACGTGTCGTAAAAGAAACAAGCACATTGGAATGGATACGCAATGGGCATACACAGTCGACCGCAACGGTTGCGAAACCGGCCGCAGAACCGGAACAAAAACATGTTGTTAAAAAACCATCGGCCAAGGAAATCACGGTGACATTGACCAATGTGCCAAATGGTAAAGAAAAGCCAACGGTTTTAAATTGTGGAACAATTACGGATGCACAAAAACAAGATTTCTTGGCGGCAATTTCGGGACACAAGCCAAGTGATAATGATGGCGATAATCATACATGTGGTTTCAATGTTTATCACGCAAAACAAAGTGCCATGCGCGTGGTTCCGTATAATGTGTCCACAAATTTCCAACCGACCAAACAAAAAATTGGCAAGAATGAATTGATTGTGGAAATGATACCGATGTCCAAAAAAGAATGCGGATCATGGGCAAACTATTATTGTCCAATATGTTTGGCATCTGGTGATTGCACGTCATCGTTTATTCGGAAACATATTGGTGCGTTATTGTTCCCAGATAAATACGGAAAACAAAGATAAAAACAAACCCCGAAGAAATTCGGGGTTTTTAAATTGTAAATACCAAAACCCGCGTGATGCCGGACAAATCTTTTTCGGCGCGAATGAATTGCCAACCCGCGGATTCAAAAATCTTTTTAACGGCCGCCATTTGCCCAGCACCAATTTCAAGGTATATTTTACCGTTCGGTTTAATCCAATTTCGTGCATTGGTCGCGATTTGTTCGTATGCCGCGGTTCCATTGTTTTTTGCATACAGCGCAACCCGCGGGTCATGCATTGCGCCCGTATCAACACGTGTGTCGCCGATTGCAATGTACGGCGGGTTGGACACGATAATATCAAATTTTTCGTGCACCGCCCGTGGCGTATCAAAAGACGCATGCACAATTTTTATTTTATTTGATAAATCAAATTTTTTTATGTTTCGGCGAGCGACCCGAATCGCACCGCGCGACACGTCCATTGCGGTGCCGGTTGCGCCATAAATATTTTTTACCAGCGATATAATAATGCAACCCGTGCCGGTCCCCAAATCCAGAATCCGCGGTACGGTTGGGTTGTCGGCAATGACCGCGGCAATCAATGTTTCGGTGTCGGGTCGCGGGTCCAATGTATTTTTATTTGTATAGAAACACAATCCATAAAACCATTTTTGATGAATTATTTTTGCAACCGGCACCCCGCGGCGCAATGCGCGCGCCATACGCCACACACGGATGCGCGACGGATTTTTTATGTTGTCGGTAATAATTCGGGCGGCGCGAATACCCCCAGCATTTTTTAAGATTTCAAAGGCTTGATTTATTGTCATAAAACCATTATAATGTGCCCTATGGAAAAAGCAAAAAATATTCTTACTTCACATTGGTTTATTCGTGCGGTTTTGTGTTTGGCCGGTATTTTGGCCGTTGCCGCGGTTGTGATTTTATTGGTGTTTGGTCGGCGTATGGATAATAACGGCCCGGATGCAGCCGCGCAAAATGAACCCATTATTGTTAGTGTCGCGCCCGGCGATACCCTGTCTAAATTATTATCAGAGCAGGGATTGGGACATAACGACATAAATGCCATCGCAAATGTTTTGAAAACCGACGCGGGTATAAATGGTCTGCGTGCAGATCGCGATAAAATCGAATTTGTGCGTGACGGGGAAAAATCCACTGTATCAAAAATTACCGTTATCCCGGGACCGTGGCGGCGTGTAGAGTTAACCTGTGACGAAGGTGGTAAATGGCAATGTAATGCGATTGATATTGAACGCGATACGCGCCTGGTCTATCGCCAGGGCGAAATTCTGGACGGGGACAGTTTTTACCTTGCCGGGATGCGCGCGGATATTCCCGCCGGCATTTTGGCCGAGGTTTATGATTTACTGGCATTTGAAATGGACTTTGAACGTGATGTGCGCGCGGGGCAAAAATTCTCGGTCGTTTATGAAGAAAACTATCGCGACGGGGAAAAGGTTGATAATGGTTCGGTTGTGGTTGTTTCTTTTGATGCGTTGCGCGGTAATGTTAAAATGTATCGGTTCCGTAAATCGGATAAAACCGTTGGATATTATGACCCGAATGGCAATGGGGCAATTAAATCACTGAAACGCACACCAATTAATAATGCCAAAGTGACCAGCAGTTTTTCTACACGGCGCAAACATCCCGTTTTGGGATTTACGCGCGCCCACAAAGGCGTGGATTTTCGTGCGCCAACCGGAACGCCAATTCCGTCTGCCGGTGCGGGTCGCGTCGTCGCGCGCGGGTTTAATCGCGGTCATGGTAATTTTATAAGAATCCGTCACAATGGTTCATTTGAAACACTGTATGCACATATGTCGAAATTTGCAAAAAATGTAAAGGTTGGAACGAATGTAAAGCAGGGGCAAATTATTGGGTATTCCGGTTCAACGGGACTTTCAACCGGGCCGCATTTGCACTATGAGATTATCAAAGACGGCAAACACGTGAACCCTATGACGGTTAAATTGCCGGCGATAAATAACCTGGACGCGACAAATAAAAAGAAGTTCTTGGAATATCGCGAGATATTGGACAAGGCAATCGATCAAATGGTAGACAAGCCGGGTTCGTTTATCCAAATGTAATTATTGAATTTTATTTACCCCAAAATGGTGCGATTACATAGTCGGCACGCAATGGCACGGATATTTTTGTGATGTTTTCCATAATGGATTTGATTTGTTCGGCAAATTTTTCCGCCAATTTTTCATCGCATTCAAATACCATTTCGTCGTGAACCTGCATAATCAATTTGATTTTGTCGCGGTTTGGCATAACCACTTCGTTGAATGTTTTTATCATCGCAAATCGCATCAGGTCGGCCTCGTACCCCTGAATTGGCGCGTTGATTGCGGCACGCATTGCGTATGCGCGCATACGGGGATTTTTTGCCTCGGGTAATTCTATGCGGCGACCCCATGGCGTGTAAACGCACGCGTTTTCGGTTGCGAACCGCTTAATATTATCAATATAGGTTTTTATTTCCGGCAAACCCGCCATATATGAATTTATTATTTCTTGGGCACGATTGCGCGGTACATTTAATTGTGCCGCCAACCCAAAAGACGATATGCCATATATGATTGAAAAGTTTACCGTTTTTGCGGCGCGACGCAGGTCACGCGGAACAATGGTCGATGCCGGAATATTAAAGATTTTTCGTGCGGTTTGTTCGTGAATGTCGGCACCGGCATTAAATGTGTCTTTGAAAGTTTTTATGCCCGCCACATCGGCCAACAATCGCAGTTGAATTTGTGAATAATCCGCCGCAATAAGAACGCGCCCCGCGGGTGCAACAAAGCATTTACGAATTTCTTCACCCAGTTCTGTTTTGACCGGGATGTTTTGCAGGTTCGGGTCGCGTGACGACAGGCGGCCTGTATTCGTACTGGTCTGCAAATATGTCGTATGAATGCGACCGTCCGCCGCAATTTGATGTGGCAATGCGTCCGCATATGTTCCCGCCAATTTTGCAATTGAACGCCAATTCAAAATCTTTTCAATAATTGGATGGTGTTCCATTAAATCGTTTAATGCGTCCGCGTCCGTGGAACGGCGTTTATTTTCCGGCATACGCATTTCATCAAACAGCACGGTTGCCAATTGTTTAGGACTGGCCACATTAAATTCGTGTCCCGCCATTTCGAATATTTCATTACTGATTTTGGTCAATTGTTCGTGGAACACCCCCGATAATTGATTCAGTTTTGTGCGGTCAACCAATACGCCGTCGCGTTCCATCACGGTCAAAACCATAATCAACGGCCGGTCGCATCGTTCATACAATTCTGCCAGTTTTTCATTTGCATCCAATTCGGGACGCATCGTTTCATACAGTGCCATTGTCACCGCGGCATCTTCGGCGGCATATGGATACGCCGCATCAATGTCCAAGGCGTCAAAGTGCATATCTGCGTCACGCGTTTTCGGCGGAAACAATGATGCGAAAGTAATATTTTGGTGATTCAAATATTTTACCGCCAATTCATCCATACCGTGCGAATGCAGTGTCCCATGCAACGCATACGAAATTAGCATTGTGTCGTCTATTGGTGAAATTTTTTCTATTGGCCAACCTTCGTTCGCCATAATATGCAGGTCAAATTTTATATTATGTCCAACCTTGGTAATATTTTTGTCGGTAAGTATCGGCCAAATTCTTTTATATAAATCTGCGATGGAGATTTGATTGGGTGCCAATTTTGTGTCACCAAATAAATCACCGCCCGCCGTGCGATGGCGCAGTGGAATATAAACGCCGTGCGCACTGTCCGTCGCCAAAGACATACCGACCATTTTATCGGTCATCTGGTTCAGGCCGGTTGTTTCGGTGTCCAATGCGATAACATTTTTAACGGTTGCCAGAAATTTTTCTAATTCTGCCACCGTCGTAATTTTTTCAAATGTCATCTTGGGTGCGGTGCGGGGCGCATTCACGGGCGCGGTATCGACCGGACATTGTGACCCCGGAAAGTTAAATGTGGCCTGTTTGGGTTCCGGCATATTGTCCGGGAAAGTGCGTAAGATTTTTTCGACCAAAGAATTACTTTCCAATTCTGTGCGCACAAAGTTCAATGCGCCCGCGCGATTAAAACGGAACGGCGACAGTTTTAATCCCGATAAATCTACATCGCGTTTCAATGTCACCAGATCGCGCGATATATACGCCAATTCCCGCGACAGTAATAACATATTGCGTGTGCGTTCGTTTTTAATATTGTCCACATTTGCGTACAGGTTGTCCAGTGATCCAAATTCGTTGATAAGTTCGGCGGCCTTTTTCGGGCCAATTCCGCGCACGCCGGGAACATTGTCGGACGAATCGCCCATCAGCGATTGCACATCAACAACGCGTTCGGGTGGCACGCCAAATTTTTCAATGACTTCATCGCGGCCGATTGTTTTCTGTTTCATACCGTCGTACAGGAATATACAGTTCGACACCAATTGCATAAGGTCTTTGTCGCCGGTCATAATTCGCGTTTTGTCTGCGATTTTACATTCGCGCGTGGCCAGTGTTGCGATAACATCGTCGGCTTCGACATTTGGAATACACAGGACCGGCACGCCCATTTCGCCCAGCCCCCGTTGCACCATAATTGATTGAGAAATTAAATCGGCGGGTGTTTCGTCACGATTGGCCTTGTATTCGGGATAAATATCTTGGCGGAAAGTTTTTCGTGACGCGTCAAACACGCAGACAAACACATCTTCGGGTTTTGCCGCCGCGAACACGGGCAACATCATATTCAAGAACGCGTATACCGCACCGGTCGGGGTTCCGTCGGTTCGGGTCAGGCGACTGTGCACGCCATAGTACGCGCGAAAAAGAATTGAATTTCCGTCGATAAGTGTCAGCATTTTTCCCCCGTTAAATTACTTCGGGGCGTTGCCGCCCCGTATGGTTAAAATATATAGCGGATTTTGATGCGTGCCTCGTAATGCAAAATATCCGGTTCAATATCGCCCGCCTTGTAAATATCAGGCATATATATTGCGCGTGCTTCGATATCAAACTTAAACGGCAAAGCGGTTGGGTCGAATGTCACACCCAACATACCCTGGTACGCGGTGGTTGTGTCGAAATCCACGTGATATTTTTCGTCTTCGCCACCGAACATCAAACCAACACCCAACCCCAGGTATGGTTTAATAACCGTAGATGGCATTTTGAAATACGCGTTCACCAACCCCAGGTGCGCGTGCAAATCTGTCTCGCTAAGGTAATTATATTCGGCCTCGATACGGAACGCAGGCAGGTCAACACCAAACATCGCACCAAAAGATTGTGCGGCATTGGTTTCGTCTTTGTCATCGGCAAACACGGTTTCGGCGCCGGCACCAATGGTTGCACCAACATACAAATCCCAAACCGGGTTCGCAACGGCGGGTGCGGTTGTGGCCATTGCGGCGGCACATAAAATAATTGATGTTTTTAACTTCATCTTTTGCTCCTTTGTATGATAATATAATAAAAAAAGAGTAAGACATATGCAAGAAAATAAACCGATTTTAATTGTTGGACTGGGGAACCCTGGGGCCGATTATGCCCGCACGCGTCATAATGTTGGATTTATGGCGGTGCGGCACTTGGCGGGTGACGATGCCAAATGGCGTGGCGAATTATTTGCACGCACATTTGCGACAAATGTTGATGGGCGACGCGTGATATTTGCGATGCCACAAACATTTATGAACGACAGCGGTCGTGCCGTGCGGGCGATAATGGATTTTTACAAGATTCCAATTGAAAATCTGTTTGTGATTCACGACGATATGGATTTGAAATTGGGCGATATGCGCACCAAGGTCGGCGGGGGAAGCGCCGGCCACAACGGCATAAAATCAATTGATGCAAATGTCGGGCGCGAATATACGCGCATAAGAATCGGAATTGACCATCCGCGGAATTTGGGGTTGCCAATTGACGCCGCTGATTGGGTGCTGGGGCGGTTCACCGATGACCAAATGTCAACAATAGAAAAAACATTGGACGAAATAAAATTGGTGGGTTAGGGAATAATTGACACCCACTGATTTGCGTTAATACCGGGCAAGATATCTTTTAATTTTACACAACCGGCATCATCGCAAAGTCTGGTTTCGTCACCAAAGTGACAGTCGTTGGCGGTGTCTGGTAAGATGGTATCCGTTGTTTGGCCGGCACCACACTCGACGCGTTGGCATATATTATTCGCGTTTGTCCAATTTGTGTTACTGTTGCAGGTGCCTTGCCGCCAATAGCCCATTTCGTTGGATGTTTCACATTTACATACACGACCCTGGGCCGTGTTTGGTGAACATTGTGTGCCATCACTGAAAGTGGTGTTTGCATAATATTTTGTATTACCATTGTCGGGAATACACCGCGTGCAGTAATAACCACCCGTTGGTGTGTCATAGTTTATGGTACTGGATGCATATGGAACAGATGTAGCAGACGGTCTGGCGCCCCCCTGTTTTCCATGGCATAACTTATCTGTTGGGTCTTCAAAATCGGTTGCGCCACAACTGCATGAACCTACGGTCCAACGACTGCCACCGTGGTCTGAAGACCAATTCGCCGCTCCAGAAATTTGATTTTCATCACAATTTTCATGTCCGAACAATCTGCATGCGCGCATATCGGTATAACATTTGTTGTCTTGGATATCTATATGTAAATTTCTGAGATTTGGGCAACTAATGTAACCACGAAGATATTGTCGGCATTGTTCTGTTGAACCACTCGACGCAAAGCAATCAATATTTTTATAGCAGGCCGCGTCAGATTCCGCGCCTGCATCAGATTCTGGAAAATTCCCGTTCGTGTTTGAATTACAACAATAGGCAATACCATTACCAGTACAGTAATACCCTTCTGGACAGGTTACACATTCGTTCAGATCTGGGTGCAGAAACTGTCCTTGTGTACAATTGTAAGCCGAATTCCCCATATTGGAATCGCAATACGCAAATGCGTTTGATGTAAAAATTAAAATTGTGAAAAAGACGATAAACATTCTCATACCGCGATGATAGAATAATTAATGTGTTATTGCAAATAAAAACAGCATTCGAAATGCTGTTTTTTATCGTTATCGCGATATTGGATGGTACCTTTCCACCCCCCAACCATTTTTGGCATACCACAAACTGTCTGGTTCCCACATACCATATTTTTTGGTCAGTGTGTCGGGATGAATGTGGGCACCATCGGTACCAACTTTTACAAGTCCCCTACCACGAACTTTGTCTGGGTTTATATCTATACGTGTTTGCAGACTGTCGCGCGCTCTGTTGAAATGCCTTGGTTCCCAGGTTGAGCAACTAGTATTCACTACCATCAAATGTATGTAGACATATTTTACAGTTGGGTCATTCGCGTAAAATGCGACAGTGTCTTTTGGTGGAACAAGGCCGTCGCCGGCACCCCACATCCACGGAATAACCGCTTCACGCCACGGCTCGGGCTCTTTTTCTTTACAGCACGCCACCGCCATCCCCATTAATAAAGACAATGGCAATATTTTTACCAAAGATTTACGGATACTATACGGAAACTTCTTTTTCATAATGAATCCTTTTTTCTGGCTTTATTATGATTATAGCAAAAAAATCAGTTTTGTCAAGTGGTTGGCTGTCGCTACTCACCGTATCGTATAAATGCCGGATACGTTTCGGTCGATGTTTGCGGGTTGGTGTGGGTGTTGTCACCGCTTGGGTAATACACCATCTGGGGGGTGTTCGCATCAATTTGACCGCTTGGGTCAATTGCACGATATATGCCATCTGTTGATACCAAAACAAATCGTCCGTTGTCGCAATTAAAGTTTGCACCACTTGGATAGCCCTGCATACTGTTATCAATATTAATAGAATTGTTGCCGATGCATATGATATAATATGTGGCGTTTTCTTCCTTGAAAGATTTTACATATTGTGCGTTTTGTGGTACGCAAATTGTATTATTGTCTATCGTGACCGTGCGACCGGTTTCACAGCAGGCGTTTACCGGGTTGCCAATTGGGCTGTGACCCCAACCGTTTGGTTGGTTAAAACAGCAGTTTGTTATATTGGATGTGACCTGCATTTGGTTGCCGGTCCCCGCCGGGCAATACAGACCGTCGGTTGTAATATTGGATTGGGCATCGTCACCTTCGGGAACACATATTTGGTTTTCTGGGTCCGGCCCCAGGTAGCCCGGATAATATTCGTCCGATGTGCAACGGGTGTTGACGCAACTGCGGTCGCGACTGTACTCGCCGTTGGGGTCGGCGGTGTCGGTGTTTATCGCAAACCACGATAACAATGTGTCGTTTTTAACACGGGGCATCCATATTTGATTATGTGCGTTCCCGGTGCCGCCAATTGTGTCGGTGGGTGCGGCCTCGCAATTACCCCAAATGCGTTCGGCAATGCGGCATGTCGCACATCCTGTATCGGTCGAATCGGGGGCGCCACAAATGCGGTCGTCACGGCATATGTCGTGTATGTTCGAATTGCTGGTATAGTTTCGATATTCTAAATCCGCATAGAAATTGTCGGTCGGGTTTTTGCCCAACGATGTCATTATGTCTAATATCGCGTCGTCGCCCGCCGCCGCAACACAATTCAAAACCGCCGGCCAACACGATGTGCGTTCCAATATCGCGTGCCGATTTGGCGAAAATTCTATGTCGTCGCACAAATCAAAGTTCCCAGATATAGAACGACAGGATTGGATGATGCAATTGCGGCCAACCTGGGTGCAACTGGTCAAAATACTGTCAAAGGTTTGGGCGGTTGCAATTGCCGACACCCCAGATTGCCAATCGGTATCGCCGGTTGTGCCCATCAATGCCGTGCACGAATTGCGAATGTCGCGACACATCGTGTCAACCGTACGGTTCGCCGCAACACCAAATACAGACAATGCGCGCGCGTCAAATTCACCAATAGAATCATATGCCGCGGTCAAACATTCCGATGTTAATGTTGTGCACGCCTGGCGCACTTCTTCCAATTTGGCGTCTTGGGCCAATTTGATTTGTGCCAATGCGTCTTCGATAAACGCGTCCCAAACCCGGTCGGCAATGTCTTGGCAATTTTCCATCGCCGGTGCCAAGAATTGTTTTTTATTTTTCAAATAGTTTATAAATTTGCCCGCGCCGTTCGCAGATGTCCACGATTGGGTCGCGTCGGGCCGGATAATAAGTGAACCCAAATCGGCCAGGTTTTCGGTCAAAAATGCCGTGCCCGTTGTCGGGTCAATATACTTGCCCGTCATATCCAGGCACTTTTCCATATTCGCACCACAAACCGTCGTATTGGTTAACATTTCCAACATTTTCCGTTTGCATGTTAAAATGTCATCAGAATTACGGGTCTGGTACGCATCAAGGCGCGACATATCAAGCAACGCGCCACTTTCGAAAACCTTGGACCGGGCGGCATCGGCCTGGGCCTGGTACGCACGATGTACGGTATTGCAATCTTGTTCCATTAACATTAAATACCCGCCAATTGCCAATGACAATTCGTCTTCGGTGCATACCTCCATCGCGGTTTCGCGACAAATTGGAATTGCCGCATTGTACAACGCCGTGCCAGATTTTGTCGTCGTGTCCGAACCCATAAACGAATCGACCGTGTCAAATGCAGAATCTATGTTCAAAGATAATGATATCGGCGCCAGTGATGTGCCGGTTCCATCGTTGCCAAATGTTGTGTTCAATTTTTTTGCGATTTCATCCAATGCGCGTTTGGATTTTGTTTTGTCCTTGGTCGCATAGAACGCGTCTTCGCCTTCGGTCGATTGGTTAATTGCGTTAACATCTTCGGCGTCCAGATTTACCAACAACAATCGTTGGTTAAAGTCCAACATTTTGTCTTCAAACCGGGACATATTTTTCTTCATATTGTCAAATTCATTCGCGCGCGCGGAACACGCACAACGACGCAGATTTGTATCCTTGTTCGCGCAGAATTCGTCCATACATTCATAGTAAATTTCACGGCACCGGGTATAGTTTGTCACCAATGCCCCCGATTCGTTCACCGTTGCCGCACGCGATATGTTTCGTGCCGTACGCGCATTTGTTGTGCCGCGTGTGGTGCGTGCGACCGGTGTCGCATTGCGCAACTTGGTCGTGGTACGTGCGGCGGTCGTTGGTTTGGTTGCGCGCGCCGTGACCGATTGGGTGGGTGTGCGCGTTTGGGCATTTGTTCTTGGGGTGACGGTGTTTGTCGCGGTACGCGCGGCAACATTTTTTGTCGCGGTTCGTGGTTCGGTTGTGGTTGGTGTGGTCGTGCGCACATTTGTGCCGCCCGAACGCGATGTGTTCGTATTATTTGACTTTTGCGATTGAATAATTGTATTCGTACCACGTGTCGGTGTGGCGGATGAAACATTTTGTGCCGTCGCGCGTGATGCGGCACGTGCAATTTCATCATAATCAACACCCCGCGCGCCACAGACGGCAAGCACGCCAAGGCATACACCAAAAAGCAGTTTAAGATTCTTCATCCCTTTCGCATACAGGTTAGCAAAATTATGATTTTTCGGGCAAGCAGAAAATGCGCCAAATAAAATAAATTTGGTGCGGTTAGGGGGACTTGAACCCCCACGGATTTCTCCACAGCATCCTTAGTGCTGAGCGTCTACCAATTCCGCCATAACCGCACGTGGTTTGATAAAAAACCGATGGCATTTTACATAATCCTGTTTTTTTTTCAATATTTTTGTGATAGAATGTACCTGATAATAATATGGAGTGAAAGATGGGAAAAAGATTTTGTTCGATTGTTTTGAATTGTTCTTTGTTTGCGTTATTGCCGGGAATTGCGGCCGCGGCGGGAACATATTACACGGGAAATTACAATTCTCCACAAAGAAATTACGCAACATCTGGATATGCAAATCGTGCCCGGACCACAAATTACAGTCAGGATACTACATATACCCGTACGCGTACCGTCACGCCAAATGATAATGCCTATATTGGACAACCATATAATAATTACACACGTGTGGTTGGAACCGAACAGCAGACACGGACGCAAACAACCAAGACCGCATCGGCGGCGGGGACAAATTCGCAACGCGGAAATGGATTCTGGTTGGGTGGTGGATTATCACACGAATTTGCCAGTTGGAATTTTGAAATGAAGGAAGCCGGAAGTAAGTTGCACTATGATAATTTGCGTTGGAATGTATTGGACATCAATGCCGGGTATCGATTCGGTGGCAATACCAAAATGCAGATTGACGCCGGGTTCCGTTATGGTATGCAATTCGGCGATTCGCCAATGATTGATGACGATATTACAAATGGCGGATATCTTATCACCGAATGGTGGGACGATAAAAATGGAAATCAACAGTATGACCCCGGTATTGACGAATATATTGGTCAACAGATTGGTAATTCGTTGTCTGTCGGCAACAGCACCAGTGGCGATATGATGGGATTTAATATTGGATTTGGTTTGACGGACTTTATGAAATTGGGTGGTGCGCGTTTGACGCCTTCGGTTGGATTCCGTTATTTGAAGTATAAATTGGAAACCAAGCAAGATTACGGTTTGACCATTGATACCGGGTATTGTTCGGGGACATCCGCCGGTGGCGATGAAGTTCAATGCGACCCGATTGTCATAGTTCATTATAATAATGATACTCAACAGGTTTTATGGAATCCGGATATTGATGAAAATGGTTTTTGGGTGATTGGTGCCGGGGCCGATGGTGTTAACACCGGTGGAACATATATGTTCAAATTGCCAAGTGTTAGCCATTCATATGAAACAACATGGATGGGACCATATTTGGCGTTAGATTTGGATTATGAAATCGACAAATATAATTTGGTGAATGCGCGGTTTGAATTGGGATTGCCACTTTATACTGCGACCGGTGATCAACCGTATCGTACCGATTGGCAACATCCGAAAAGTGTAGAAGACAAGGGTGGTTTTGGTGATGCGTGGCATATTGGTTTGGGTGCAAATTATATGACCGCGTTGACAGATACCGTTGCGTTGACACTTGGGTTCACATTTGATTATTATACTATGTCGGGGGGCAAGGCGAGCACATACCTGAACAGTGCATATTATATGGATATTTATAATAAACTGTTGGCTGATTGGGTTGCCGCCGGCTATACCGAGGCCGATATGATTGAAAACGACCCGACCGCCCAGAACATTATTAAAACCCGTAATGAATGTCCGGGTTGGGTGTGCAAGGTTGACAATGAAATCGAATCGGTTTATAAATCAATGGGAATCCGTATTGGGGTCCAGGCAAAGTTCTAGGATATATTGGTACAGGTTATGGGAACGATAAAGAATTTATTGTTTGGGTGTGTGTTTGCGTCTTTGTCAACGGGTGTGTTTGCGGCACCATTGACCGCGACCGCGCATGTCAATGTGACCAGTGATACCGCCGCAACGGCAAAAAATATGGCCATGGACGAGGCCCGTCGCCAGGTTATTGTCGAAGCGTTATCACCATATTCGGATTCGTCCGCATTGCGAACCGCTGTCAAGAATGAAAAGTCCGCGATTTTAACCACTTTGATTGAAAGTTCGGGAATAAGTGGTGAAAGGCAATCCGATACAACATATTCGGCAAATATAACTATGACGCTTGACCGGAATGCGTCGCGTAATTGGTTGATATCAAATGGCGTGCAAAACTGGTTAGGGGATGGTGATGATAGTGGAAACGAATCGTGGGTTGTTGTGTCATTAAATGATAAATTATTGGATTGGTCGCGTGTTCGTCGTGCGGCGGCGGATGCCGGTGTCGATTTGAATACAAAATCAATAAACGGAAATCAAATAAATTTTCGTGTGCCGGCGGCGCGGCGTGGGGCATTAACCATTGCATTGCGTGATGCGGGTTGGCGTTACAGTGATAAAGACGGCGTTCTTTATATTTCCAAATAACTTTATATGGGGGTAAATATGAAAAAATTCGGTATATTTATGTGTGCGGCATTGGCGCCGTTTATGGCGGTTGCGGATGATGTCGATTTGGCGGGCAAAGAATTAATTTTGAACATTCGCCGAATCGGTTTGGATATGTCGAAAACTTCGGTTCGGCATTCTGGGGAATACCAGGGTTCGCCGATTTCTGCGTTAAGTGCGGATGGGCAAGAATTTATCAAGGGTATTTTTGATACCGCGTTGGAATACAAACACGACCGATTCAATTGGGATAACAGTCTGTTTATGGAATATGGTCGAACAGAACTGCGTCCGTATGACGAACCAAAAACGGTAAATGAAAGTGCAGATAAAATTTTACTGACCAGCAATTTGAACTATGCGTGTTGGGATTTTGATTCTTTCAAATTGGGGCCAATGGCGCGTGCCGCATATGAAACTGAATTTGTTCCGGCGAATGATTCAGACAATCGGTTAAAGGTGCTGCGTGGAATGGCGGGTTTTTCAATATTTGATTCGCCGATTATCAAAGAATTGTATATCGCGGGTGTGTATGAATATGATTTCACATACGGTCATGACCAGGTCAGCAAGTTGGCGGCCGAATTGGGTTGGCGTTTGGAATATGAAATTCGAACGGGTGTTAAAATGTCAACAAATGGGTACTATCGTGAATATTTGGATTATTCCGAATATGTCGGCACAGATTTAGAGCGCGATTTAAGTGTTGTGGCGCGTATGGATACAAACCTGTGGGGCGATTTCACAATGGGGCCATATGTGCAGTATCGTCGTGCCAAGGCGCGTGATGCCGAACATTACGGCAGCAATTTTATAATCGGCGTGTCGTTTAATTATATAACCAAGTTCGGGTTGATGTAATTGAACATTCCACCTTGGCCAAGGGCCGGGATGGGGCAGAGAAATTTGCGGGCGTATCTAATTGCGCCCGCTTTTTTATTGGGTGGTCGATTTAATCGTACCTTTTTGTCCAGTACTTTTTTCAAAAATTATTTTCAGTAATTTCAATATGTTATGATTTAGCATAAGTACTGGATAAAAAGGTACCTTTATGCATCAATTATCGCAATCAATTCAGTTTTGGCGGATACAGTTGTCACATCAAAACAATATGTAGATACCGAGGTTGGCAAGAAACAAAACACCATACCGGCGGCGGGTACAAACAACGGTGCGCTGGGTATATCGGTTGTTATGTATACCAATACGGCGGGCACGGTTGGCGAACGCGGAATATACAGCGATTCGACCAATTATACCGCCGGCACAGATGCGAATAAATTGGTGACGGCGTCGGCATTAAATGGTGCGGTATCGAACCTGCCCACGATGACGACATCAAAACTGACCTGTATGGACAGTCCCGATTGCACACTGTGGACGGTTGCCGACCAAGAAGTATATGGGGAAGGTAACAATTAAAGTTCCCCTCTGGCCAGGGGGGTGATGTAGCGATAGCGAAAGCGGACGTGACGGGTGCGTGGGGTGCCAGTTCGACTGTGACCAGTCGGGATTATGTAGATAATGCACTTGCGACAAAGCAGGTAAAGATACTGTCCGCGGGGACGGCGGGTACGCCCGCGGGTGAAACGGTAATAACATACACTGCATCGAATGGTCAAATCGGTGAACGCGCGTTGTTTACTGGTGGCACATACGATTCATCGACGGATGCGGATAAACTGATAACTGCGGCGGCATTAAATGGTGCAGTATCAAACATACCGACAACGGAAACATCAAAATTAACATGCATGGACAGCAGTTGCTTGCTGTATAATATTATTACCCAAACGGCATACGGCAATGCCGGTGGCGCTAGTCCCGATTTGAACGCGCTAATCGGGAATGTTGGGGGTTTGGGTTATGGATATATCTCTAACGATGGGAGTAGTAAAGATAACGATAGTACCTATGGTCTGACGCAAAATGGGACGTTTGTGGTTGACTATGGGGATGGTAAAAAGATAAGCGGTAAAGCCCAGTGCAGCAGCCAGTCAGGCACCAATAATGATTGGACATGGACCAATCCGACGATAAGTTCGACCCTGCCGGATAGTAGTGGGCAATATTGCTATTGCCAGTTGGATGGTTATACGACGAATGGTGACAATTGGGGTAATATGACCGCCTTGTCCGCCCCTTGGGTGTTCTTCGGCCGCGAGAACGGGGTTGCGTCTGTTTGCGCGAACAAGTGTGTGTACCGCTGTGAGTACAACTTGTTATACGATGACTCGAAATGTCTCGCGTTCCGTGCTGCGGTATTTAACTCTGTCCAATAGTGCATTCTAGCCGGGAGGTATGTTATTGACATCCCAAAAACACGGGTGCAACCGCACCCGTTTTTATAGTACTTTTTCGTTGAATATCGTGCGGATTCTGGTAAAATCATTTTGATATACAGAAAGGTTTTTATATGAAAAATGATTTGTTGCATGAATTAAGTGCGCGTGGTTTTATTAACCAATGTTCAAATATGGATGCGTTGACCGATGCATTGAATAACGGAAAAATTACTGCGTATTTGGGATCGGACCCAACGGCGGATTCGCTGCACGTGGGGCATTTGGTCCCGGTTATGATGATGCGTTGGTTGCAAAAATTTGGGCATCGGCCGTTGATGTTGGTTGGGGGTGCAACCGGTCGCATTGGCGACCCGTCGGGACGCGATACGGGTCGGCCGATGATGACGGAAGAAACACTGGCCAAAAATATTGCCGGGTTAAAAAAATCTTATTCCAAATTTTTAAAGTTTGGCGATGGCAAATCGGATGCGGTTATTGTCGATAACTATGATTGGATGAAAAATTATGGCCATATTGATTTCTTGGCGGAATTTGGAACCGATTTTACCGTGCCGCGTATGCTGTCTATGGAAAGTGTGAAGCGCCGGTTGGAAAACGGTATGACATTTTTGGAATTTAATTATATGACGTTCCAGGCTGTAGATTTCCTGACACTGTATAAAAAATATGGTTGTGTGTTGCAACTGTGTGGGGCCGACCAATGGGGTAATGCGGTTATGGGAATTGAACTTATCCGTAAAAAATTGGGTAAAGAGGCGTTCGTATTGTCGACTTCGTTGATTACAGATGCCGCCGGAAACAAAATCGGTAAATCGGCCGGCAACGCCGTCTGGGTAAATGAAGACAAATTATCGCCGTATGAATATTGGCAATATTTCCGTAATACGCCGGATGAATTGGTTGAAAAATTCTTGAAAATATTTACAGAAATTCCAATCAATGAAATTGAAAAATTATCGAAATTGCGTGGTGCAGAATTAAACGAGGCAAAGCGGATTTTGGCCAATGCCGCAACAACGATTGCGCATGGTGCGGATGCGGCGGATGCGGCAGAACGCACGGCGGCGGCGTTGTTTGGTGGTGGTAAAAATGATGCCGATGCGCCAAGCATAGAAATTAAAATGTCGGCACCGATGGGAATTGTCGATTTCTTGATGGCGGCGGGAATGTTTGAATCTAAATCTGATGCGCGTCGTATGGTGGACCAAGGTGGAATCCAAATTGATGGTAAAAAAATTACTGATTGGCGTGCGACCGTTGCACCTAAAGGTGAATTTATGGTTCAACGGGGCAAGAAAACTTTTCTGCGGGTGATTGTAAAATAATGTTGCGATTTGTTTTGGCTTTGGCGATTTTTGTTGGAGGGGCAAATTCGGTTTTTGCCGCACCAAGTGAATTGGACAAGATTCAAACCCAAATTAAACAGACCGAACAAAAAAACAAGCAATTAGAACAACAGGTTAAAACATCTGACCGGGATGTCGCGAAAACAAAGAAGCAATTGGTGACCGCGGCGGGCAAAGTGTCTTCGTTGGAAGAGATGCGCGCGGCAATATCTAAAAAAATTGCGGAATTGGATGCGCGGCGTGCGGTGTTGTCCGCAGAATTGGATCAGAACCAGGCGCGTGTGGCGGATGCGGCGGCGGGTATGGTCTTTATCGCCGCAAACCCAAGTTTTGATTCTGAAAATATGCACAACTTTGTTTTGACCGCGGCGGTGTTGGCGGGTATGTCCGATGGTTTCGATGAACAGATACGGGATGCCAGCCAGAAAATTGCAGAGTTAGATAAAATTCGCGATGCGCGCGCGGTTGAAAAAGAAAAATTAGACCGAACTGCAAAAAAATACGCGGATGAAAAAGATTTGTTGGATAAATTGTTGCGGCGGCGGTCGGCACAAAATGAAAAATTGCGCAACGAGCAGATGGCAACACAACAAAAATTGCGCGAATTGTCGGCGCGCGCAAAAAGTATATCGGAATTATCTGCCGGCGTGGGGAGTTCGCAAATGTCATCGGATGCACGTTTTTCAATTCGTAAATTAAATATGCCGGTACGCGGGCGTGTGGTTGTGCGATTTGGCGAAAAGACCGCATTGGGGTTGAAATCTGATGGGTGGCGTATACGCACCAATTCCGAAGCATTGGTGACCGCACCCGCGGATGGCGTTGTCAAATTTGCCGACAGTTTCAAGGGCTTTGGTCGTGTGATAATTATATCGCATAAAAATGGATATAATACCGTTATGACGAACCTTGGTAATATCGATGTTGTTGTGGGCCAAGAAGTGTTGGGTGGTGAACCCGTTGGGCGGATGAACCCGAACAAGCCGGAAATGTACCTTGAGGTGCGCCGTGGCGATAAAGCCGTTGACCCGGCAAGATTATTCAAAGAGAATTAGTTTTATTTGACAAAATATTATTTTTGTGCTATTTTTATCGCAAGTAGAGAAAGTTATGATTAAACACGGACGTGAAAGTTTAGTTAAAATTTCTGACGGCAAATTCGTTTCCAAGGAACCTTTGCCGGGACGCAGTTTGACACAAAGGCGCGAATGGTTGGCGCGTCAGCAAAAGGCCGCCGATACAATCCAAAAACTGCATGAAATTGGTAATAATGCGTACGGTGTGCCACATATAAAGTCCGTTGATTCTAAAAGATTTTGTGTGTTAGAAGAACGGGTTTCGGGGGTGCCGTTGACGCCATTGTTATTCCGGAATTTGGACAACAAGACGCGTGAAAAACTAATTGATGCCTTGGCACAATTTTATGCCGATATTCATTCCATTGATGTTATTCCCAACCCAATAGAATATAAAATGGAATATGGGCTGTCGGTTTCGTACTTGGATGATTTTATTGATGGGGGAATGGCAAGATATTTTCCAAAATCAGATGTCAAATTTGTTGAAAAAATGTATCAAAATATTGTGAATGCCACATACGAAACGCGTATTGTTTGGGTGCATGGCGATTTGTTCGAAGATAATGTTCTGTATGATTTTAAGGCAAAAAAGTTTAATGTGATTGATTTTACCGATGTCGGAACCAGTTTTTTGCATTATGATATGTTGCGGTCCTATGCGTACGATTTGGGTGTGGCGGATGCGGTGCGTGCGCGATATTTGAATTATCGTGATGCGCGTTATTTACCGGCGGACTTTACGGATGATGCGCGTTGGAAAAAAATAGCAGAATTTCACAATGCGGCCGCCGCGTTAGAACAAATGAATGAAAATTTGTCAGACTTTCAATATTTAAGCAAAGATGAACGAAAACGGACATTGGCGCGTGTGAAACGGCAAATTGTGGCGTTGCATAAATTTGAACACTGATATCAATTATAGAAAAATCCTGGAATATTGGTTGCGAACGGAATTTTTTTATTCTAGACTGCCGTTAGATGGTAATTGAAAAAGGAAAGCGGTATGTTGAAAAAAATTCTGATTTTGTTTGTAATGTTGGTGCCGGTTGTGGCGAATTTTGCCTTTGCCGCAGATAAAAAGAAAGAAGAACCAATTGAACACCTGACCGATGAACAGATTTATGATGAATTGAAAAAATTGGCACTGGTGTTCGAAGTGTCGCGTGAAAACTTTGTAGAAGAGGCCGACGAACGCAAGATGTTAGAGGCCGCAATGAATGGTATGTTGTCTGCGCTGGATCCGCATTCTTCGTATTTGAACAAAGACGATTTCAAAGATTTTAATGACAAATCTACCGGCGAATTCGGTGGGTTGGGTATTCAAATTACATCTGACCGCGGGGCGGTGCGCGTGATTTCGCCAATTGATGATACGCCGGCGGAAAAAGCCGGAATCAAGGCCGGTGATTATATTACACATATTGATGATGAACCTGTGTTTGATTTGACATTGAATGCGGCGGTCAAAAAAATGAAGGGCAAACCCGGAACCAAGGTCAAATTAACCGTTATTTCTGGGGACAATGAACCTAAAACAATCACACTGAAACGCGCAATTATCAAGGTTAAATCGGTAAAGTTTGAAGAAAAACAATTGGCGGATGCGGACGCCGATGCACCAAAAATTGGCTATATTCGAATTTCTGATTTTGGGTCAACGACCGCACGCGATTTGCGCGACGCGATTAAATCATTGGAAAAAAAGAAGGTTATTGGTTATGTGTTGGATGTGCGAAACAATCCGGGCGGATATTTGACCGCGGCAATTGATGTGTCGGATGCGTTCCTGGACGGTGGGGAAATTGTTTCAACGCGCGGAAAAAATAAAACCGATATAGATCGCAGTTTTGCCAAACCCGGTGATTTAACAAATGGTAAACCGTTGGTTGTTTTAATTAACCACGGGTCGGCATCGGCATCTGAAATTGTTGCCGGCGCAATTCAAGACAATAAACGCGGAATTATTATGGGGTCACAAAGTTTCGGCAAAGGCAGTGTTCAACAACAGAAACCATTGGGCGACGGGACGGCAATTCATATAACAATTGCGCGGTATTACACGCCCAGTGGCACATCAATTCAGAATACCGGTATTACACCGGATGTAGAGGTTTTGCAGAGCAAGGTCAAGCCAATAGAAAAACGCGAAAGTATGTATTCCGAGGCGTCTTTCCGTAATTCTTTAAAGAACGATGCGGCCCAGAAAAAGGCGCGTTCAAAAGATAAAAGCGGCAAAACCGATGATGAAGATGATGATGAAGACTATGAAAACCTGACCGATGCGGAAAAAGATGCGCGCGATTATCAATTACAACGCGGTATGGAAATGGTTATCGCAATGTCCAAATTGGCCGAGCCAATTAAGAAAGAAGAAAATTAGTGGTTAATACGGGCGTATCCAATCGCAACAGAGCGGCGGAATGCGCCCGAATGTTTTACTTGTTTTAAATTGAATTTTAACAATTTTGCGGTTGACACATTCCACTTACACACAGAATACCACAACGGTTACCTTCTGGGTTCCCACAGTCTGCGTTGGTTTGACATCTTTGTACAGGGGTGTCGGTTTTATTTGCCAATTGCCACAGTAAACAATTTGCATCTGTATGTTCGGCATTTGCAACATATTCAATGCATTCATTGTCAATTGGGTGAACATGCCCCCAGTAGTCATCAGCGGCCTGAGACGCGTATGTCAACGGTTCAAGGACAGATCCGGCGGTAACTAAATCCCCTTCGTGCCCAGATGCAACGTGCACATCACCAAATGGGCCGGTTTCGGTGTCTGTTTCCGGGTTAAAAATTCCGCGTTGGGTAACAACGCCTTCGGTTCCGGTTGTTTCAACAACACTGCCGTTTGTAAAGTTTGCACCGGTTGCACCAATTTTGTTTTGCTTGGTTGCG